>CALMIF010000263.1 GCA_937864045.1 uncultured Aquabacterium sp. | reverse complement strand
TAGCCGGCGTATTCGTTGGGCCGGGCGAACTGCAGCAGCTGGGTCACGATCAGGCGCATGCGCTCGATCTGGGCGTCGACCAGCTTCAGTTCATCCGCCACCGGCCGTGCGGCCTCGCCCAGCAGCTCACGCACCAGGTCCAGGTTGCCCTGGATCACCGCGATCGGGTTGTTCACCTCGTGGGCGATGCTGGCCGTCAGCTGGCCCACGGCGGCCATCTTCTCGGTGCGCAGCAGCTGGTGCTGGGCGACCTGCAGTTCGTGCGTGCGCTGCGCCACCTTGGTGTCGAGCTCGGCGTTCCAGCGCTGCAGCGCGGCGGTCTGGGCGGCGATGGCGTCGAGCAGATGGTCCAGGTGGCCGGCCAGGGCGCCGATCTCGTCGCCGCTGGCCACCGGCCCCACCCGCGCCTGCAGGCGGCCGGCCTCCACGTCGGCCATGGTCTGCGCCATCTGCTCCAGCGGGCGGAAGATCTGCCGCGCCCGCCGTGCCGACCACAGCGTGGCCGCGACCATCACCGCGAAGAACACGGCGCCGATGCCGGCCAGCACGCCGTACTTCAACCAGGTGAAGGGCCGCTCCAGGTAGCCCACGTAGAGCATGCCGACACGTTGTCCGTCGCCGTCGGCCAGCGGTGCGTAGGCCGACACGTACCAGTCGCTGACGACGAAGGCGCGGTCCAGCCAGGTGCTGCCGCGGCCCAGCACCGCCTCGCGCACCGCCATCGACACGCGGGTGCCGATCGCGCGCTGGCTGCCCTGCAGGCCATCGGAGCCGAACAGCCGCACATTGGTGGAGATGCGCACATCGTCCAGGAACAGCGTGGCCGTGCCCTGGCTGCCGAAGGGCAGCGCGCCGTCGGGGTAGACGATGGCGTTGACGTGGTCGATCAGCGGCAGGTTCTGGTTCAGCAGCAGGCCGGCCTGCACCCAGGCCAGCACCCGGCCGGCAGCGTCGCGCACCGGCGCGCTGGCCTGCAGCAGCAGGGCCCGGTCCTCGTGGCTGCGGCTGGTGGGCTGGGCGTTGCGGGTGGGCACCAACGGCACCTGCACGCGCGCCCGCAGCGCCGGCGCCAGCAGGCCCTGCTGGCCGGGCGCCAGCACCGCCAGCGTGGCCGTGGTGCGCGCGGCGGCATCGGTGCGGCCCACCGGCAGCGGCGCGGCCGTGCCCGGCGGCAGCGCGGCACCCTCGAAGTCGGCCACCAGCAGCCGGCCGTCGGCCGTGCGCAGGTTGATGAAGTCCAGCGCCTCGCGCTGCTGGTAGCGCCGCAGCAGCAAGCGCAGTGCCACCAGGTCGTCCGACCCCGGCGCCGCCAGGGCCGCATGCAGCGCCTGCGAGTCGGCCACCGCACCGACGCTGGCCGCCACTTCGCCGCGAACGCGCTCGAAGTAGCCATGGGCCACCGCCAGGTCGGACCGCACCTTGGTGATCAGCAGCTGGTCCAGCGCCGCATTGCCCCAGACCAGCAGCACCAGGCCCAGCAGAGGCAGCACGCCCAGCAGGGGCAGCAGCACCATGGCCTGCAGCTTGCGGCGGATGGGCCAGTGCGCCATGGTCGGCAGGTGCGGCAGCCTGGCAAGCGGTCGCCGTGGAGCCGGCTTGGCCGGGCCACTGGCGGCGCCCCCCTGGGGGGGAGGCGCCGAAGGCCCTCCGGGGGGGATCAACCCCTCCATTCCGCCACGCGCCGCTCCAGCGTGCGGCGCGAGATGCCCAGCAGCTGCGCGGCGCGGGTCTTGTCGCCGCCCACGCTGTCGAGCACGGCCAGGATGTGCTGCTTCTCCAGCGTGTTCAGGTCGGTGGTGGCGGGCAACGCGGCGCTCGCTGCCGCAGGCCGCGCTGCCTGCGCCTCGTGCCGCAGGTCCTGCCGCGCCAGGCCCTGGTACAGCGCCGAGACGTTCAGCGCACCCAGGATCAGCGAGCGCTCGATCAGGTTGCGCAGCTCGCGCACATTGCCGGGCCAGTCGTACTGCCGCAGGTAGCCCAGCTCGTCGTCGGTCACTGCGATCGGCGGCACGCCCAGGCGCGGCGCCAGCGTGGCGATGAAGTGCGCCACCAGGGCCGCCATGTCCTCCTTGTGCGCGCGCAGCGGCGGCAGGTTGATCTCGACCACCTGCAGCCGGTAGTACAGGTCCTTGCGGAAGCGCCCGGCCTCGACCTCGTCGGCCAGCCGGCGGTGGGTGGCCGCGACGATGCGCACGTCCACCGGGATCTCCTGCTCGCTGCCCACCGGGCGGATGCGCCGCTCCTCCAGCACCCGCAGCAGGCTGGCCTGCTGGGCCGGCGGCAGCTCGCCCACCTCGTCGAGGAACAGCGTGCCGCCCTGGGCGTAGACGAAGAGGCCGTCGCGCCCGGGCCGGCCGCTGCCCGCCAGCTGGGCCTGGCCGAACAGCTCGCTGTCGATCAGGTCGGGCGACAGCGTGGCGCAGTTCACCGGCACGAAGGGCCCGGCAGCGCGGGGGCTCTGGTGGTGCAGGGCCAGGGCCGCCAGCTCCTTGCCGGTGCCCGATTCGCCGCTGAGCAGCACCGTGCTGTCCACCGCCGCCACCCGCTGCAGCGCCGCCTGCAGGCCGCGCATCGCGATCGAGTCGCCCACCAGGCCGTCGGCTGCGGGCGTGCGCTGGCGCAGCGCGCGGCGCAGCACCCAGTTCTCGCGCCGCAGGCCGGCGCGCTCCAGCCCCTGGCGCAGGGCGTTGTGGATCTGCGTGACGCGGAAGGGCTTGAGGATGAAGTCGCTGGCACCGGCGCGCAACGCCTCGATGGCGGTGTCCAGGTCGGCAAAGGCGGTGATCAGCACCACCTCGCCCGCGAAGCCGCGCTCGCGCAGCGCCTTCAGCCAGCTGATGCCGCTGATGCCGGGCAGCGCGATGTCCAGCACCACCAGGTCGAAGCGGTGGCGGCGCACCAGGTCGTCGGCGGCCTCGGCCGACGCGGCGCTCATCACCTGGCCGACGCGCGGCGCCAGCGTCTTCTCCAGGAAGTGGCGCATGCCGGGTTCGTCGTCCACCACCAGCACCGTGGCCAGCGGCCAGTGGTCGCGCGGCGCGCCGGCCGGGGCGGCGGCAGCGTCGGGGTCGTCGGTGCGGAGGGTGTCGGGCATGGGGCGGCGGATTGTAGGAAGCGTGATCCGGGGGCGCAGCGCGACAGCCTGTCCACCTTGGCGCCCGGCTTGCGACAAGTTGTCGCGCAACCGCCCGGGGCGCCCCTGATTGCAACAGGGTTGTCCCTGATCCCTAATGCAAGGTGTCGATATGCACGTGCCTGCAAGGGCAGCGTGCCCTGATTTCGCCAGGAGGCCGTGATGCGCAAGACCCCCCAATCCGCTGACACCGCTGGTCCCACCGCACCCGCCGCAGGCCCGCTGTCGCGGCGCCGGCTGTTCGCCGGTGCCGGCACCGCCGGCGCGCTGGCCGCTGCGGCCGCCGTGCTGCCGCTGGACCAGGCCCCCGAGCCGGTCGCCCAGGCTGGCGCCAAGCCCGACGACACCGCAGGCGGCTACCGCCTGAGCGCGCATGTGCAGCAGTACTACCGCACGGCCAAGGTCTGAGACCGGGAGACGACCATGCTGCTGACCCGCAAGAACGTCAACGCCCCCGCCCCTGCCACCCCGGCCTCCGGCCTGGTCGCCAGCCTTGCCCGCGGCGTCGCCCGCGCCGTGCCCACGCTGGACCGCCGCACCTTCCTGCGCCGCTCGGGGCTGGGCGTGGGCGCCGGCATCGCCGCCTCGCAGTTGCTGCTGGTGAAGAAGGTCGACGCGGCCGATGCCGCCAAGGCCGCCGACGGCACGGCGAAGAAGGTCGAGGTGCGGCGCACCGTCTGCGGCCACTGCTCGGTGGGCTGTGCGGTCGACGCGGTGGTCGAGAACGGCGTCTGGGTGCGGCAGGAGCCGGTGTTCGACTCGCCGATCAACCTGGGTGCGCACTGCGCCAAGGGCGCGGCGCTGCGCGAGCACGGCCATGGCGAATACCGGCTGCGCTATCCGATGAAGCTGGTCGACGGCAAGTACCAGCGCATCGGCTGGGACCAGGCGCTCAACGAGATCAGCGCCAAGATGCTGGAGCTGCGCAAGCAGAGCGGGCCGGATTCGATCTTCGTCGTCGGCTCGTCGAAGCACAACAACGAGCAGGCCTACCTGCTGCGCAAGTGGATGAGCTTCTGGGGCAGCAACAACACCGACCACCAGGCGCGGATCTGCCACAGCACCACGGTCGCCGGCGTCGCCAATACCTGGGGGTATGGCGCGATGACCAACAGCTACAACGACATGCAGAACGCCCGGGCTGCGATCTACATCGGCAGCAACGCCGCCGAGGCGCATCCGGTGAGCATGCTGCACATGCTGCATGCCAAGGAAAACGGCTGCAAGATGATCGTGGTCGACCCGCGCTTCACCCGCACGGCGGCCAAGGCCGATGAATTCGTGCGCATCCGCTCGGGCTCGGACATTCCGTTCCTGTTCGGCGTGATGCACCACATCTTCAAGAACGGCTGGGAAGACAAG
>CALMIF010000262.1 GCA_937864045.1 uncultured Aquabacterium sp. | reverse complement strand
GGCGGGCCGAGCGCCGGGCCGCTCCCAAGCCGGCCCGCATCCCCTCGGGGGATCGCCCGGCGTACTCGACGGGCGAGGGGCTCCATCTCCCCGGCAGCAGCGCTGGACGCACTACCTGAACGACCTGCAGTCCTACGCCGCGGTGAAGGTGCCGCTGCAGACCCACGGCACCCTGGTGCGCGTGGCCGGCCTGGTGCTGGAAGCCGCGGGCGTGCGCGCACCGGTGGGCTCGGTCTGCGAGGTGCATGGCGACATGGGCCCGCCGGTGCTGGCCGAGGTGGTGGGCTTCAACGGCGACCGCGCCTTCCTGATGCCCACCGGCGAGGTGCACGGCCTGTCCAGCGGCGCCCGGGTCACGCCGCGCGGCATCAGCCACACGCCGCCGCTGCTGGGCAAGGACAACGCCCTGTGGCGCCGCAGCGAGGACCGCGGCCTGCACCTGGCGGTGGGCGACGGCCTGCTGGGCCGGGTGGTCGATGCCCATGGCCAGCCCATCGACCGCCTGGGCCCGCTGCAGCATGTGCGCAACGAGCCCATGCTGCGCCGGCCGATCAACGCGATGGAGCGCGACCCGGTGCGCACCCCGCTGGACACCGGCGTGCGCGCCATCAACGCCCTGCTGACGGTGGGCCGCGGCCAGCGCCTGGGCCTGTTCGCCGGCACCGGCGTCGGCAAGAGCGTGCTGCTGGGCATGATGGCCCGCTACACCGAGGCCGACGTGATCGTCGTCGGCCTGATCGGCGAGCGCGGCCGGGAAGTGAAGGAATTCATCGAGGACATCCTCGGCGAGGACGGCCTGGCGCGCAGCGTGGTGGTGGCCGCGCCGGCCGATGCGCCGCCGCTGGTGCGCATGCAGGGCGCCACCTATGCCACGGCGGTGGCCGAGCACTTCCGCGACCAGGGCCGCCATGTGCTGCTGCTGATGGACAGCCTGACCCGCTACGCGATGGCCCAGCGCGAGATCGCCCTGGCCATCGGCGAGCCGCCGGCCACCAAGGGCTATCCGCCCAGCTGCTTTGCCAAGCTGCCGCAGCTGGTCGAGCGCTCGGGCAACGGCCTGAACGGCGTGGGCTCGATCACCGCGTTCTACACCGTGCTCAGCGAGGGCGACGACCAGCAGGACCCGATCGCCGATGCCGCGCGCGGCATCCTGGACGGCCACATCGTGCTGAGCCGCGAGCTGGCCGAATCCGGCCACTATCCGGCCATCGACGTGGAGAAGTCGATCTCGCGGGTGATGAGCAACGTCAGCCCGCGCGAGCAGGTCGAGCTGGCGCGGCGTGCCCGCGGCGTGCTGGCCCGCGTGGGCAAGGCGCGCGACCTGATCCAGCTGGGCGCCTACCAGCCCGGCCACGACGCCGAGCTGGACCAGGCCCTGCAGGTGCACGCGCCGCTGGTGGCGCTGCTGCAGCAGGACATGCACGACCGCGCCACCCTGGTGCAGAGCCGCGCCCAGCTGGCGCGCCTGATGAACTGATGACCCACCCTCCACGCGCTTCGCGCGCCCCGTCAAGGGGGCAACGCCAGCGGCCCGGCAAAGCCGGCTCCGCGGCGTTCGCTTGGTCAGACCTGAAGCACGCGACCACCTTGGCGCAAGTCGCCACCCAGAATTGACATGAGTGCCTCGTCCATCGCGCTGTTGCAGACCCTGCTCGAACGCGCCGAGCAGGAGCGTGACGCTGCGGCTGCCGGGCTGCGCCAGGCCGAGGCGCTGGTGGCCCAGGCCGAGCAGCAGGCGCAGGCGCTGACCACCTACCGCGGCGAATACGACCAGCGCTGGACCACCCGCTTCCAGCAGGCCGGCACGCCCGAGCTGCTGCACTGCCACCGCGGCTTCGGCCAGCGGCTGGACCAGGCCATCCACCACCAGCAGGCCAACACCCGCCACCTGGCCCAGCGGCTGCAGCAGGCGCGCGGCCTGCTGCTGGCACGCGAGCAGCGGGTGGCGGCGGTGCGCAAGCTGATCAGCCGCCGCCAGGCCGAATTGCAGGCCATGGCCAACCGGCGCGACCAGCGCGCCACCGACGAGGCCGCCCAGCGCGCCGCCACCGCGCAGCGCGAGCGCCACCCGATGGCGACACCGGCGCGCTGAGGCCGCCCCCGCCCACCCGACACCGACGCAAGGACCACCGATGACCGCCTTCCTGCCCGCCGCCCTCACCCCTGCGGTGTCGCCCGCGCTGTCCACCGGCCTGTCATCGGCCCTGCAGGCCGCGCCTGCCGAGACCGGCGGCCCGGACTTCGCCACGCTGATGCAGCGCCAGGCGGACCGCCAGGCCGCGCTGCGCGCCATCGACCAGGCCGGCGCGGCGCCGCCCGCAGCGGCCAAGGCCGTGCCGGTGGCCGCACCCACGCCCGTGCCCTCCCATGCGCCATCGGCCGGCGCGCCTGCCCCCGCGGCCAGCGCCGCTGCCGGCAGCGCCCAGGCACGCCGGGCCGACGCACCACCGCCGGCCCGCAACGAAGGCAGCCACCCACCGGCCGAAGGCGCCGCCGCGGCCGATGGCGCGCCGCCGGCCGACGACGTCCCCGGCGCCACCCCAGCCACCGCCGACGCCGCGCGCCCAAGCGACACGTCGGCCGACACCCCGGCCGACGGCGCCGCCACAGGCGCGCAGGCCGCCGACGCCACCGCAACCGCGAACAACGCCGCCGCCGGCACCACCACCAGCACGACGCAGTGGGCCCGCCATCGCCTGGCGCAGCGGGCCCTGGCCGCCACCGGCGGCGACACGTCCACCGCCGCCACCATCCCCGGCACCACGGCCAGCCTCGCCGGCGCCACGGCCGCCGTCGCCGCGGACCGGGAGGCGGGCGAGCCGCCGTCCGCCGCGGCACCCACCGACACCGCGGCGGCGGCCGGCGCACTGCAGACGCTCACCCCGGTGGTGCCGACCGAGGCGCTGGCGGCCCAGGCCGCCGCGGCAGCCGTCACCGCCGGGGCTGCCCCGGTCACCGCCAGCGACGCTGGCGCCACGGCCACGCCGGCGGCCCGCGCAGCCGCCATCGGCCGCATGCCCGCCGGCGGGCTGGCCGCCGCAGACGCCGCCAGCACCAAGGTGGCGTCTGCAGCCACGGCGGCCACGGCGGCCGGCGTCGCCCTGCCGACGCTGCCGGCCGCAGCCTCCGCGCCGGGATCGGCCACCGACACCCCGCTCGCGGCCGCCGCCAACGGTGCCGTCGTGCGCAGCACGACCACCGCCGCCGATGCATCGATGGCAACCCCGGCGATGCGGGCCGACGCGCCCGCCGACGGCAGCGCCGCCGCCGGCCCGGCGACCGCCACCGCCGGCGACCGCATGCCAGGCCCGGCCGCACAGGCGGCCGGCATCGGCGCCCCGGTCGACCCGGCAGCGCAGGCGGCGGTGTCGACCCGCACCCGTGCGCCGGCGACGGCGGCCGACACCGCGCCGGCCGCCGCCAGGGCGGCAGGTGCCGCCGGCCGGTCACGCGTGGCAACGGGCGCCGACAGCGGCCCGGCGGACGCCGTGACGGGCGACACCGCCACGCCTGCCGGCGCCGCGTCGGCCGATGGCACGACCAGCGCGGCCACTGCAGCCGCCGCCCAGCCGGCCGCGCTTGCGGGCGCCACGCCGGCAGCGCTGCCCGCCGCAGGCACCAACCCGGCCAGCAACCTGGCCGCCAACCCTGCCGCCGGCGACACCGGCCGCAGCGCCAGCCCGGCCGGCGGCGCGAGCCGGCCGATCGAGCGCGCGGTGGGCCGCACGGCCGCCGCCGGGGTCGACACGCTGCGCCCGGACGGCCAGGGCCGCACCCTGGCCGACGCCGCCACCGGCGCGGCAGGCCCGCGCCCGGGCACCGACCGCCAGGCCGACGCGGCAGCGACCGGCGCAGGCGCGGCCTGGCCAGCGCCGGCAGGCACCGCCACCGCGTCCGCCCTGCCGGCTGCGGCGGGCCTGGCACCGGCGGGCGAGCGGGCCCTGGCCGCCGCTACCGCCACCACAGCCGCCATCACAGCGCCTGGCGCCGTGCCAGCCGGTGCCGACACGGCGGGCGCCGTGCAGGCCCCGACCGTGGCGGCAGCCGGCATGGCCGGCGCCCAGCCCGCGGCCCCGCTGGCGGGCACGCTGCCCGGCGCCGCCGCGGCCACCGAGGCGCGCATTCCCGTGCCGCTGGACCAGCCCGGCTTCGGTGCCGCGCTGGGCGCCCAGGTCAGCCTGCTGGTGCAGGGCGGCGTGCAGACCGCCCGCCTGCAGCTCAACCCCGCCGAGATGGGCCCGATCGCCGTGCAGATCGCGCTGGACGGGAGCGCCGCGCGGGTCGACTTCCAGGCCGACCTGGCCAACACCCGCCAGGTGATCGAGGCCTCGCTGCCAGCGCTGGCCGGCGCGCTGCAGGACGCCGGCTTCACGCTGGCCGGCGGCGGCGTGTTCCAGCAGGCCCCGGGTGGCCGCCAGGGCCAGGGCGACGGCCAGCCGCAGCCCGGCCAGCCACGCCAGGCCGGCGGCCCGGCCGGCGGCAACGAGCCCCTGGCCGGCCCGGCGGTGACGCTGCGCACCCAGCGCGGCCTGGTCGACCTGGTGGCCTGAGAACCTGTGAACGAATCACTCACAGATTCTGAGCGCCACCCGGAACACCCGCACAGCGGCGGCTGCGGGCCTGCACTGCAGGCCGCGGCGGCCGGATCGCGCCTGCACGGGCGCCGCAGCGCACCGCCGCCACCGCCTGCGCAGGCCGGAAGACACGCCGGTTTGCACCGCTGTTCGGCCCATCGCCGCGGGGGGCGGCTCCGAATAATCGGCACAGACGAACCTGAGTGGCCGCCCCTGCCGATGTCTGGCGTGGCGCCCTGCCCTGCCGGCCCCGTGCCGGCACGCCCTGGAGAGACCCGATGTCCGCCGCACCCGCTGCCACTGCCGACGCCGCCCCGCCCGCCAAGGGCGGCAAGAAGAAGCTGATCATCATCATCGCCGCCGTGCTGCTGGTGGTGCTGATCGGCGGCGGCGCCGCGTTCTTCCTGCTGAAGAAGAAGCCCGCCGAGGGCGAGGAAGGCGAGGAGGACGGCGGCCACGGCAAGGCCAAGGCCGAGGCCCACGAGCCGGCCGCCAAGCCCAAGCCCAAGCACGACCCCAAGCACCCGCCGGTGTTCGTGCCGCTGGACCCGTTCACCGTCAACCTGGCCGACAAGGAAAGCGAGCGCTACGCCCAGGTCGGCGTGACGCTGGAGATCGAGGACGCCAAGACGGGCGAGGAGCTCAAGGCCTACATGCCGGCGATCCGCAACAACATCCTGATGGTGCTGTCGCACAAGACCGCCGCCCAGCTGCTGACCCGCGAGGGCAAGGACAAGCTGGCGCAGGCCATCCTCTACGCCGCCGTGCGCCCGCTGGGCTACGACATCGAGGAAGACGAGGACGAGGAAGCGCCGCCGGCCGCCGACGCGCCGCCGAAGAAGAAGAAAAAGAAGAAGAAGGTGCCGAGCAACCTGCCGGTGACAGCGGTCCATTTCTCGAACTTCATTGTCCAGTGACCCCCTGGTGCCTCTGACCGGTCAGCCGTCATGAATCAGCAGATCCTGTCGCAGGACGAAGTCGATGCACTGTTGCAGGGCATCACCGGCGAGAGCCAGAAGATCGAGACCGAAGAGATCAAGCAGGAAGGCATCCGCGACTACAACATCGCCAGCCAGGAGCGGATCGTCCGTGGGCGTATGCCCACGATGGAGATCATCGGCGAGCGCTTCGCCCGCAACATCCGGCTGGGGCTGTTCAACCTGATCCGCAAGAGCCCCGAGGTGTCCATCGGCGGCGCCAAGGTGATCAAGTACAGCGCCTTCCTGCGCGAGATCGTGGTGCCGACGAACTTCAACATCGTCAGCGTCAAGCCGCTGCGCGGCAACGGCCTGATCGTCTGCGACCCGTCGCTGGTGTTCGCGGTGATCGATGCGCTGTACGGCGGCAACGGCAAGTACCACACGCGCATCGAGGGCCGCGACTTCTCGGCCACCGAGCAGCGCGTGATCGAGCGCCTGGTCGAGACCATCATCCACGAGTACAAGAAGGCCTGGGCGGGCATCTACCCGGTGGAGCTGGAATACCAGCGCAGCGAGATGCAGCCGCAGTTCTGCAACGTGGCCACGCCCAGCGAGGTGGTGGTGGCCACCAGCTTCACGCTGGAGGTGGGCGACACCACCGGCACGGTGCACTTCTGCATCCCCTACAGCACGCTGGAGCCGATCCGCGACGTGCTGTATTCGGCGATGCAGGGCGACGCCGAGCCCGACCGGCGCTGGATCCAGCTGCTGCGCACCCAGATCCAGAGCGCCGAGGTGCCGCTGGTGGCCGAGCTGGCCACGGCCAGCGTCACGGTCGAGCAGGTGCTGGGCTTCAAGCCGGGCGACTTCATCGAGCTGGACCTGCTGCCGATGATCCAGGCCAAGGTGGACGGCGTGCCGGTGTTCGACTGCCACTACGGCACGAGCAACGGCCGCAACGCCATCAAGATCGACAAGATGCTGACCGGCGCCGATGCAGGCTGGTTGGGAGCTGAACAATGAGCGCTCACGCACGGCCACTCCGAAGTGAGAGCGTTCCTCCCTTGGGGAGGTGGTCACGCAGTGACCGGAGGGTAGACCAATGAGCGACGACAACGCGGGCATGTCCGAAGAGGACCGCATGGCCGCCGAATGGGCGGCTGCGCTGGACGAAAGCAAGGCACCGAAGGAGACCGCCAGCGAGCTGGCCGACCCGCTGGGTGCGGTGCAGGCCGCGCAGTTCACCAACTTCAACGCCGCACCGAGCGGGGCCATGGCGCCAGGCAACGACCTGAACATGATCCTGGACATCCCGGTGCAGCTGACCGTGGAGCTGGGCCGCACGCGCATTCCGATCAAGCACATCCTGCAGCTGGCCCAGGGCTCGGTGGTGGAGCTGGAAGCCCTGGCCGGCGAGCCGATGGACGTGCTGGTCAACGGCTACCTGATCGCCCAGGGCGAGGTGGTGGTGGTCAACGACAGGTTCGGCATCCGGCTGACCGACATCGTGACGCCCAGCGAGCGCATGCGGCGCCTTTCAAGAACATAAGTCTCAAGATGAGCGGAACCGATTTCCTCGGCCCGGTGGTCGCCTTCGTGGCGATCCTGGCGCTGATTCCCGCCGCGCTGTGGCTGCTCAAGCGCACGCCGATGGGCGGCGCGGCGAACGGCCTGGCGCCGATGCGCGTGGTCGGTGCTCTGCCGCTGGCGCCCAACCAGCGCCTGGTCACCGTCGAGGTGGGCCAGGGCGAGCAGCGCCGCTGGCTGGTGCTGGGCGTGTCGCCCGGCGGCATCAGCACGCTGCACGACATGGCGCCGCAGGCCGACGCGCCCGCTGCACCCGCCGCAGCCGGCACGGTGTTCGCCCAACTGCTCAGCAAGCAGCGTTCGGGGAGCGGTGATGCACGCTGACCGCCGCGGCTTCTTCTTGCGCCTGCTGCGCCGCGCCGCGCCGCTTCTCGCCTTGACGGTGTTGTCGGCCATTCCTGCAGCGGCTGAAGCGCAATCTGTCACAGGTGGCGTCACGGGCGGCCCCAGCCTGCCGCTGCTGGTGGGCCAGAGTGGTGGTGGCACGGCCTATTCGGTGCCGATCCAGACCCTGCTGTTCTTCACCGCGCTGAGCTTCCTGCCGGCGGTGGTGCTGATGATGACCGGCTTCACCCGCATCGTCATCGTGCTGAGCCTGCTGCGCCAGGCCCTGGGCACGCAGGCTGCGCCGCCGAACCAGGTGGTGGTGGGCCTGAGCCTGTTCCTGACCTTCTTCGTGATGTCGCCCACGCTGGACAAGGTCTACAACGAGGCCTGGAAGCCGTATGCGGCCCAGCAGATCGAGTTCACCGAGGCGGTGGACCGTGCAGGCGCGCCGATGCGCGCCTTCATGCTCAAGCAGACGCGCCACAGCGACATGCAGCTGTTCGCCAAGCTGGCCAAGGTGCCGGCCGACGTCAAGGCCGAGCAGATGCCCTTCATGGTGATCGTGCCCGCCTTCGTCGCCAGCGAGCTGAAAAGCGCGTTCCAGATCGGCTTCATGATCTTCATCCCCTTCCTGATCATCGACATGATCGTGGCCAGCGTGCTGATGAGCCTGGGCATGATGATGCTCAGCCCGGTGCTGGTGAGCCTGCCGTTCAAGCTGATGCTGTTCGTGCTGGCGGATGGCTGGAACCTGCTGCTGGGCTCGCTGGCTGCCTCTTTCGCAACCTGAACATGAAACAAGACGACATCGAAGCGGGCGGGCCGAGCGCCGGGCCGCCCCAAGCCGGCCCGCGATCCCCTCGGGGGATCGGTCGACGTACCCGTCGAACGAGGGGCTGACAGGTGGACAGCCAACAAGCGTTCCATCTCGGCCAGCAGGGCCTGTACATGCTGCTGCTGGTCTCCGCACCCATCCTGCTGGCGGTGCTGGTCGTCGGCCTGGTCGTCAGCGTGTTCCAGGCCGCCACGCAGATCAACGAGGCCACGCTGAGCTTCGTGCCCAAGGTGGTGGCGGCCGTCGCCGTGCTGGCCGTGGCCGGCCCGTGGATGCTGACGATGCTGGTCGAGTACATCCAGCGCACCTTGCTCGCCATCCCGACTGCCGTGGGCTGATGGCCCCCCCCCGCAACGCCTCCGGCGTTCCCCCCCAGGGGGGCGCCGCCAGCGGCCCGGCACAGCCGGCTCCGCGGCGACTGCTTGCTCAACAGCCGTGATCACGTTCAGCGAAGCCCAGCTGCTGGCCTGGCTGACGCCGCTGTTCTGGCCCTTCCTGCGGGCGCTGGCGCTGCTGGGCAGCCTGCCGGTGTTCAGCCAGCGGGCGGTGCCGATGCGGGTGAAGATCGGCCTGGCCGGCTTCATCGCCCTGGCCGCCCAGCCCAGCCTGCCCGCGTTCGCCGTGGTGCCGCTGGACACACCCGCCGCCTTCATGGCGGTGGCGCAGCAACTGCTGGTGGGCGTGACCCTGGGCTTCGCAGTGCGCCTGGTGTTTGCCGCGGTGGAAATGGGCGGCGAGCTGATCGGCCTGCAGATGGGCCTGAACTTCGCCGGCTTCTTCGACCCCGCCACCGCCAGCCAGGGCACGGCCAGCGGCCGTTTCTTCGGCACCCTGGTGGCCTTTTTGTTCGTGCTAGGCAACGGCCACCTGATGCTGATCCAGGCCCTGGTGCGCAGCTTCGAGGTGTTCCCGGTCGGCGACACACCGTTTGCCTTCCTGCACCAGCTGCAGCCCCAGCGCTGGGGCGCCGAGGTCTTCATGCTCGGCCTGTGGATCGCCCTGCCCCTGGTGGGCATGCTGCTGTTCGTCAACCTGGTGCTGGGCGTGATCTCGCGCGTGGCGCCGCAGATCAGCGTGTTCTCGGTCGGCTTCCCGATCACCGTCACCGTCGGCCTGATCGGCATGCTGCTGACCCTGCCGCTGATGGAGCAGCCCTTCTCCACCGCGCTGCTGCGGCTGGTGGAGCAGTTCCAGTGATTCAGCCGCGGTAGACCGCGCTGCGGTGGCCGACGCGGATCACCTCGACCACGATGTGCGCGTCGTGGATCTCGTAGACGATGCGGTAGACGCCCTGACGCACGCGGTACAGCTCGGCGCCGGTGAGCTTCTCGCAGCCCGGCGCACGCGGGTCGTCGCGCAGCGCCTCGATGCGGGCCAGGATGCGCTGCACCTCGGCGCGGGGAACGCCGCGCAGGTCCTTCGCAACCGAGGGCCGGACGCGCAGTTCATAGCGTGCCATCGGCCTTCAGCCTGGCCAGGAAGGCCTCGTAGCCCAGCGCCGGCTCCTGCGCACGTTCGCGCACGGCCGCCAGGTCCTCCTGGTCGTCACGCAAGGCCTCGCGCAGTGCCTCGTTGACCAGGTCGGACATGCTGCGCCGGCTTTCGGCCGCCTTCAGCCGCAGGGCCTGGTGCAATTCGGGTGCCAGGTAGACGGTGGAGCGGATGGCTTCGGTGGCTGACACGGTGGATCCTCCGGGAAACGCTCAAACATCATAGCGTCATGACGTCTGGTCGCCTCGGCGCCGGCCGCCCTACTCCCCCACCAGCCCGTTCCTGATCGCGTAGACCGTCAGCTCGGCGTTGTTCTGCAGGCCCAGCTTTTCCAGCACCCGGGCGCGGTAGACGCTCACCGTCTTGGGCGACAGCGTCAGTTCCTCGGCGATGTCGGCCAGGCGCTTGCCCGAGGCGATCATCACCAGGGTCTGCAGCTCGCGGTCGCTGAGCTTGTCGTGGGCGTTCTCGGTGGTCGGCGTGGTCAGGCTCTCCACCAGCATCTGCGCGATCTCGGGCGTCACGTACTTGCGGCCCTGGGCCACGGTGCGCACGGCCTGCACGATGGTCTGCGGCTCGCCGCCCTTGTTGACGTAGCCGAAGGCCCCGGCGCGCAGCGCGCGGATGGCGTACTGGTCCTCGGGATACATGCTGACCACCAGCACCTTCAGCGTGCTGCCTTCGTCCTTGAGCGCATGCATCACGTCCAGGCCGCTGCGCCCGGGCAGGTTGATGTCGAGCACCAGCACGTCGCATTCCACCGGCCGGCCGCCGCCCGCGGGCTGGCGCAGGCTGCGCAGCAGGCCGCGCAGCTCGGCGTAGTCGCCGGCCTCGCCCACCACCTGGATGTCGGACGCATCGGCCAGGGTGTCGCGGATGCCGCGCCGGATCAGCGCATGGTCGTCGCAGAGGATCACTGAAATCATGGGGTGCCCCATCCGGTGGGATCGTGGTCGTCGTCCTGGTCGAAGTCGGCCGCGCCGGTGTCCTCGCCCTCGTTGGAGCCCCGGCGCACCGGCACCGACAGCATCAGCACCGTGCCGGCGGCGTCGCTGCTGATGTCGACCCAGCCGCCGACGGTGTCGGCGCGCTCGTGCAGGCCGCG
The DNA here is from genome assembly GCA_937864045.1 of uncultured Aquabacterium sp. GTDB lineage: Bacteria > Pseudomonadota > Gammaproteobacteria > Burkholderiales > Burkholderiaceae_C > Pseudaquabacterium. The sequence goes on along the minus strand of CALMIF010000262.1, from coordinate 9,266 downwards.
CAGGCCGAAGCTGCGCGCCTTGGCCAGGTCGGCACGGTTCAGGCCGCGGCCGTTGTCGCTGACCTCCAGGCTCAGCACGCCCCGGCTCATCGACAGGTCGATCGACACCCGCGTGGCCTGCGCGTGCTTGCTGACATTGGTCAGCGCCTCCTGCGCGAAGCGGTAGGCCACCAGGGGCACGCCGGCGGGCAGGTGCACCGTCTCGTGGCTGGTTCGGAACTGGCACGCCACGCCGGCGTTGCGCTTCTCGAACTGCGCCGCCATCCACTGCAGCGCCGCCACCAGGCCCTGCTCCAGGATCGCCGGGCGCAGGTTGTGCATGATGCGCTGGCTGGCCTCGATCGCGTGCTGCACCGTCTCCAGTGCGGTCAGCACGCGCTGCTGCACCTCGGCCGCCTGCACGTCGCCGGCCAGCACATGGCGGCCGATCCAGGCCAGGTCGAACTGGATGGCGGTGAGGCTGCCGCCCACGTCGTCGTGGATCTCGCGGGCGATGGCCGCGCGCTCCATCTCCACGCTGGTCTGCAGGTGCTGGGCCAGTTCGCTCAGCCTCTGCCGGCTGGCGGCCAGTTCCCGGTCGGCCTGCTGGCGGGCGCGGCGCTCGCGGTGGGCGGCGATGGCGTGCTCCACGGCCGGGGCCAGGCGCGCCAGGTTGTTCTTCAGCAGGTAGTCGTCGGCGCCGTTGCGCATGGCCGCCACCGCCGTGTCCTCGCCGATCTCGCCGGACACCAGGATGAACGGCAGGTTCTTGCCGCTTTCGGCCAGGATCTGCTGCGCCCGCAGGCCGTTGAAGCCCGGCAGGTTGAAGTCCGACAGCACGATGTCCCAGTCGGCGCCCGCCAGCGCCTCGCGCAGGCCGGTCTCGGTGTCCACCCGCAGGCAGTCCACCCGCAGGCCGGCGCGCAGCAGGTGCAGCAGCGCCAGCTCGTGGTCGGGCACGCTGTCTTCCAGGTGCAGCACGCGCAGCGGGCGGTCCGGCCGGCGGCCGGTGGGGGCGGAAACCATGGCCCGAGTATGGCAAACCGCCGCCTGCGGCCCGACGGCGGCGGCCCCGGCCGTGGCGGAATCGGGTTGCGCCGCGCACAACGCACCAGCACGGGGCCGGCGAGCCTCAATTTCCAGGCGCCGTGGCCGAAGACCCGCCCATGGCCCGCGCCGCCGATGGTGCGGGGCCGCCCAGCCCACCCATTCCGCGGAGTGACGATGCGCAATCACGAACAGAACCCGGCCGCCACCGGGCCCGATGGACCCCCTGGCGTGCAGGTGCAGTTGCTCACGGCCGCCGACCTGCAGGACAGCCTGATGGTGGCCAGCAACGACCTGGAGCGCCTGCAGCGCCTGCTGACCGACGCCACCGAGACGCTGATGGGCCATTTCTACGGCGCCACGGCCCAGATCCAGCAGCTCTCGCGCGAGGCTGCGCGCCACCCCGAGCTGCCCGAGAGCCACCTGCACGAGACCATGCAGCACCTGGCCGGCGCGGTGACGGCGCTGCAGTTCCAGGACATGGCCTCGCAGCTGGTCAACCACACCCAGCGCCGCCTGCGCAACTGCGCCGACCGCCTGGCGCGCGACGTGATGGGCGACGACGAGGACGGCGAGGCCGTCATCGAGGAGGCGCCGCTGCGCCCCAACCCGGTCACGCAGGACGAGATGGATGCCGGCTCGATCGAGCTGTTCTGACACCACCGCTTGCACCACCTTCAAGTTTCCGGATTGCTTCCGAAAACCAACCAGTTTCCCGGAGAAAACGATGCACTCAATCCTCGCCGTCGATGATTCCGCCTCGATGCGCCAGATGGTTTCGTTCACCTTGAAGAACGCCGGTTTCAACGTGGTCGAGGCCGTGGACGGGCAGGACGCCTGGGAAAAGGCCGGCCAGCGCGACTTCAGCCTGGTGCTGACCGACCAGAACATGCCCCGCATGGACGGCATCAGCCTGACCAAGAAGCTGCGCGAGAACCCGAAGTTCAAGGCCACGCCGATCCTGATCCTGACCACCGAATCCAGCGACCAGATGAAGCAGGCCGGCCGCGCGGCCGGTGCCACCGGCTGGCTGGTCAAGCCCTTCGACCCGGCCAAGCTGATCGAGGTCATCGGCAAAGTCGTCAGGTAACCCCCCCCGAAGCGCCTGCGGCGCTCCCCCCCAGGGGGGGGCACCGCCAGCGGCCCGGCAGAGCCGGTTCCGCGGCGATCGCTTGGTAGGGCACGCGCTCCACCTCCAACTTGTTGCAGCGAAAGAATTCCCCATGGCCGAGATGAGCAACGAAGGCGCCCACATGAGCGCTGGCATCGACCTGAGCCAGTTCTTCCAGATCTTCTTCGAGGAGGCGGGCGAGAACCTGCAGTCGATGGAGCAGATGCTGCTCGAACTCGACGTCAACGCCGCCGACGACGAGGAGCTGAACGCGATCTTCCGCTGCGCGCACTCGGTCAAGGGTGGCGCGGCCACCTTCGGCTTCACCGACGTGGCCGAGCTGACGCACCAGATGGAGGCCCTGCTGGACAAGCTGCGCCGCCATGAGCTGGTGCCGACGACGCAGATGGTCGACGTGCTGCTGAGCGCGGGTGATGCGCTGAAGGCCCTGCTGGCGCGCCACCAGGGCATCGACGACGCGGTGCTCGACACCACCGAGCTGCTGTTCACGATCAAGACGCTGTGCAGCGGCGCCCAGGTCGCCCCCGCCGCCGCTGCCGCCCCGGTGCGCGCCGCCGCGCCGGCACCGGCGCCGGTGGCTGCACCGGCCGAGCCCGGCGAGCGGGTGCTGGAGCTGACCGTCGGCGCCCTGCCCGACCCCAGCCTGGCCGACAACCTGGTGGTGCTGTTCGCCGAGATCACCGGCCTGGGCACCATCGAGCCGCTGGACGCCGGCCGCTCGGCCGACGGCATGCGCCGCTTCAAGGTCGTCACCACCAGCAGCGACAACGACTTGCTGGACCTGTTCACCTTCCACGTGCCGCGCGAGGCAGTGTCGCTGCAACCGCTGTCGAAGGGCGACGGCTTCTACGAGGGCGCGCCTGGCGCGCCGCATGCCGAGGCCGCACCGGCCGCCACACCGGCCAGCGACCCCGGCTACGGCTTCTTCGACGCCGCGCCGGGCGCCCCGGGCTCGGCCCCGGCCGAGGCCGCACCCGCCGCCGCCGCCAGCACCGCCGCCGAGCCGGTGCGGGCCGCGTCGCGCCCGGCCACGCCCAGGCCCGAGGCCAAGCAGAACGCGGCGATGGAATCGGCCACGCTGCGCGTGTCGGTCGAGAAGGTCGACCAGCTGATCAACCTGGTGGGCGAGCTCGTCATCACCCAGGCCATGCTGGCGCAGAACAGCAAGAACCTCGACGCCGGCATGAGCCAGCAGATGGCCAGCGGCCTGGCCGACCTGGAGCGCAACACCCGCGACCTGCAGGAAGCGGTGATGTCGATCCGCATGATTCCGATGTCGATGGTGTTCAACCGCTTCCCGCGCATGCTGCGCGACCTGGCGGCCAAGCTGGGCAAGAAGGTCGAGCTCGTCACCCTGGGCGAGAGCACCGAGCTGGACAAGGGCATGGTCGAGAAGATCACCGACCCGCTGACCCACCTGGTGCGCAACAGCTGCGACCACGGCATCGAGCTGCCGGCCGAACGCCTGGCCAAGGGCAAGCCCGAGCACGGCACGCTGATCCTGGTGGCCAGCCACCAGGGCGGCAGCATCGTCATCGAGGTGCGCGACGACGGCAAGGGCCTGAACCGCCAGAAGCTGCTGACCAAGGCCCGCGAGAAGGGCATCGACGCGCCGGACAGCCTGAGCGACAGCGAGGTGTGGAACCTGATCTTCGCGCCGGGCTTCAGCACCGCCGAGGTCGTCACCGACGTGTCCGGCCGGGGCGTGGGCATGGACGTGGTGAAGAAGAACATCACCGCCCTGGGCGGCTCGGTCGAGATCGACTCGGCCGAGGGCTACGGCATGAGCGTGAAGGTGCGCCTGCCGCTGACCCTGGCCATCATGGACGGCATGAGCGTGGGCGTGGGCGACGAGTGCTACATCCTGCCGCTGGGCAGCGTGGTCGAGTCGTTCCAGGTCAAGCCCGACATGATCAAGACCATCGGCGGCACCGGCCGCGTGGTGGAGGTGCGGCAGGAGTACATGCCGGTCATCGACCTGGAGAAGGTCTTCGACGTGCCGCGCTTCGACTTCGAGAACGTCAGCAACATCATGGTCGTCGTCGAGGCCGAAGGCCAGCGCGTGGCCCTGCTGGTCGACGAGCTGCTGGGCCAGCAGCAGGTGGTGGTGAAGAACCTCGAAGCCAACTACCGCAAGGTGCCGGATGTCTCCGGCGCCACCATCATGGGCGACGGTCGCGTCGCGCTGATCCTGGACATCGGCACGCTGGTGCGCCGCACGCGGCACTGACTGGAAGCCTCCCCCATCCAGCGACGCTGTCGGGTCGCGATACACGGAAAGTCTCACATGTCCAACCCGACACACTGGATGCGCAGCTTCTCGATCCGCCTGCGCATGCACGGCGCGATCGCGGTGGTGATCGGCCTGTTCGCCCTGGTCGGCGTGATCGGCCTGCGGGGCGGCCGCCACCTGGGGGATCTGAACAGCAACTTCATGCACCACTCGGTCAAGGAGATCCGCAACGTCTCCGATGCCCGCTTCCTGCTGGGCGAGCTGCGCCGGCACGAGAAGGACATGGTCATCCACTACGAGGATGGCGTGGCCGTGCTGAAGGCGCGCGAAGCCTGGCTCGCATCGCTGAAGGGCACGCGCGCCGCCTTCGAACACATGCTCGAAGGCGAGGAAGACGAGGACAACCCGATGGCGCGCGATGCGCTGAAGGCGCTGACCGCCTACGAGGCCGCCACGGCCAAGGTGCTGGAACAGATCCAGAACGGCGCCTACGACACGGCCATCGCCGCCGACAAGATGCTGGCCATGGCCAAGCAGCAGGTGCGCACGGCCGAGGAGAAGCTGGCCGCGATCGACAAGGTGGTGGCCGCCGACGCAGAGCAGACACGCGCCGACTTCGAGGCCGAGCTGCAGCGCACGATGTGGCTGTTCCTGGGGACGCTGGGCGTGGTGGTGGTGGTGGTGGTGCCGCTGACCCTGCTGAACTCCAGCTCGATCCTCGCGCCGATGCAGCGCGCCCGGACGGTGGCGATGGCGATTGCCGAGGGCGACCTGACCCAGCCCGTGCCCACCGAAGGCGCCGACGAGGCGGCCGACCTGCTGCGCGCCCTGGCCCACATGCAGGGCGCCCTGGGCCGCCTGGTGGGCGAGGTACGCGAGGCCAGCGGCAGCATCCACACCGCCGCCAACGAGGTGGCCTCGGGCAACACCGACCTGAGCGGCCGCACCGAGCAGGCCGCCGGCAGCCCGCCCTGGTCGAGGAGAGCGCTGCCGCCGCCGAAAGCCTGAAGGAGCAGGCCCATCGCCTGAGCCAGGTGGTGGGCACCTTCCGCGTCGGCAGCGAGCCGCAGGGCGCCACGCCGCCACCGGCCTATGCCGGGCCGCAACCGCTGCCGCAGGCCCAGGCAACGGCGCCAGCCACCAACACCACAACCACCACCCCCGCCGCCCGCAGCGCCCCGCGCTCCGCACGCCAGCCGGTGCGCCATGCCGCGCCGGCACCGCAGGCCGTCGCCCCGCAGGCAAACCCCACGGCCGACGCCGACTGGGAAACCTTCTGACTCAACCCGGCGCGAATCCTGCCGACATCACCGGGAGAAGCGGGCCTTCCGCCGACCCCATCCGCCACCCATCCGCCACACGGAGCACCACCACCATGGACATGATCACCGACGCCGCCCAGGTGGCGCGCCACGAAGCCAACCGCGCCATCCAGGCCGCCGGCAGCCGCAGCGGCAGTGCCGCCGGCAGCCAGGCCGCGCATGGCGAGTACCTCACCTTCCGCCTTGGTGCCGAGGAATACGGCATCGACATCCTGCGCGTGCAGGAGATCCGCAGCTACGAGCAGCCCACCCGCATCGCCAACGCGCCGTCGTTCCTGAAGGGCGTGGTCAACCTGCGCGGCGTGATCGTGCCCATCGTCGACCTGCGCCTGAAGCTGGGCTGCGATTCGGCCGAGTACAACCACTTCACCGTGGTGATCGTGCTGAACGTGCGCGGCCGCGTCGTCGGCGCGGTGGTCGATTCGGTGTCCGACGTGCTGGAACTGTCGGGCGAGGCGATCCGCCCGGCGCCGCAGCTCAACGCCAACATCGACGCCGGCTTCATCACCGGCATCGGCAGCGTGGGTGAGCGCATGCTGATCCTGATGGACATCGAGGCCCTGATGGGCAGCAGCGACATGGGCTTGATGGACGGCTTGGCCGACTGAGGGCCGACCCGCCACAACGGGCGCTTCGGCGCCCGTTGCGCTCTGCGGGCGCAGACAAGGGACGCAAATGAACATCTCGGCACGACTGTGGCTGCCCACCCTGACGGTGGCGGCCGTCTTCACCGTGATCGGCGCCGCGGTCGCCATGCGCACCGGCGGCCAGATCGAGCGCAGCACCGCCGCACTGCAGGACAGTGAGAAGAAGCTCTACGACGCCGCCGCCTAGCGCGGCCACACCCAGGCCAATGCGGTGCGGGTGGTGGCCAGCCTGTCGTCGGCCGACCCGGCGGTCGAGGCCCAGTTCAAGCCCGAGATCGCCGAGACCTCGGCCAAGATCAGCGAGATCCAGAAGCGCGTCGATGCCGCCGCGGTCTCGCCGGCGGAGCGCGCCGCGCTCGACCGCATCGCCGAGACCCGCAAGGCCTACATCGCCGCACGCGACGCGGCCGGCAAGGCCAAGGCCGCCGGTGACGCGAGCAACGCCCGCACGATGCTGGCCGAGAAGGTGCAGCCGGCCATCGCCACCTACCTGGCGGCGCAGCAGGCCTATGTCGACCTGCAGCACGACCGCGCCGACCAGGTGCGCGCCGACACCAGTGCCGAACGCAGCCGCACCGTGGTGCTGGTGCTGGCGCTGATGGCCGCGGTGGTGGCCGGCCTGGCGCTGTCCACCCTGATGCTGGTGCGCGCGATCTGCCGGCCGATGAACGACCTGGTCGACGTGGCAAGGCGCATCGGCGACGGCGAGCTGGACGTGGCGGTGGACACCGGCCGCAGCGACGAGATCGGCAGCGTGCAGCAGGCCCTGGCCAGCATGCGCGACGCCCTGCGCGGCATCGTCGGCCAGGTGCGGCAGTCGGCCGAGTCGATCCAGGTGGCCAGCACCGAAGTGGCCAGCGGCAACATCGACCTGAGCCAGCGCACCGAGGAAACCGCCAGCAACCTGCAGCACACCGCCGGCAGCCTGCAGCAGCTGACCGCCAACGTGCGCCAGAGCGCCGACGCCGCCGCCCAGGCCAACCAGCTGGCCGCCAGCGCCCAGAGCGTGGCGCGCCGGGGTGGCGAGGTGGTGGGCCAGGTGGTCAGCACCATGGACGAGATCAATGCCTCGTCCAAGCGCATCGCCGACATCATCGGCACCATCGACGGCATCGCCTTCCAGACCAACATCCTGGCGCTGAATGCGGCGGTGGAAGCGGCCCGTGCGGGAGAACAGGGCCGCGGCTTCGCGGTGGTGGCCAGCGAGGTGCGCAGCCTGGCCCAGCGCAGCGCCGAAGCGGCGCGCGAGATCAAGGTGCTGATCGGCACCAGCGTCGACAAGGTGGAGACCGGCGCCCGCCTGGTGCAGGACGCCGGCAGCACCATGGGCGAGATCGTGGCCAGCGTGCAGCGCGTGACCGACGTCATCGGCGAGATCACCGCTGCCGCCGGCGAGCAGAGCGAGGGCATCGCCCAGGTCAACGGGGCCGTCGCCAACCTGGACCAGATGACGCAGCAGAACGCCGCCCTGGTCGAGGAAAGCGCCGCCGCCGCCGAGAGCCTGAAGGAGCAGGCCCTGCGCCTGACCGCGTCGATGCAGGTCTTCCGCCTGTCGGGCCACGGCGGCGACACCGCGGTGGCCGTGCCGCCGCCGGTGGTGCGGCCGGTCGCAGCGCCGAAGCCCGCGGTCCGCGTCGAACCGCTGCCCCGCCCGGCCGAAGCTGCGCAGGCCGCGATCAGCCAGGCACGTGAAACGTCGAAGCCGGTCAGCCCGCCGTCCCACGACGACTGGGAAACCTTCTAACCCCCCCCCCCGAAGCGGCTGCGCCGCTCCCCCCCGCTGGGGGGCGCCGCCAGCGGCCCGGCAAAGCCGGTTCCGCGGCGACCGCTTGGTTCGACCGGCGTCAATCTGCCGCGCGGCGCAGCGTCTCCATCACCGGCCGGCGCAGCACCTCGCGCAGGCCCCACCAGCCGGCGCCCAGGGCCAGCAGCGCGCCGGCCGCCGCACCCGCCAGCGGCACCCAGGGCGACGGCGCCCAGGTGAAGCCGAACACCTGGCGTGCCAGCACGCCGCCCAGCACCACCGCCGCCACTGCGGCCAGCGCACCGGCCAGGGCGCCCACGCCCAGCAGCTCGGCGCGCTGCATCTGGCGCAGCAGGCTGCTGCCGGCGCCCACCGCCCGCATCACCGCGTATTCACGTGCCCGGTTCTCGCGCGTGGCGCTGACGGCGGCAAACAGCACCACCAGCCCCGCGGCCAGGGTGAAGCCGAACAGGAACTCCACCGCCCGCACCACCTGGTCCAGCACCTTCTGCACCTGGGCCAGGCTGGCCGACAGGTCCACATTGGTCAGGTTGGGAAACTGCCGCGCCAGCGCCCGGTCGAAGCCCGGCTGGCCATCGGGTGCGCGGAAGGCGCTGATGTAGGTCAGCGGCAGGTCGTCCATCTGCGACAGCGGGAACATCACGAAGAAGTTCACCCGCATCGAGCCCCAGTCCACCTTGCGCAGGCTGGTGATGCGCGCCTCGCGTGTGATGCCGGCGATGTCGAAGCGCAGGCGGTCGCCCAGCTTCAGCCCCAGCGTGCCGGCCAGGCCCTCCTCCACGCTCAGGCCGTCGGCCTCCTCCGGCACCCAGGTGCCCGCGGCCAGCAGGTTGTGCGCCGGCAGCTGGCCGGCATGGCTGAGGTTGAACTCGCGCTCGACCAGGCGCTGGGCGCGGTCGTCGCTGTAGCGGCCCGGGCCCACCGCCTGGCCGTTGATCGCCACCAGGCGGCCGCGGATCATCGGATACCAGTCGTAGCGGGCCACGCCCGCGGCCTTCAGCGCCGCCTGGAAGGCCTCGCCCTGGTCGGGCTGCAGGTTGATGACGAAGCGGTTGGGCGCATCGGCCGGCGTGGCGGCGCGCCAGGCGCCGATCAGGTCGGTGCGCAGCAGCACCAGCAGCATCAGCGCCAGCAGGCCCAC
>CALMIF010000261.1 GCA_937864045.1 uncultured Aquabacterium sp. | reverse complement strand
CGGCCCAGAAAACCAGCGGGGCTACCGCGGTGGTCTGGGCATGCGGGGGGATGCCGCTTTCATTCGTTAGGCCTCAAAGGAGAAACTGTGGTCGCACCCAAGCCGAACACCCCATACAAGCGCGCGGACATCCAAGCCTTCTGCGGGGGAGAGCCGCAGACATACCTTCCCCAGAAGAACAAGATCATCCTTGCAGGATGCTTCGCGGTGGAAAAAATGAATCCTGATGCACCGTACGAGATACAAGCAGGAAATTTGCCAAAGGTAGCGCAGAAGGCCAATCTACTTGCAAGTCAGCCAAGTACGATTTTTCCGGTGTTCCTGCGTAAATCCGAATCGACAACTGAATACTATTACGTTGGTGACTTTAAGTGCGTGCGGCAATCGAAGTCTCCTCAAGACATTGCAAAGGCGGAAGGAAAGTCTGGGCGCAAAGGCAAGCTGAGTTGCTTGCTTTACCTCGAACCAGTGGGACGGGTTCATCAACCGGGGATTGGAACTTTCCGCATTGAGGCCTAACCATTCTACAGGGACTCCCCTTTCGGTCAACGGGTTGAATTGATTCTCAAACGGCCTGGATTCAATCCCACTCCCGCAAATGCAGCACGCTTTGACGGCACCAACAAGGAACAGACTGCACATCTACAGACGGGCTTGTTTCGGCGTTTTCGCCGAGGCCCCAGATACGAGCCGCTCAGCAGGACCCCATTCGCTCGTCTGGCTTTGCGCCGTTGAGGGTTACCGGGTTTGCCTGCCGCCGGTCTGACCTGTGATGACGATCTGCGCTTCGCGTCTGCGGGTGGGAACGAACTCTTCAGAGCACGGGCCGTTGGCTTAACGCACAGTGCGGCGCCGCTGCTTCGGGAACATGATTCGGGTCGAATCGGCCATTGCGCGTGAGCACCGCCCACAGGATGCGCGCGTTCTTGTTGGCCAACGCCACCACCGCCTTCTGCCAGCCCACCCGCTCTTTCAATTGCACCAGCCACTGGCTGATCCGGTCACTGCGTTTGGTCGCCGTCATGACCGCCGATTTCGCGCCCTGGATCAACAGCGTTCGCAGGTAGTCGTCGCCGCGCTTGGTGATGCGCCCGAGCTTTGCCTTGCCCCCGGTGGAGTTCTGGCTGGGCACCAGGCCGAGCCACGCGCCGAACTGTCGGGCGTTGTCGAATTGCTTGAAGTCGCCGACGCTAGCGACCAGCGCCGATGCACCGATCGGACCGATCCCCTGCAGCGCGGCAGCCTTGCTGGCTCGCTCGTCGCTGCGGGCGTGGGCCTCGATGCGCTCGTCGCACCAGTTCATCTGCAGGTCCAGATCGATCCAGTGCAGCTGCGCTCGCTGCAGCACCAAGCGGGCGATGCCGGTCAGCTCGTTGCTGGCGTCTTCCAGCACGTCGGCCAGCACTCGGCGCAGCGCCTCGGGGCTCTGCGGGATGGCCGCCTCCAGCAGCCGCCGCGGCGGTCCATTCCACAGCAGCCCGGCGACAACGACGTTCGTATCGAGCACCAGCCGCGGCGGTTGGCGCGCTGAGGGCGCCATCAACTCGCCTCGCGCAGCCGCCTTTCGGCGCGCACTTTGCGCACTTCCTCCACGATCTCTTGCTCGGTCTGGGGCGTGAGTTCCTCCTGCGGTCCGCGCTGCCACATCGCCTGCAGCGCCTCGCCGGCGCGGCGACGCAGCTGCTCGCGCAGCATCGCCTCCATGGCTTCCGCCGACAGCAGCCCCGCGCTGGCCGCCTTCTGCGCCAGCTCATCGGGCAGGTTGATTTGCACCGTCGTCATGTTCTCGCTCCTTGATGCTGAGCCCGGGCCTCAAGCCTGAGGCTCGGGGGCAAGTATTGCCTCTCGCCCCCACACCGCTTGCGAACCCGCATGTTTCACCCCAGCGCATCCTCCGGTGCGGCTTTCGTTCCGGTTGTCTTGGCCGCTGCACGGGTCGCCATCGCATCCATGCCTCGAAGTTCTTGGCGTATCCAGCGCACTCACCCCTGCAACGACGCGCTCAACCAGTCCACAAACGCTGCACATTCCCAGCGCTGCAGCGTGCCGGGCTTCCAGCACAGGAAGTGGTGGTACGGCGAGGGCACGCTGCGTGGTGACAGGCGGATCAGCCGGCCGCTGTCCAGCCAGGCGGCGGCCAACTTGGGCCGGGTCAGCGCCACGCCGAAGCCGGCGGCGGCGGCGTCGAGCATCAGGCCCACGTCGTTGAACTGCGCGCCGCCGCGCGGCTCGGGCAGGGCGATGTTGCAGGCCTGGAACCACACGCTCCAGGGCACCAGCGGGCTGCGGATCAGGCGCGCCCGCTCGATGTCTTCCAGCGTCTCGAAGTGGCCCGGGAATGGGCCTGCGTCGACGAGGAAGTCGGGGCTGCAGACCGGGCAGACATCGTCGCTGAGGATGCGCACCTGCTCCACGCCCGGGTACGGGCCGGTGCCGAAGCGCACTTCCAGGTCGGTTTCCTCGGCGGTCACGTCCAGCAGCGGGATCGCCACCTGCAGCACCAGTTCCACCTCGGGCCAGGCGCGGCGGAAGGCGGCCAGCCGCGGCATCAGGATCGCGCGCGAGAAGGTCGGCGTCACCGCCAGCCGCAGCCGCGCCGTGCCGGCCGCCGGTGCGCGCCGGCCCGGTGCCTGGGCCAGGGCCTGCAGTGCCTGGCGCACCTGCACCAGGTAGGCCTGGCCGTCGGCGCTGGGGGTGAAGTCGCCGCGGGCGAACAGGCGCGTGCCCAGCAGCGTTTCCAGCTGGCGCATGCGGTGGCTGATGGCGCTGGGCGTGACGTGCAGTTCCTCGGCCGCCAGCGTGGCGCTGCGCAGCCGCGCCAGCGCCTCGAAGGCCTGCAGGCAGTGGATGGGCGGAATGCGGGGCAGCGGCATCCGGGGGCCGCTCAGCCGGCGTCGGTGAACACCGTCAGCACGCCGGTGTAGCCGTACAGGTGGTGCCGCGCCACCTCGCCGGCGGCGAAGAAGCCGATCAGCGGCACGTCACCCAGGGCGTGCTGAACGATCTGCGCCTCGGCCGACGGCGCACCGAAGTGCGGCCCGCCGCGGCCCGAGCACGAGACGTACAGCGCACCCAGGATGCGCGCCGGGGCGCTGCCGTCGTCGCCCGCCACCTCGTCGCGCACCTCGGCGCAGATGCGCACCAGGTCGCGCCGGGCGGCGGTCACGTCGCGGCGGCAGAAGGCGATCTGCTGGCCCAGCGCCAGGTGCTCGGCCACCGCCACGCCCTGGCGCGCGGGGTCGATGCCGATCAGGTGGCGCACCCGGGTGTCGCTGCCGAACTGGCCGCCCTGGCCCAGCGCGGCGTCGTGGTCGTCGGTCAGGCCCGCCAGGGTGCCGCGCAGCGCGGCCATCGCCCGCTGCGGCTGCTGCAGGCTCACGTTCAGCGCATCCAGCAGCAGAGCCAGGGCCGGCTGGCCGTCCAGCGCCAGCGCCAGGTTGCCGTCGGCCGCGGTGATGCGGCGCATCGGCCCCAGCGGCTGGCAGCCCTGGGTGACGCGTGAGACCAGGCGCGGCGCGGGCACCGGGTCGGCCGGGTCATGGGCCAGGAAGGCGACGCCCGACAGCCCGCCCTCGAACACGCCGTCGGCGATGTGCAGCCGGCGGTTGCGCGATGCGGTGAGGCCGCCGAACAGGTAGCCGCCGCCGGTGCGGCCGGCCAGCTCGATCAGCAGGTCGTCCAGGTCGTGCGTGGCCGGGTCGGCATGCACCAGCGCGCTCTGTGCCCAGCCGGCGGGCATGGGCTGGCGCCCGCTGAAGAGGCGAAAGCTCGACGGCGGCAGGTCGCACAGCATCAGCGCCAGGGCGGGCTCGTCGATGTACTCGACCGCCGTGTCCCCGCTCGACGCCAGCACGCCCACGCCGACGGTGCCAGCCCAGTGCACGCCGGGCCAGCGCTGCTGCAGTTCGGCCAGCAGCTCGTCGGCCTGCGGCGCCAGCGCGTCGGTCAGGTAGAGCAGGCCCAGCGTGGGCTGCGGCGCCGGCCGGCGTGCGGCCAGCCGGGCGTCGACCTGGGCGGCGGCCAGGGCCAGGGCCATGCGGCCGTCCGGGTGCGTGGCGTGGCCGACGACGAAGGGTTGCATGGCTGCGTGGGTGCGGATCAGCGCGTCTTGCCGGCGCGGGGCTTGGCGGCCGGCTTGCGGGCCGTCTTGGCAGCGGCCTTCACCGGGGCCTTGCCCGCGGTCTTGCACGCCGGCGCCGGGCTGTCGGCCGGCTGCGCGCCGCCCAGCCGGCCCAGCGACTTGGCCGCTGCGCCGGCCGCTTGTTGCGCCACCGCCGCCGGCATCGCCGCGGCCTGGCGGAAGGTGGCGCTGGCGGCGTCCAGCCCCTGCTGCACCAGCTGTCCGGCCAGGTTGCGGGCGCCGTCGGTGGCGCCGTCCTGCATGGCGCTGGCGGCGATCTGGCCGAACTGCTGGGTCAGTGCGCCCCACCACTGCATCGGGTCGATCACGCCGGGCGGCACGGCCGGCGCCTCGGGCGCGGGGGCTTCGGCGGCCGGTGCGGGGGCAGGTGCTGGTGCCGGCGGCGGTGCGGGGGCCGGCGCGGGTGGTGCGGCCTGCGCCGCCTCGGCCGGCATGCGGATCTTCAGCGCCTCGGTCAGGTCGCCGAAGGACACGTTCATCGTCTTCAGCGTCGACAGCGTCATGCGCTGCACTTCCAGCGCCTGGATGGTGGTGGCCAGCATGCGGGCGTTCTGCTCCAGCCAGAACTGCACCGTCTTCAGGTCGTTGATGCGCTTGTCCAGTTCCTCCGGGTCCAGCGTCGGTGCGATCCACTGGCCCACGCCGGGCATGGCCGCGCCGGCGTTCTTCACCAGGCCCTGCAGGAAGTCGAAGCCGGGCACCATGCTGGTGAAGGTCTTGCTGGGGTCGGTCATGGGCGGTCTCCGTTGGATGTGTTGTCGAAAGGACTGCGGGCCATGGTAGCCGGGGCGTCCGGCCCCGTCAGCCCGTCAGCGCCGTCAGCGCGGCGCAGGCTGCAGCCGCAGCACGCCGCCGGCCTGGCTGAACTGCAGCCGGCCCAGCACGTCCATGCCCAGCAGCGGTGACTGCAACGCCGGCAGCACCGTCACCGGCAGGCGCTCGGCGTGCAGGCCGCCTTGCAGTTGCAGATCGGCACGGGCGACCCAGCCGGTCACCGGGCCGTTGGCGGTGTTGCTGCGCACCGTGCCCTGGGCCACCAGCCCGGCAGCGCGGGCCACGGACTCGGGCACGGTGGTGCCGGTGGCGCCGGTGTCGACCAGGAACTCCACCGCCACGCCGTTGACCCGGCCGGGCCAGTGGAAGTGGCCGTCGGGCCCGCGCCGCAGCTCGATCACCGTGCCGTCCAGCGTCACGCGGCTTTGCTGCTGCGCGCGCTGCCAGGCCTGCACGCCGACGAACACGCCGGTGCCCAGCAGCAGCCAGACGGTGGCGTGCTTCAGCGCGCGCGGCAGCTCAGCCATGCCGGGTCAGGCGGCGGTGGGCGGGGTGTCGGCGTCGTCCGCCGCGGGCTCGGCCGACGTGTCCTGCGGGCCGCTCACCCGCTGGTCGATCGCGCCGAACACGCTGGTGCCGTCCAGCCCGTCCATGTCGATGGCCACGCGGTCGCCCACGTGCAGACCGGGCAGGGTCAGCAGCGCGCCGCCGATGACGATCTGGCCAGCGTGCACGTCGCGTGTCATCGCCAGGTGTGCCAGCAGCGCGCCGAAGCCGTGCGGCATGGCCGGCGCGGCTTCCACCGGCAGCTGGCGGCGGCCGTTCAGCGTGGCCTGCAGCGGCAGCGACAGCCGGCCTGCGGACCAGGCCGCGCCCAGCTCGTCGGGCGTCACCGCCACCGGGCCGAAGGCTGCCGCGGGCAGGCCCTGCAGCGGTGGCGCGCCGCGGGCGGCCTCGGCGTCGGCCAGGGCCTGCAGCTGCCAGGCGTTGGCCAGCAGCAGCAGGCGCACGCCGTCCAGGCCCTGGGCCGCGTCGGCACCCATGCCGATGTCGCCGGTCACCACCGCCAATGCCGGCGCGGCGGCCAGGCCCCAGGTGGCGGCGCCCAGCCAGGCGTCCTGGCAGGCGCCGCGCAGGCCGGTGCCGGCAGCGCCCAGCAGCACGGGCGCGGCATCGGCGGGTGCGGGCGCCGCCATCGCACAGCCGAAGGCCCGCGGCAGCGGCGCCATGCACTGGCGCGGCTCGAAGCTGAAGGCATGCCGCGCCCGGCCCTGGTTCAGCGTGACCGACAGGTCCTGCAGCTGCGGCGACAGGAAGTTCCAGTCGTCCAGCACCTGCTGCAGCCGGGTGGCGATGCCGGTGGCGTAGTGCGCCGTGCGCAGGTCACGCGAGACGACGACCAGCTGGCCGTCGCGCGAGCCGTCTCGGTAGGTGGCGAGCTTCATCGGAGAGGAGGAGGACGGGGGGTGGGCGGCGCCTGCCGGTGCCGCAGGGCGGTGGCAGCATTGTCCGATGGCCACGCTGCCCGGTCCCTTCGCCACGCCGACGTGCCGCCCGGCGCGTGCCTGGCCGGTGCTGGCCCTGGCGGCGGCGGTGCTGGTGGTGCATGCCTGGCTGGCGGCGCTGCTGGCGCCCGGCGCACCCCGCGCCGGCCTGCCGACCGGCGCGCCGGTGCTGCTGCGCAGCCTGCCGGCAGCGGCCGTGTTGGCAGCGCCGGCGGCCACCACCGCGCTGGCCGCCGCACCGGCGGCACCGTTGGCGCCGGCCCCGCGCCGCACTGCCACGCCGGCCCACCCGGCTGCCCCGCCGGCCGCAGCCGTTGCCGACCTGCCCGTGCCCACCGCCCCCGCCGAGCCCCGGGCCGCCGTCACCGATCCACTGGCCGATGCCACCACCACGGCCGCGCCCGACGGCGAGCCGCCGCCGCTGTACGCCACCCGCGTGCCGCCGCCGGCCACGCTGTTCTATGCCCTGCGCCACAACGGCCGCGCCGGCAGCGCGGTGCTGGCCTGGGCGCACGACGGCACCGCGTACCGGCTGACGCTGGACGCCCAGGGCGATGACGGCCGCCCGCTGCTGGCCCAGGCCAGCAGCGGCGGCTTCGATGCCAACGGCCTGGCGCCGGAGCGTTTTGTCGACCGCCGTGCCGGCGGCCGGCAGCGGGCGGCGAACTTCCGGCGCGAGCCCGGCCCTGGTGGCGGCCGCATCAGCTATTCCGGCCCCGGCCATGCGCACCCGGCCTGGCCCGGTGCGCAGGACCGGCTGAGCTGGCTGGCGCAGCTGGCGGCCATCCTGGCCGCCGCCGAGGCGCCGCCGGACGCGCTGCGCCTGTTCGTCGCCGATGCCACGGGCCAGGCCGGCTTGTGGCAACTGCAGCAGCTGCAGCAGCAGGCCGACGGCGGTGCCGCCATGCACTGGCGCCGCGAGCCGCCGCGGCCCGAGGGCCTGCAGATCGACCTGTGGCTGCCCGCACCGGCCGGCGGTGCAGCCGACCACGCCGGCTGGCCGCTGCGCCTGCGGTTCACCGTGCCCCGGTCGGGCGACCAGCTGGAGCTGGTGCGGCAGCCCCCGCCTTGAATTCCACCGCTGCCGGCCCCAGGTGCCGGGTCAGGAGAAGCCCATGCAGACGCTCTACAACTCGGACAGCTATGTGGTCGTGTCCTTCGACCTGCCGCCGGACGACCGTGGTGACGGCGGTGAGCCCGGCCCGCTGCGCCGCGGCGGCTTCGAGGTGATCGACAAGCTCGCCCGCAAGGAGATCTTCATCGAGGGCGCGCTGGCCGAGCAGTTCCAGCAGGGCGTGCAGGCCCTGGTGGCGCAGCGCCCCGGCAGCGACGTCGACACTCTGCAGGCGGTGATCGACGACTTCATCGCCGGCTACACCGCCCTGGCCCAGCAGCCGGTGCTGCTGCACTGATCCGCCTCGCCGGTGGCGCCACGCCAGCCGGCCAAGCCGGCAATCTGCGCCACGCCGGCCCTCAAGCCGGCGCCTGCGGGGCCGATGCCGTTGCATGGAGTTGTGGACGTCCCCTGCCCGCGTGTCCGCCTGGGCGCTGCCGGTGTTGCTGAGTGTGGTCATCGCCTTGCTGATGACCTCGGCGCTGCTGGTGCGCCAGCGCGGGCGCCTGCTGCACAGCCTGTCGCGCTCGCGCGGCGGGCTGCTGTCCGGCGGCCAGATCAACCGGGTCATCGACGCCGAGGTGGCCCGCTGCGACGCGCAGGACGGCAGCCTGTGCCTGCTGCTGATCAACCTGGACAACCTGCAGGCGGTCAATGACGGCTACGGCCACCGCCAGGCGGACGAGCTGATCGCCGAGGCCGCCCGCCGGCTGCGCCAGCTGGCCGGCCCCGACACCCCGGTGGCGCGCCTTGGCGGGGTGGAGTTCCTGCTGCTGCTGCCGGCGGACCTGGGCCAGGCCTGTGACCTGGCGGACCGGGTCTGCGGGGCCCTGGCCCGGCCCTATGCGGTGCCCGGGCGCGCCGACGCCGCCCTCAGCTGCTCGATCGGGCTGGCTGCCTACCCGCAGCACGGTGCCCGGCCGCGCCTGGTGGGCCATGCCGCGGCGGCGATGCGCCAGGTCAAGCAGGCCGGCGGCGGCGACTACATGGTGTTCGACGCGAAGATGGCGGTCGACCAGCGCGAGCAGGCCGAATTGCTGGCCGACCTGCGCCAGGCCGTGGCGCGCGGCCAGCTGGAGCTGTTCTGGCAGCCCAAGGTCGATGCCCGCAGCCTGCAGATCACCGCTGCCGAGGCACTGCTGCGCTGGCACCACCCCCGGCGCGGCATGATCAGCCCGGCCGTGTTCATTCCGCTGGCCGAGCGCCACGGCCTGATCGGCAGCATCGGCAACTGGGTGATCGACGACGCCACGCGCCAGGCCGCCGTCTGGCGCGGCCTGGGGCTGCGCATGCGGGTGGCGATCAACATCTCGCCCGACCAGATGCGCCAGGACGACCTCGTCGACCGCCTGCAGGCGGCGCTGGCGCGCCACCAGCTGCAGCCGGGGCGCTTCACCTGCGAGATCACCGAATCGGTGGCGATGGAGGACACGCAGGTCA
>CALMIF010000260.1 GCA_937864045.1 uncultured Aquabacterium sp. | reverse complement strand
CTTCACGCCGATCATCAACGCGCCCGAGGTCGCGATCATGGGCGTGTGCAAGAGCTACTGGAAGCAGCATTCGAGCGACGGAAAGACCTCGGCCTGGCGGCTGACGCTGCCGCTGTCGCTGTCCTGGGACCACCGGGTCATCGATGGTGCCGCCGCTGCGCGCTTCAACGTGCACTTCGCCAACCTGCTCGCCGACATGCGGCGCATCATGTTCTGAAAGGCCGGCAGTCATGGCACAAGTAGAAGTCAAAGTCCCCGACATCGGCGACTTCAAGGATGTCGCGGTCATCGAGGTGATGGTCAAGGTCGGCGAGACGATCGCCGTCGACACCGGTCTGGTGATGGTCGAGTCGGACAAGGCGTCGATGGAGATCCCGTCCACGCATGCCGGCGTGGTCAAGGACATCTTGGTCAAGGTCAACGACAAGGTCAGCGAAGGCTCGGTGATCCTGCTGGTCGAGGCGGCGGCGGGAGCGGCGGCTGTCGCACCGGCCGCCGCGCCGGCTGCGCCCGCCAAGGCCGCGGCCCCCGCCGCGCCGGCGGCCGTGCCGATCCCCGGCGCCGCCACCTACGGCGGCAAGGCGGATGTCGAGTGCGAAGTGTTGGTTCTCGGTGCCGGCCCCGGTGGCTACTCCGCGGCCTTCCGCAGCGCCGACCTCGGCATGAAGACCGTGCTCGTCGAACGCTCTGCGACCCTCGGCGGCGTGTGCCTGAACGTGGGCTGCATTCCGAGCAAGGCCCTGCTGCACACGGCCAGCGTGATGGACGAAGTCAAGCACCTGCCGGACCACGGCATCAAGTACGGCGCACCCGAGATCGACCTCGACAAGCTGCGCGGCTTCAAGGACGGCGTCATCAAGAAGCTTACCGGCGGGCTGGCGGGCATGGCCAAGGCGCGCAAGGTCGAGGTGCTCACGGGCGTTGGCAGCTTCCTAGATCCGCACCACCTCGAAGTGGTCGCTGCCGACGGCAGCAAGAAGGTGGTCAAGTTCGCCAAGGCGATCATCGCCGCCGGCAGCCAGGCGGTGAAGCTGCCCTTCATGCCCGAGGACGAGCGCGTCGTCGACTCCACGGGCGCGCTGCTGCTCAAGAGCATCCCCAAGCGCATGCTGGTCGTCGGCGGCGGAATCATCGGGTTGGAGATGGCCACCGTCTACTCGACCCTGGGCACGCGCATCGACGTGGTCGAGATGCTCGACGGACTGATGCAGGGCGCCGACCGCGATCTCGTCAAGGTCTGGGACAAGATGAACGCGCCGCGCTTCGACAACGTGATGCTCAAGACCAGGACGGTGGGCGCCACGGCCACGCCGGCCGGCATCGAGGTGACCTTCGAAGGCGAGAAGGCACCGAAGGGTCCGCAGGTCTATGACCTCGTGCTCGTTGCGGTCGGCCGCAGCCCGAACGGCAAGAAGATCGGCGCCGACAAGGCCGGCGTGGCCGTCACCGACCGCGGCTTCATCAACGTCGACAAGCAGATGCGCACCAACGTGCCGCACATCTTCGCCATCGGCGACATCGTCGGCCAGCCGATGCTGGCGCACAAGGCGGTGCATGAGGCCCATGTCGCGGCCGAGGTCGCGCAGGGCCAGGCGAGCTTCTTCGACGCACGCCAGATTCCGAGCGTCGCCTACACCGACCCCGAGGTCGCGTGGGCCGGCAAGACCGAGGAGCAATGCAAGGCCGAAGGCATCAAGTACGGCAAGGCGGTGTTCCCCTGGGCCGCGTCGGGCCGCGCCATCGCCAACGGCCGCGACGAGGGCTTCACCAAGCTGATCTTCGACGAGGCCACGCACCGCGTCATCGGCGGCGGCATCGTCGGCACCCATGCCGGCGACCTGATCAGCGAGGTGTGTCTCGCCGTGGAGATGGGCTGCGACCCCACCGACATCGGCAAGACGATCCACCCGCACCCGACGCTGGGTGAATCGATCGGCATGACCGCCGAGGTCTTCGAGGGGCATTGCACCGATTTGCCGCCGCAGAAGAAGAAGTGAACACCATCACCCACGCGGCCCCGACCCTTGGCACTGCAATTGGCGTTCGAGGACACCGGCACCGGACCCCCGGTGGTGGTGCTGCACGGGCTGTTCGGCTCGGGCGCCAACTGGCGCTCGGTGGCGCGGGCCCTGGCACCGCATCACCGCGTGCTGTGCGTCGATCTGCGCAACCATGGCCACTCGCCGTGGACCGACTCGATGGACTACCTCGAGATGGCGGACGACGTGCGGGCGCTGATCGCTCGTCAGGGCCTGTCGCGGCCGACCGTCGTGGGTCACAGCATGGGCGGCAAGACCGCGATGGCGCTGGCGCTGACGAGCCCGGCCTCGGTCGGCAACCTGGTGGTGGTCGACATCGCGCCGGTGGCCTACGCCGACCGCTTCACGCCCTACGTGGAAGCGATGCGCAGCATCGATGCGGCGGCGACGGCGAGCCGCACCGAGGCGCAGCGGCGCCTGGCCGAACGGCTGCCCGACCCGGCGACCGCACCCTTCCTGCTGCAGAACCTGGTCAGCCGCAACGACCACTTCGACTGGCGGCTGAACCTCGCGGCGATCGGCATCTCGGTGCCGGTGCTGAGTGCTTTCCCGACGGCGCTGCTCGGTCGCCGCTTCACCGGCCCGACTTCGCTGATCCACGGCGGTGCCTCCGACTATGTGGCCGTGGCGGACCTCGAGTCCTTCGAGGATCTTTTCCCGGAGTTCGAGGTGCACACGATCGAGGATGCGGGGCACTGGGTGCACGCCGAGAAGCCCGACGCGTTCCTGATCGCGCTGCGTCAGGCCCTGGATCGAGCCGCGCCATGAGCGGCACTTGCACCAGCCCCGCAGGCCGCCACCGCGTGGTCATCGTCGGCGGCGGCGCGGGCGGGCTCGAACTGGCCACGCGGCTGGGCGACACCCTCGGCAAGCGCGGGCGGGCCGAGATCACGCTGATCGATCGCAACCGCACCCATGTCTGGAAGCCCAAGCTGCACGAGATCGCCGCCGGCAGCATGGACATGAGCGCGCATGAGGTCGGCTACCTGGCGCAGGCGCACTGGCACCACTTCCGCTACCGGGTCGGTGCAATGGTCGGTCTCGACCGCGCGCGGCGCGAGGTGCTGGTGGCCCCCTACGTCGACGACGAGGGTCAGCAGGTGACCCCGCAGAGGGTGTTCGGCTACGACACGCTGGTGGTGTCGGTCGGCAGCCTCAGCAACGACTTCGGCACGCCGGGCGTGGCCGAGCACGCGATGAAACTCGAGACCGCGGCCGACGCGCAGCGCTTCCGCACGCGGGTCATCAATGCCTGCATCCGCGCCCATGCGCAGGCAACGCCGCTGCGCCCTGAGCAATTGAAGGTGGCGATCATCGGCGCGGGTGCCACCGGTGTCGAGTTGGCGGCCGAGCTGCACCGCACGACGCGCGAGATGGTCGCCTTCGGGCTGGACCGTGTCGATGCCGACAAGGACATCCGCGTCAGCGTGATCGAAGCGGCGCCGCGCGTGCTGCCGGCGCTGCCGGAGAGGCTGTCGCAGGCCACCGAATCGCTGCTGACCAAGCTGGGGGTCGAGGTGCACACCCACGCCAAAGTGGCCGAGGTGCTGCCCGGCGGGGTGAGACTCGCCGACGG
>CALMIF010000259.1 GCA_937864045.1 uncultured Aquabacterium sp. | reverse complement strand
TGCAGGACCATGTCTACCGCCAGGCCATCACCTCGGCCGGCACCGGCTGCATGGCCGCGCTGGACGCGCAGCGCTACCTGGAGCAGCAGACCTGAAGTCCGCAGGCCGGCAGCGCCGGCCGACGCCGGTTTTCTGGCTATAATCGCGGTCTTTGCCGAAAAGGCGGGCCCTGGGCAGTGCGCTGCGCCAGGGTCAAGATCCAAGGGCAGTCATCAAGGGGCAGACATCCCGTCTGCCGGCCATCCGGGCAACCTTGCGCTGGCTGCCGTGCCTGCAACACAGTTCTGGAGAAGCGTCATGGCACGCGTCTGTCAAGTCACGGGCAAGGGCCCGATGGTCGGTCACAACGTCTCGCACGCCAACAACAAGACCAAGCGTCGTTGGCTGCCGAACCTGCAATACCGCCGGTTCTGGGTCGAGAGCGAGAACCGCTGGGTGCGCCTGCGCATCACCAACGCCGCGCTGCGCCTGATCGACAAGGTCGGCATCGACCAGGTCGTGGCCGACCTGCGCGCCAAGAACGCGCTGTAATCAGCGCCTCACCCTTCAGACACGGAGCACACCATGGCAGCCAAAGGCGGACGCGAGAAGATCAAGCTGGAATCCACCGCAGGAACCGGCTTCTTCTACACCACGAACAAGAACAAGAAGACCACGCCCGAGAAGCTCGAATTCATGAAGTTCGACCCGAAGGCGCGCAAGCACGTGCTGTTCAAGGAAATCAAGCTGAAGTGATTCGGTTTGCGGTGGCGACACCGCCCTGAACGACAAAGCCCGCTTCGGCGGGCTTTTTGCTGTCTGCTCGTGACCCGCTGCTGATCCTGCCAAGCAAAACGGGCCCGAAGGCCCGTTGTCGCATCCCGTCAAGCGGCCGCCGTGGAACTGGATTTGCCAGGCCACGGACGGCGCCACCCTGGGGGGAGGCGCCGCAGGCGCTTCGGGGGGAGCGTCAGGCATGCGCGGCACGCAGTTTCATGGAGAACTGCGCCAGCGCGTCGATGCCGCTGCTCTCGGCGCGCTTGCACCACTGCTGCAGGTCGATCACCAGTTGCTCGGCCGACACGTTGGTGCGGGTCCAGAGCTGGCGCAGCTCCTCGCGCATCGCCACCAGCTTGGCCAGCTGCGGGTTGCCGTCGACCACCTTGGCCAGCTGCGGCTTGACCGCACTCGGGATCTTCTCGTCGTCGCGGTGCAGCCAGCGCTTGGCCAGCTGCAGGTCGGCCAGACGCGCGGCAGCGCCCTGCTGCTTGACCTGCTCCAGCTCAGTGGCGCAGGCGGCGCGCAGTTCCTTGGCGTACTTGGCCATCACCTCGTAGCGGTTGGCGATGATCGCCTCCAGCGTGTTGGCGTCGGCCTGCGGCTTGATCTCGCCCAGCTTCAATTGCGGCACGGTCTTGCGCGGCTTGGCCAGACCCACCAGCTCCATGCCGCGGATGTAGACCCAGCCGATGTCGAACTCGAAGGGCTTGACCGAGAACTTGGCCGAGGTGGGATAGGTGTGGTGGTTGTTGTGCAGCTCTTCGCCGCCGATCAGGATGCCCCAGGGCGAGACATTGGTCGACGCGTCGGCAGCCTCGAAGTTGCGGTAACCCCACCAGTGGCCGATGCCGTTGATCACGCCGGTGGCCCACACGGGGATCCAGGCCATCTGCACCGCCCAGATCGTGAGGCCGATGGCGCCGAACAGCAGCAGGTCGATGATCAGCATCAGGCCCACGCCCTGCCAGCTGTAGCGGGTGTACAGGTTGCGCTCGATCCAGTCGTCGGGCGTGCCCTTGCCGTACTTGGCCAGGGTCTCGGGGTTCTTGGCCTCGGCGCGGTACAGCTCGACGCCGGTCAGCAGCAGGGCCTTGATGCCGCGCGTCTGCGGGCTGTGCGGGTCTTCCTCGGTCTCGCACTTGGCGTGGTGCTTGCGGTGCACGGCGACGAATTCCTTCGTCACCATGCCGGTGGTCAGCCACAGCCAGAACCGGAAGAAGTGCGACGGGATCGCGTGCAGTTCGAGCGCCCGGTGCGCCTGGGCACGGTGCAGGAAGATCGTGACGCCCAGGATGGTGAAGTGCGTCATCACCAGCGTCACCAGCAGCACCTGCCACCAGGTGGCGCTGGACCACAGGCCGTTGGCGAGCCAGTCAACCAGGGCCAGCCACACGGTAGAGAGTTGTTCCATCAGTTAGCCTTGTTCAGCCTTGCCCGCCGGAAAAACGGCGGATCGACGATTGTAGGTGAGCCCCCTCCGGGGCCCGCTGCGGATTGTGCGTACTGGAAACCGCGCAGTTCGGCAGATGGGGCCGAGGCGCCGCGACGCAACGCAGCAGGCTTGCGCCAGATCAAGCCGGCGGGTGCAGGCCGGCGCAGGTGGCCTACTTGCGCTGCCAGACCGCGGCGAAGAAGCCGTCGGTGCCGTGCACGCTGGGCCACAGCCGCAAGTAGGGGCCGCTGACCAGTTCGTCGGCGCGGTCCACATGCGCGTCGGCCAGGGCTTCGGCCGCCGGCAGCGGCACGAAGTCGGGGTGGGCGGCGCCGAAGGCCTCGGCAATGGCCTCGTTCTCGTCGCGCAGCAGGCTGCAGGTGGCGTAGACCAGGCGCCCGCCGGACTTCACCAGCCGCTGCGCGCTGTCGAGGATGGCCGCCTGCTTGACGGTGAGCTCGGCCACCGCCTGCGGGCTCTGGCGCCATTTCAGGTCCGGGTTGCGGCGCAGCGTGCCCAGGCCGGAGCACGGTGCATCGACCAGCACGCGATCGATCTTGCCGGCCAGGCGCTTGATGCGCTCGTCGCGCTCGTGGGCGATCTGGGCCGGATGCACGTTGCTCAGCCCGCTGCGCGCCATGCGCGGCTTGAGCGCATCGAGCCGGTGGCCGTTGACGTCGAAGGCATACAAGCGCCCGGTCGAGCGCATCGCTGCGCCCAGGGCCAGGGTCTTGCCACCGGCGCCGGCACAGAAGTCGACCACCATCTCGCCGCGCTTGGCATCGGTCAGCAGGGCCAGCAGCTGGCTGCCCTCGTCCTGCACCTCGATGGCGCCATGCACGAAGGCGTCGATCTTCTGCAGCGCCGGCTTGCCCGGCACGCGGATGCCCCAGGGCGAGAACGGCGTGGCGGCAGCACGCAGGCCGGCCTGGTTGAGCTGCGAGAGCATCTCGTCGCGCTTGGCCTTGAGCACGTTGACGCGCAGGTCCAGCGGCGCGGGTTCGTCCAGCGCGGCCACCAGCGGCCAGAAGGCCTCGTCGCCCAGTTGCTGGCGCAGCGCGGCGGCCAGCCAGTCGGGCAGGTTGTGGCGGTATTTCTCGGAGAAGCCCGCCGGGTCCAGCGCCCGCACCTGCTGGCGCCACTGCGCCTCGTTGGGCCCCAGCGCGCCCTTGAGCAGGTTGGCATCGCCCGACCAGGCCAGGATCGCCAGGCGCCGCTCCAGCGCGCCGGTGCCGCTTTGCGCCAGGTGCTGCAGCAGCGGGCGGCGGCGCAGCACGCTGTAGGCGGTCTCGGCCAGGGCGTGGCGCTCACGCGGGCCCAGGGCGCGGTGGCGCTTGAAGAAGGCGGAAACGATGCTGTCGGCCGGGGCGTCGAGCTTCAGGACAGAGCGCAACAGCTCGGTGGCCAGGTCCAGCAGGGCATTTGGATGCATCGTGCGATTATCCCCGCCATGTCTGCACACAAGCCGAAACGCGCCGACGACCTGCCGCCGCTGCCCGCCGTGCCCGCCGGACGCTACCGCCACGACAAGGGCAACCTGTACGACCTGGTCGGCGCGGTGCGCCACAGCGAGACGCTGGAGGTGTTGGCGCTCTACAGGCCGCTGTATGGCGAGGGCGCGCTGTGGGTGCGACCCTGGGCGATGTTCTTCGAGACCGTGGTGATCGACGGCGTCGAGCGGCCGCGCTTCACCCTGGTCGATCAGGCCAGCAGGAGCTGAGACGCCCCGCCGGCGTGGCGCACCACGCCATCGGCGCCGACCTGCAGCGCACCCTCGATGAACCAGCGCACCGCCAGCGGATACAGCCGGTGCTCGGCCACCAGCACCCGGGCTGACAGCGCCTCGGGCGTGTCGTCGGCCAGCACCGGCACGGCGGCCTGGGCGACGATGGGGCCGTGGTCCAGCGTGGCGGTGACGAAATGCACCGTGGCGCCGGCCAGCTTGCAACCGGCCTCGATCGCCCGCCGATGCGTGTGCAGGCCCGGGAACGCCGGCAGCAGCGAGGGGTGGATGTTCAGCAGCCGGCCGGCATAGTGCGCCACGAAACCGTCGCTGAGGATGCGCATGAAGCCGGCCAGCACCACCAGGGTCGGCGCGAAGCCATCGATCACCCGCGCCAGTTCGGCGTCGAAGGCCTCGCGGCCGGCGTGCAGCGTGTGGTCGACCACCGCGGTGGCGATGCCCTGCCGGGCAGCGAAGTCCAGTGCGCCGGCGCCGGGCCGGTTGCTGATGAGCGCGACCACCTGCGCCGGCCAGGCGTCGGCGGCACAGGCCCGCACGATGGCCTCGGCATTGCTGCCGCGGCCGGAGACGAGGAGGACGATGCGCTGGGCCATGAGGGCGCGGAGTGTAAGTGCCCTGCTCTGCGAGAATCCGCCCTCCCCTGACGGAGCCTTCCAAGCCATGCGACCCCGCGTTCTCTCCGGCATGCGCCCCACCGGCGCGCTGCACCTCGGC
>CALMIF010000258.1 GCA_937864045.1 uncultured Aquabacterium sp. | reverse complement strand
TCTGCGACGAGGCCTTCTTCACCGGCACCGCCGCCGAGGTGACGCCGATCCGCGAACTCGACCGCATCACCATCGGCCGCGGCAGCCGCGGGCCGATCACCGAGAAGATCCAGGCGGCCTTCTTCGACATCGTCAACGGCCGCAATCCGAAGTACGCGGACTGGCTCACCAAGGTCTGACCAAGGATTGACGCGATGAGCAAGCAGCAAGCAGCCGTGGTCGAAGTGACCGCGCACGACGTGCAGGGCCCCGGCGTGGTGGCCTGCCCCAATCCGAAGATGGCGCTGTGGAGCACCCACCCCAAGGTGTTCATCGACGTGGCCACCACCGGCGAAGGCAAGTGCCCGTACTGCGGCACCGTCTACCGGCTGAAGGCCGGCGAAAAGCTCCACGCGCACTGACGCGCGCCGGCGCCGCCACGGCGCCAACGACCACCGCAGGCCCGGCCCCATGCCCCGACAGCACGAATTCATCCTCACCCTGGCCTGCCGGGACACCACGGGCATCGTCTATGCCGTCTCCGGCCTGCTGTACCAGGCCGGCTGCAACATCATCGACTCGCAGCAGTTCGGCGACGTCGACGGCGAGGACGCCACGGGCCTGTTCTTCATGCGCGTGCATTTCGCCGCGCCCGAGCACCTGGCCGACGTGGCCACGCTGGACAAGCTGTTCAGCCATGTGCGCACCCAGCACGGCATGGACGCGCGCTTCCACGCCGTGGCCCAGCGCGCCCGCCTGCTGCTGATGGTCAGCAACCACGGCCACTGCCTGAACGACCTGCTGTTCCGCTGGAAGAGCGGCCAGCTGGCGGTGGACATCCCGGCCATCGTCAGCAACCACACGACCTACGCGGCGCTGGCCGAGAGCTACGGCATCCCCTTCCACCACCTGCCGCTGCCCACCGGCGCCGACGCCGCCACCAAGCGCGCGCAGGAGCTGCAGGTCGAGGCCATCGTCGAGCGCGAGCGCATCGACCTGGTGGTGCTGGCGCGCTACATGCAGATCCTCAGCCCCGAGTTCTGCGCCGCGCTCAAGGGCCGGGCGATCAACATCCACCACAGCTTCCTGCCCAGCTTCAAGGGCGCCAAACCGTACTTCCAGGCCCATGCCCGCGGCGTCAAGCTGATCGGCGCGACCGCCCACTACGTCACCGCCGACCTCGACGAAGGCCCGATCATCGAGCAGGACGTCGAGCGCGTGGACCATGCGATGTCGGCCGAGGCCATCACCGCCGTGGGCCGCGACGTCGAATGCGTGGTGCTGGCGCGCGCCGTGCGCTGGCACGTGGAACGCCGCGTGCTGATGAACGGGCACAAGTCCGTGATCTTCAAATGAGCCTGCGCTGACGCCAGCTGCCATGCCGATCAACAAGCCCCACGCCGCGCACCTGCTGGCCTCGCCCGACGATGTCGAGGCCCAGTTCTACGAGGCACTGCGCGAGGCCGACCTGGACAAGCTGATGGCGCTGTGGGCCGACGACGACGAGGTGTTCTGCGTGCACCCCGGCGGCCCGCGGGTGGTGGGCGCGGTGGCGATCCGCCTGGCCTTCGAGGCGGTGTTCGCCAGCAGCGGGCGCATCCACGTGCAGGCCGAGCGCGTGCGGCGCGTGCACTCGATCGACAGCGCCGTGCACAACCTGGTCGAGCGGGTGGAACTGCACACCAGCGAGGGCGTGCGCACCGGCCATGTGGTCGCCACCAACGTGTACCTGAAGACGGCGCAGGGCTGGCGCATGGTGGCCCACCACGCCAGCCCCGGCACCGCGCAGGAGACGCCGGAGATCGTCGAGGCGCCGTCGGTGCTGCACTGACCGCGGTGATGCAGGCATTCCGCGCGCCCTGGTGGCTGCCGGGCGGCCACGCGCAGACGATCTGGGCGGCCAAGCTGAGCCGCCACGCACCGCGCCCGCTGCCGCCCCCGCGCTGGCAGCGTGAACGCTGGACCACGCCGGACGGCGACTTCATCGAGGTCGACACGCTCGATGCACCGGCGGCTGCCGACGCCCCGCTGCTGGTGCTGTTCCACGGCCTGGAAGGTTCGTCGGCCAGCCATTACGCCCGCGCCTTTGCCCACTGGGCGGCCGACGCCGGCGTGCGCCTGGTGGTGCCGCACTTCCGCGGCTGCTCGGGCCCGCTGAACCTGGGGCCGAGGGCCTACCACTCGGGCGATTTCGAAGAGATCGGCTGGATCCTCGGCCGCCTGCGCTTGCGCAGCAGCGCGCCGCTGCAGGCCGTGGGCATCTCGCTGGGCGGCAATGCGCTGATGCGCTGGGCGCAGGAGGCTGGCGCCAGCGCCGCGGCCACCGCCGGCGCAGTGGTGTCGGTGTGCTCGCCGCTGGACCTGGCCGCCAGCGGCCATGCCATCGGCCGCGGCTTCAACCGGCAGGTCTACACCCGCATGTTCCTGCGGACGATGAAGCCCAAGGCGCTGGCGAAGCTGGCCCAGCACCCCGGCCTGTTCGACCGCGACGCCCTGCTGGCTGCCCGCGACCTGTACCAGTTCGACAACCTGTTCACCGCGCCGCTGCACGGCTTCAAGAACACCGAGGACTACTGGCACCGCGCCTCGGCCCGGCCGCACCTGGGCCGCATCCGCATCCCGGCCCTGGTGATCAATGCGCTGAACGACCCGTTCGTGCCCGCCGCATCCCTGCCCGGGGAGGCCGATGCCACCCGCTGGGTGACGCTGTGGCAGCCGGCGCACGGCGGCCATGTCGGCTTCCCGCAAGGGCGATTCCCCGGCCATGTGCACGCCCTGCCGCAGGCCGTGGCAGGCTGGCTCGCCCAACACCGCTGAACACCGGGAAACACCATGGACGACATCGTCAAGGCAGCGCTGAAGAAGTGGCCCAACGTGCCGGACTGCTACCGCTGGCTGGCGCTGGACGCGCGCGGCGACTGGTACATGCGCGACGACCGCATCCAGGCGGCCGGGCCGTTTCCGCGGGTCAAGGGCAGCCGCATCGAACACGACAAGCTCAAGGCGTTCATCGCCCGCAACTACCAGGCCGACGCCCACGGCGCATGGCACTTCCAGAACGGCCCCCAGCGTGTCTACGTGCAACTCGAAGCCGCGCCCTGGGTGTGGCGCGTGCGCTGGCCCGATGACACGGCCGCCGCCGCGCCCGACCTCAGCAGCCACACCGGCCTTGCAGCCGAGGTGCGCAGCTGCTGGCTCGACGACGACGGCCGGCTCTACCTGGACACCGACCTGGGCTTCGGCATCGTGCACAGCCAGGACATGCTCGACGCCGCCCGCGCCATCGAGCAGGGCCTGTGGCACCCGCAGCCGCTGGACGCCGAGGCCGCGCCGCAGCGCTTCGGCTTCGTGCGCGACCCGCAGCCGGCTGACGCCGCGCAGGCGTGAAAAAGCCGCCCGCAGGCGGCTGATCGTCCGACGCGGCCGCGCGTGGGCGCGGCGTGCGGTTTACTTCGACGCGGCGGCGTCGGGTGCCGATGCGGCCGAGGCCGCGGGCGCTGCCGGCTCGGCGAACTTGGCGCCGCCCTGGTTGGCCATGTAGACCACCGCGCGGCCGATCTCGACATCGCTGAACTCGCCGCCGCCCTGGGCGCCCATCGCGTTCTTGCCCTTCAGGGCCGACGTGAGCAGCGCCTCGTAGCCGTTCTTCACGCGCGGGCCCCAGGCGGCGGCATCGCCGACCTTGGGCGCACCGGCGGCGCCGCTGGCGTGGCAGGCGGCGCACTGGGCCTTGAAGACTTCCTCGCCGGCGCGCAGCACGGCGGGGCCTGAGGCGTCCTTCACAACGATCGAGCCCACCGGCTGGATGCGGCGGGCCACGGCCTCGGCCGACATGCCGTCGCTGCCCGCGCCGGCCTTGCCGCCGAAGTCGACGAAGTTGGCCAGCATGATGATGATCGTCACCGGCACCACGAACGAGGCCACCACGGCCGTGATGAGCTGCTTGGGCGTGCGGATCGGGCCTTCGTGGTTGGCTTCGTGCTCGGTGTGCTGGGCGTCGCTCATGGGGTCCTCGGGGGTGCGCTCGGATGGGTGCGGAACGTGTCGCGCGATGCCTGTCGCGCGGTTCGTGTCGGTTGCGGCGCCGGACTGCAAGGGGCTTGCTCCGGCTTGATCCGCCGCAAGCCCGCCCGGGCCGAACCCGCGGATTATAGAAGGGCTGGGACTGTGCCCCGCAGATGCCCGATGACCGGAAGCCACAACGCCCTCAGCCGTGGCATAGAATGCACGGTTCGATCCCCCGCCGCGACCGTGGTGAAGTGGATATCATGCAGCCCTCCGAAGGCTACGTCGCAGGTTCGATTCCTGCCGGTCGCACCAAGCCTTGGCGCCCTGATGGCAGCCGGGTTCGCCGGCCTTGGGACGCGCTGATCAATGGCCAAGCTGAGCGGCCAACTCGGAGCCGGATCTCGATCGTTGGCTGAACGCAGCCGATTCGTGCCCGATCGGCCGGTATGCGGACTCGCCTTCGGCCCTTTCCGGGCCAATCTGCTTGCTCAAGACGCACCGCGGGCCTGGAGGTCCATCAACGATCGCTTGGCGATCACCAGATTGGCCAGCCCGAACAGCGCGAACAACTGCCCCTGGTTCTTCGCCAGTCCCTTATAGCGGACCTTGCGATGGCGGAACAGGTTCTTCACCACATGAAGCGGGTGCTCGACCTTGGCGCGCACGCTGGCCTTCAACTGCTCGGCCTTCTCCAGCAGTCGCGCCCACTTCTTCGTCAGGTCCAACGCCCGGCGCTTGCCCGGCTGCATGGCGATGAACCAGGTCGGCCCTTGGGCTTCGGGTCGCTTGTCCGCGCCACGGTAGCCGGCATCACCGAAGGCCGACTTCTCCTGCCCGTGCAGCAGCGCGCTGGCCTGGGTCACGTCGTTGACATTGGCCGCCGTGCCGATGACCGTGTGCACCAGTCCGGACTCGGCGTCCACCCCGATGTGCGCCTTCATCCCGAAGTGCCACTGGTTGCCCTTCTTCGCCTGGTGCATGTCGGGGTCGCGCTCGCCCTTGGCGTTCTTCGTCGAACTGGGCGCTGCGATGATCGTGGCGTCCACGATGGTGCCCGCGCGCATCAGCAACCCTTTCTCGGCCAAGTGTGTGTTGATCTCGTCGAACAGCGTCTTGGTCAGCTCGTTGGCCAGCAGCAGGCGTCGGAACTTCAGCAGCGTCGTGGCGTCAGGCACTGATTCGCGCGACAGGTCGATGCCCACGAAGTCGCGCATGGACTGGCTGTCGTACAGCG
>CALMIF010000257.1 GCA_937864045.1 uncultured Aquabacterium sp. | reverse complement strand
GTGAATGCAGTCATGGGGGGTTCCTGGGAAGGTGCGGGCCGGGACAACCGGTGGCATGCATCATGCACAGCGCCCCGGCCCACAGCCACCCGAAGGAGCCCCCATGGACGCGCAGACCCTGAACCCGCTGACCGAGCAGCAGATCCTCGACGCCGTGGCCGCGCTGCAGCCCGCCTCGGTGGCGCTGCTGTCCGATCTGGTCGCGCAGCCCTCGCTGCTGGGCGACGAGGCCGGCGCGCAGGCGCTGATGGCGCAGCAGTTCGCCGGGCTGGGCCTCAAGGTGCATGAATTCGAGGTCGACGAGGCCAAGATCAAGGACCACCCGGGCTATTCGCCGTCCATCCTGCCGTATGCCGGCCGCCGCAACGTGGTGGGCATCCACCAGCCGGCCGGCCCGGTGCGCGGCAAGAGCCTCATCCTCAACGGCCACATCGACGTGGTGCCGGTGGGCACCGACAGCCTGTGGTCGACGCCGCCGTTCGCGCCGCGCATCGAGGGCCATCCATTGACAGGTCGGCTCTACGGCCGCGGCAGCGCCGACATGAAGGCCGGCATCGTCGCCTACACGCAGGCCTTCCGCGCGCTGCGCAACCTGGGCTACGAGCCCGCCGCCCCGGTCTACCTGCAGAGCGTGGTGGAGGAGGAATGCACCGGCAACGGCGCGCTGGCCTGCCTGGTCGAGGGCTACACCGCCGACGCAGCCATCATCCCCGAGCCCTTCGAAGGCGTGATGAGCGCGCAGATGGGCGTGATGTGGCTGACCATCGACGTGCACGGCCTGCCGGTGCATGCCTCGGTGGCGCACACCGGGCTGTCGGCCATCGGCTATGCGCAGCAGATGGTCGAGTGGCTGCGCGAGCTGGAAACCGCCTGGAACCGCCCGGCCAACCGCCATGCCTGTTATGCCGGCCACCCGCACCCGATCAACTTCAACCTGGGCCGGATCTCGGGCGGCGAGTGGACGAGCAGCGTGCCCACGCATTGCCGCGTCGACATGCGCCTGGGCTTCTACCCCGGCCGCACGCCGGCCGAGGTGCGCGCCGAGGTCGAGGCCCACCTGGCCGCCAGCCATGCCCGCTTCGTGCAGCAGAGCGGCAGCGACAGCCTGAAGTACACCGTCAGCTACCAGGGCTTCCAGGCCCAGGGCTGCGTGGTCGACGTGCAGCAGCCGGCCATCCAGGCGCTGATGCAGGCGCACCGCGACATCGCCGGCGCCGAGCCGCCGCTGAACGCCACGCCGGCCACCACCGATGTGCGCTTCTTCCACCTCTACGGCCAGATCCCCAGCACCTGCTACGGGCCCAACGGCGCCGACATCCACGGCATCGACGAATGGGTGTCGCTGGCCAGCATGCAGCGGGTGACCGCGGTGCTGGCGCTGTACATCGCCCGCTGGTGCGGGTTGAACAGGCGACCGGCTTGAGCGCCGCGCCTGCGTCCGGTCTGGCCTCGCTTCGGCCCGTGTGGCCGATCCTGGTCGGCGCGGCGACCGTCTTGAGCCTGAGCCTCGGCCTGCGCCAGAGCCTGGGCCTGTTCATGCCGCCGATGACCGGCGGGCCGCAGTCCATCGGCATCAGCGTGGCCGACTTCACCGCCGCGGTGGCGGTGCAGAACCTGGCCTGGGGGCTGCTGCAGCCGCTGGCCGGCGCCTGCGCGGCGCGCATCGGCTTTCGCCCGCTGATGCTGGCCGGCGGCGCGCTGTACGTCGCCGCCCTGGTGCTGCTGGCCAGCGCGCAGGGGCTGCTGGCGGTGGTGCTGAGTGCTGGCGTGATGATCGGCGCGTCGCTGGCCTGCACCGGCTCGGCGCTCACGCTGTCGGTCGCCACCCGCGTGGTGCCGCCAGCCAGCCGCAGCCTGGTGCTGGGCGTGGTGTCGGCGATGGGCTCGCTGGGCGCGATGGTCGCCGCGCCCATCGGCCAGAGCCTGGCCGCGGCCCAAGGTTGGCGCTGGGGCGTCGGCGGCTTCGCGGTGCTGGCGCTGATCATGCTGCCGGCGGCCTGGATCGCCGGGCGTGCCGACAAGGTGCCCTTGCCCAAGCCGGCGGCCGGCTCGGCCGACGGCGACAGCGCCCGCCAGGTGCTGGGCCAGGCGCTGCGCTCGACGCCCTTCCTGGTGATGTCGGGCGCCTACTTCGTCTGCGGCATGCAGCTGGTCTTCCTCACCACGCACCTGCCGGCGTACCTGGCCATCTGCGGCATGGACCCGATGCTCAGCGCCCAGGTGCTGGGCATGATCGGCGGCTTCAACGTGCTGGGCAGCCTGTTCTTCGGCTGGGCC
>CALMIF010000256.1 GCA_937864045.1 uncultured Aquabacterium sp. | reverse complement strand
GCGAACTGCACCCGCGGACCATGGCCATCCTGGACCAGGCCGCCGACATCGTGGAGCAGGGCGGCATCGAGGCCTGGAGCCGGGCGACGACCGAGGAAATCCTCGGCGCCGAGGACGCACCGCACTACACCAAGAGCAGCGACATCCTGGAGGTGTGGTTCGACTCCGGCAGCACTTTCATGCACGTGCTGCGCGGCACCCATGCCGATGCCCATGGCTCGCTGGGCCACCACGACAGCGGCCCCGAGGCCGACCTGTACCTGGAAGGCCATGACCAGCACCGCGGCTGGTTCCACAGCAGCCTGCTGCTCAGCTGCGCCCTGCACGGCCACGCGCCCTACCGCGGCCTGCTGACCCACGGCTTCACCGTGGACAGCCAGGGCCGCAAGATGAGCAAGAGCCTGAACAACGGCATCGAGCCGCAGGTCATCAACCAGAAGCTGGGCGCCGAGATCATCCGCCTGTGGGTGGCTGCCAGCGACTACTCGGGCGACATCGCCGGCGACGACAAGATCCTGGCCCGGGTGGTCGACGGCTACCGCCGCATCCGCAACACGCTGCGCTTCCTGCTGGCCAACGTGAGCGACTTCGACGTGGCCAACGACAGCGTGGGCCCCGACGAACTGCTGGAGGTCGACCGTTTCGCCCTGGCGCGCGCCAGCGAACTGCAGGACGAGATCCTGGCGCACTTCCAGGTCTACGAGTTCCACCCGGTGGTGGCCAAGCTGCAGGTCTATTGCTCCGAAGACCTGGGTGCCTTCTACCTCGACGTGCTGAAGGACCGCCTGTACACCACCGCGCCCAAGAGCCTGGCCCGGCGCAGCGCACAGACCGCGCTGTGGCACATCACGCAAGCCATGCTGCGCTGGATGGCGCCCTTCCTCAGCTTCACCGCCGAGGAAGCCTGGGCGGTGTTCGCGCCCGGCCGTGGCTCGATCTTCAAGCAGACCTACTGGCCGCTTGCCACGCCGGACGCCGCGCTGCTGGCCAAGTGGGCGGCCGTGCGCAGCGTGCGCGAGGCGGTGAACAAGGCCATCGAGGACCTGCGCAGCACCGGTGGCGTGGGTGCGTCGCTGCAGGCCGAGGTGACGGTGACTGCACCGCCCGAAACCCATGCCCTGCTGGCCAGCCTGGGTGAGGACCTGAAGTTCGTCTTCATCACCTCGGCGGCCACGCTGGTCGCCGGTGATGCACTCGCCGTCGCCGTGCGCGCCAGCAGTGCCACCAAGTGCGAGCGCTGCTGGCACTACCGCAGCGATGTCGGCCAGGACACGGGCGGCGGCGCCTACCTGGGGCTGTGCGGGCGCTGCGTCAGCAACCTGCACGGTAGCGGCGAGGTGCGCACGGTGGCCTGACACCGCGCCTGGTCACGCCATCGGCCTGCGAGCGGGCGAGCTGACTGCCGCCGCCAATGGCGGCCTCGAGTTTGACGGCCCGACCGAAGGCACACCCGACCGGCTCCGGGCGGGCTTCGTGTTGCCGGTGACAGTCTGCAGGCGCCCCGCACCTGCGGGGGCTGGTCATGCCAACCACGCCACCATCACGCAAGATGTCCTGTCCGTTGAACCGAGGTTGCCGCAGCACCACCGGCCTGGCCGACGCACTCGCCACACCGTCAGCTCAACCACTTGCGACCCCCACCCATCGACCATGCGCCCGACACCACTTCCTCACCTCCGCGCCCACTCCCTCCTGCTGGCAAGTGCGCTCGCCCTGCCCGGCCCTGCCGCCCTGGCGGCCAGCGGAACCTTCGCCGAAGTCAGCGCTGACCTGCTGTCCGCCAACGTCTGGCAACGGCCCGTCACCGTCTACGACTGGAACAGCCCCACCCCGATCACGCTCGGCGGCAGCCTGTCCTTCGACGTGGTCGACAGCCAGGGCCAGGCCGGTGTCACCACGTTCAGCTACGACGGCTGGGCCGACGCAGGTGGCGGCCGCCTGCGCACCCATTCGCACATCACCGTGGACAACCCGGTGGCCCGGCGCGGCAACCCCACCTATGCCGATGGGATGGGCGCGCTGAATCCAGGCGGCATGCCCGACGGCTACTCGCTGCAGGCCAATGCCACCTTGACCGACTCAGCCCGGATCACGACGCCGGGCGCCACCTGGGTGCAGTTCCAGCTGCGCATCGACGGCAGCTTCGCCGCCGCCAACAACGGCGGGGACGCCGCCTCGCTGCAATACGCCAGCGTGCAGCTGGACCAGCGCGACGGCAACCAGGCCTGGCAGTGGTCGAACACCGCCTATGCCACGCGCACGCTCAGCTTCGACTACAACACGTTCAGCAGTTCGTTCCCCACCCAGCAGGTGGACATGACCGTCTGGTCGAGGCCGCTGCTGGTGGTCGACGGCGTGGTGAACTTCCAGTTCTCGCTCTACAGCCGCGCCGAGATGGACTTCGCCCAGGATCAGTGGCTGGACGGCGGCGGCCTGTACGACGTCACCGCCGACTTCGGCCACACGGCGCAGGTCGTCGGCGCGCGGGGCCTGACGGCCAGCGGCGCCACGGTGCAGCTGGCC
Source organism: uncultured Aquabacterium sp. (assembly GCA_937864045.1). GTDB lineage: Bacteria > Pseudomonadota > Gammaproteobacteria > Burkholderiales > Burkholderiaceae_C > Pseudaquabacterium. Next base: position 1,301 of record CALMIF010000256.1, on the reverse strand, counting down.
AGCGTGGTCGGCGCCAGCGGTACCGTGTACACCACCACCCCGGTGCCCGAGCCGGCTGGCTGGGCCCTTCTTGCTGGGGGCGGATTGGCGCTGGCGCTTTGGAATCGTCGGCGCCAACGGCTGACCGGATCACCAACGCGACGCGACTGACACCGTGCGGCCCCTAGCATCGGCCGCACCATGTTCCAGAAACTCCTCATCGCCAACCGCGGCGAAGTGGCGGTGCGCATCGCCCGCGCCGCGCAAGACCTCGGCATCGCCACGGTGGCGGTGTTCTCCCGCGACGATGCCGGCGCGCTGCACACGCAGCTGGCCGACACCGCCGTGGCGCTGGACGCCACCGGCCCGGCCGCCTACCTCGACATCGCCTCGCTGATCGCCGCCGCCCGCGCCCAGGGCTGCGACGCCGTGCACCCGGGCTACGGCTTCCTGAGCGAGCGCGCCGACTTCGCCCAGGCCTGCGCCGATGCCGGCCTGGTCTTCATCGGCCCCACGCCGGCGCAGCTGGCCCTGTTCGGTGACAAGGCCAGCGCCCGCGCCCTGGCCGCCGAGCACGGCGTGCCGCTGCTGCCGGGCACCGGTACTGCCACGCTCGACGACGTCACCGCCTTCTTCGCCGAGCAGCGTGCCCGCAACCCCGCCTGCGGCCTGATGCTCAAGGCCGTGGCCGGCGGCGGCGGGCGCGGCATGCGCGCCGTCACCGACCCGGCTGCCCTGCCCGAGGCCTACGCCCGCTGCAGCGCCGAGGCGCTGGCCGCCTTCGGCGTGGGCGCGGTCTATGCCGAGCGGCTGATCCCGCGCGCCCGGCACCTGGAAGTGCAGGTGCTGGGCGACGGCCGCCAGGTGATGGCGCTGGGCGAGCGCGAATGCACGCTGCAGCGGCGCTTCCAGAAGCTGGTCGAGATCGCGCCCAGCCCGGGGCTGAACCCGGCCATCCGCCAGCAACTGATCGACGCGGCGCTGCGGCTGGCGCAGGCCAGCAGCTACCGCGGCCTGGGCACCTTCGAGTTCCTGGTCGACAACGACTCGCCCGACCTGCCGCTGGTCTTCATCGAAGCCAACCCGCGGCTGCAGGTGGAGCACACCGTCACCGAAGCGGTGACCGGCGTCGACCTGGTGGCCGCGCAGATCGCCGTGGCCGCCGGGCAGACGCTGGCCCAGCTGGGCCTGGACCCCGCACACCCGCCCGCCGCGCACGGCGTGGCGATCCAGTGGCGCATCAATGCCGAGACGCTGGACGACGCCGGCCAGGCGCGGCCGTCGTCGGGCCGCCTCAGCCGCTGCGACCTGGCCCAGGGCCC
>CALMIF010000255.1 GCA_937864045.1 uncultured Aquabacterium sp. | reverse complement strand
GACGTCGAAGTGGTTGTTGGAGTGGCTGCCCCAGGTCAGGCCCCAGTCGCGGCAGGTCTGGGCCACGCGCACGCTGCCGGCCATGGTCCAGAAGTGCGGGTCGGCCAGCGGAATGTCGACCGACTGCAGGCTCAGCGCGTGGCTGAGCTGGCGCCAGTCGGTGGCCACCATGTTGGTGGCCGTGGGCAGGCCGGTGGCGCGGCGGAACTCGGCCATCACCTCGCGACCGCTGAAGCCGTCTTCGGCGCCGCAGGGGTCCTCGGCATAGGCGACGATCCCGCGCATGCGCTCACCCAGGCGGATCGCATCCTTCAGCAGCCAGCCGCCGTTCGGGTCCAGCGTGACGCGGGCCGCCGGAAACCGCTCGTGGATCGCCGTCACCGCGTCGACCTCGGCATCACCGGCCAGCACGCCGCCCTTGAGCTTGAAGTCGTTGAAGCCGTAGCGCGCCCGGGCGGCCTCGGCCAGGCGCACGATGGCCTCGGGCGTCATCGCTTCCTGGTGGCGCAGACGGCACCAGGCATCGTCCGGTTCCAGGCTGCCATTGGCATACGGCAGGTCGGTCTTGCGCCGGTCGCCGACGTAGAACAGGTAGCCCAGCATCTCCACCGCGTCGCGCTGCTGGCCCTCGCCCAGCAGGGCCGCCACCGGCACACCCAGGTGCTGGCCCAGCAGGTCGAGCAGGGCCGATTCGATGGCGGTGACGGCGTGGATGGTGGTGCGCAGGTCGAAGGTCTGCAGGCCGCGGCCACCGCTGTCGCGGTCAGCGAAAGTCTGCTGCACCTGCCGCAGCAGGCCGGCATGGGCGCCGATCGGCTGGCCCACGACGAAGGCGGCTGCATCTTCCAGCGTCTGGCGGATCTTCTCGCCGCCGGGCACCTCGCCCACGCCGGTGTTCCCCGCGCTGTCGGTCAGCAGCAGCAGGTTGCGGGTGAAGAACGGGCCGTGCGCGCCGCTCAGGTTCATCAGCATGCTGTCGCGGCCCGCCACCGGGATGGCGCGCAGCGAGGTGATGACGGGGGTGCTGGACAAGCTCATCGCGCCACCCTCAATCTGCGGTGATCTTGCCGACCTCGATCACCTTCTTCCAGCGCGCGAACTCGGCAGCCTGGAAGGCGGTGAACTGCTCGGGCGTGTTGGCCACGATCTCGAAGCCCAGCTCCAGCAGCTTGGGCTTGACAGCCGGGTCGTTCAGCGCGGCGACGATGGCGTCGTGCAGCTTGGCCTTGATGTCGGCCGGCAGCCCCTTGGGCGCGGCCACCGCCTGCCACGAGTTGACGGTGACGCCCTTGTAGCCCAGCTCGTCCATGGTCGGCACGTCGGGCAGCAGCGGCGAGCGCTTGGTGCTGGTGATGGCCAGGGCGCGCAGCTTGCCGGCCTTGACGTTGGGCAGGCCGGTGTTGATGTTCATGAAGGTGGCGTCGACCTGGCCGCCCAGCAGGTCGCTCATCGCCGGCGCGCCGCCCTTGTAGGGGATGTGCAGGCCGGTGGTCTTGGTCTCCTGCCAGAACAGCTCGGCCGTGAGGTGGTCGCTGCTGCCGTTGCCGGCCGAGGCGAAGCTCATCTTGCCGGGGTTGGCCTTGTGGAAGGCCAGCACGTCGGCCACGCTCTTGTGCGGCGACGCGGCCGGCACCGCCAGGATGTTGGGCGCCTGCACCGCCACGCTGATGTAGTCGAAGTCCTTCAGCGGGTCGTAGCCGGCGTTCTTGATCAGGTGCGGGCCGATGACGAAGGGGCCCAGCGACGAGACGAAGATGGTGTAGCCATCGGGCGCCGCCCGCTTGGCCGCCGCCGCGCCCACCGTGCCGCCGGCACCGGCCTGGTTGGTGACGAGGAAGGTGCCACCCAGCTTTTCCTGCAGCTTGGTGCCCAGGGTGCGGGCAATCATGTCGGTGGACCCGCCGGGCGGGAACGGCACCAGCAGGGTCACGGGCTTGCTGGGCCAGGCCTGGGCCAGGGCCGCGCCGGTGGCGGCCAGCGCCAGCGTCAGGCCGGCCAGGGTGCGGGTGAAGGCGTTCATGCAGTGTCTCCTTGAAGGCGCCAGGCGATAGGTAGCGCTACCAACTCAGCCACAAATGGTAGCGCTACCGGTCGCGCATCACAATGCCAGCTGACTCCGTGAAAACCCGGATCAGGCGCTGGCGCGCTCGACGATGTGAAAGCCGATGTCGACGATGGGCTGGGCCACGGCGCGCCCTTCGGCCCGGTCGACGATGAACTGCGCCGCCTGGCGGCCGATGGCCGCGCCCTTGATGTGCACCGTGGTCAGCGACGGCGCCAGCGCGGCGGCGAATTCCAGGTCGCCGAAGCCCACCACGCCCAGCCGCCCGGGCACGTCCAGCCCACGCACGCGGGCCTCGGTCATCACGCCCAGGGCCAGCAGGTCGCTGCTGCAGAAGACGCCGTCGACATCCGGCGCCACGGCCAGCACCGTGGCCAGGCCGTCGCGGCCGCGCTGCAGCGTGGTCGGGGTCGGCACCCGGGCCACCACCGCGTCGGCCAGGCCCAGGGCGCGCGCCTCGGCGCAGAAGGCATCGACACGCCGGCCGGCGCGCTCGTCATCACCCGCCACCACCGCCAGGCGGCGCCAGCCACGGCCGTGCAGGTAGCGCGCCACCGCCCGCCCCACCTCGCTGTGCGAGAAGCCGACCAGCATGTCGATCGGCGTGGGCGTCAGGTCCCAGGTCTCGACCACCGGAATGCCCGCGCCCAGCAAGCGGCGCCGGCCCTCGGCCGAATGCAGGATGCCGGTGAGCACGATGCCGTCGGGCCGGCGGCCGATGATCGCCTCCAGCAGCGCGTCCTCGCGATCACCGCCGTAGCCGGCCTGGCCCAGCATCAGCTGGTAGCCCTGGGCGGCCAGCGACTCGGTCAGCGACTGCACCGTCTCCAGGAACACCTGGCCCGAGATCGTGGGCACCACCGCCGCCACCAGCCGGCTGCGGGTGGACGCCAGGCCGCCGGCCAGCAGGTTGGGCACGTAGCCGGTGCGGGCGACGGCGTCGGCCACACGCTTGCGCACGTCGTCGGACACCTGCTGCGGCGTCTTCAGCGCCCGCGACGCGGTGATCGGCGCCACGCCCGCCAGCCGCGCCACGTCGTGCAGCGTCACCGCACCGCTGCCGCGGCGGCTGCGCTTCGGGGCGGCGGGAGTGGAAGCCATGTCGGCGGATTCTAGGCCGGTGGCAGCGCTACCAAGACTGCAGCCTCATCCACGGCATGCGCGGGCGCAGACAATCCGTGCATCACCCAGCCCTGCGATCCCCGCCATGCAAATCTCCCTGCCCGGCCAATCCAGCCCCGCCGCCGGTTTCGAAGTGCCGCTGGAAATGCTGGCCGCCTGCCACGGCCGCGTGCAGGCCCAGTGCAGCACCTTGCAGCGCCTGCTGCCGCACTTGGCCGCCCACGGTGCCGACCGCGCCGCGCAGGAGGCCGCCACCGCGGTCCTGCGCTACTTCGACACCGCCGCCGTGCACCACCATGCCGACGAGGAGCAGGACCTGTTCCCTGCCCTGCTGGAGGCGATGGCGGGGTCGGATGCGGTCTGCATCCGCGACCTGACGCACGCGCTGGCAGCCGAACACCGCCTGCTGGAAGACCACTGGCGGCGCCTGCGCGCTGCGCTGGCCGCGGTGGTCGCCGGCGATGCGGCGCCGCTGACAGCCGCCCTGGTGCAGGACTTCATCGCGCTCTACGCCGGCCACATCGCCCGCGAGGAGGCCGAGCTGCTGCCGATGGCCGAGCGCCTGCTCGACGACGCCACGCTGGACCGCATCGGCCTGGCGATGCGCCGGCGTCGCGGCGTGGCCGATCCGGCCTGATCAGACCAGGCCGCGCAACAGGCCCAGCGGATGGTGGTTGCGCGCCACCGTCACCATGAACAGCAGCACCGCCAGCGCACCGACGTAGGCCACGCGCTTGATGGCTGGCGTGCGCCCGCGCTTCAGGGCCAGCGTGCCCAGCACCACGTAGACCGGCAGCAGCAGCAGCTTCACGCCCAGCCAGGGGCTGCCCGCCGGGTTCAGCTGCAGGATGGTCCACAGACCGATGCCGGCGGCCAGCAGCAAGGTGTCGATGACCATGCTCAGCCGCCGCCACAGCGCATGCATCGGCCAGGCCGCACCGGCCCACACCGCCGCGCCACGCAGCGCGAACAGCGTGCCGCTGACGGTCACCAGGGCGATGTGGGTGTGCCGCAGCGGCAGGTACAGGCTGCCCGGGTCCATCCGTCAGCAGCCCGCGGTGCAGCGGCCGTTGGCGTCGAACTCCATCGTCCGGCCCGACAGCGGCACATGGACTGGTGCGCGCACCGCCTTGATGAAAGCCTCGGTCTTGCTGCCCGGGCGCACCTTGCCGCCCACCGTGCCCACCTCGTTGGCGTGGGAGGCGATCACCGACGCCGGCTTGACCAGGTCGTTGATCACGTAGGCCGCCTCCATCGGGCCGGTGGTGAAGCCGTCGCCGATGTTCATCACGGCCAGCTTGGCGCCGTAGTGGCCGCGCACCACCAGGTCCTGGTCGGCGGTGATGCCGGTGTCGCCGGACAGGTAGGCCACCAGGCCGTTGGAGAAGCGCAGCACGTAGCCGGTGGCCAGGCCCACGTCACCAGCGATGCCCGCTTCCTTCAGGCTGACCAGCACGATGTCGATCTTGCCCAGGCGCGGGTCGTCGGCACCGGCCACGGTGCGGCCCGGGTCGTCGAGCACCCGGGTGCCGTTCGGGTCCTCGAACACCAAGGCCCGATCCTGCGGGCAGAACTCGCCGTCGATGCCACCCAGCGGCGTGACCTTGACGGTCTGGGCCAGGGCCGGCACGGCCAGCGTGGCGGCCAGGGCGGCGGTGGCGATGGCGTGGGCGAGGATGGGCAGGCGTCGTCGCATGGGCGATCCTTGGTGGAACGTGATGGCGCTGGGAAACCGGCCCGCATGCTACGCACTGGGCGATGGCGGCGGCCCTCGGTGTTTGCGATCAGCCATCGGCGATTGACACCACCCCGGCCGCTGCGCAGCATGTCCCGCAACCCCGGAGCCCGCATGCACCCTACCGCCCTGTCCCTGCTGCAACGCCGCCAACTTCTGGCCGCTACCCTGCTGCCACCGCTGATGGGCGCCTGCGCCGGCACCGCGGCACCGGCCGCGGTGCTGCAACTGGCACCCAGCGGCCGGCTGCGCGCGGCGATCAACTTCCGCAACCCCATCCTCGCCAGCCGGGCGGCCGACGGCACGCCGCAGGGTGTGTCGGTCGACCTGGCGCGCGAGGCCGGCCGCCGGTTGGGCGTGCCGGTCGAGCTGGTCACCTTCGCGTCGGCCGGCCAGGTGGTCGACGCGGTGAAGCAGGGCAGCGTCGACCTGGCCTTCGTCGCCATCGACCCGGTGCGCGGCGCCGACATGGACTACACCGCGCCCTACGTCATCATCGAAGGCGCCTACCTGGTGCGGCAGGGCTCGCCGCTGCAGGCCAATGACGCCGTCGACCGGGCCGGAACGCGCATCGTCGTCGGCAAGGGCAGCGCCTATGACCTGTACCTGCAGCGTGCGCTGAAGTCGGCAACCCTGGTGCATGCCCCCACGTCGCCGGCCGTGGTCGACCAGATGCTCGCGCAGGATGTGGCGGTGGCCGCCGGCGTCAAGCAGCAACTGGAGGCCGATGCCGCGCGCCTGGGCGGCGTGCGCCTGCTGCCGGGGCGATTCATGGTCATCGAGCAGGCGATGGCCGTCCCGAAGGGTCGGCTGGCGGCGCAGGCATGGCTCTCGGGCTTCATCGAGGAACAGAAGGCCGCCGGCTTCGTCGCCGCCGCACTGCGGCGCCACGGCATCGAAGGCGCAGCAGTGGCGCCGCCGCGCTGAGCGTCAGATGTCGGCCAGGATGCCCGTGGACGTGGCCTCGGCCGCCAGCTTGCCCTGGGCGTTGTAGAGCGCGCCCTCGAGAAAGGCCACGCGCTTCCCGCGGCGCACGATGCGGCCTTCGACCCAGCCTTCGCCCGGGCCCACCTTCTCGTAGAAGCTGACCTTGATCTCGAGGCTGAACACCGTCTGCTTGTGGTCGGTGTCGTGCAGCACGGCATGCGCCATCGCGGCATCGAGCCAGGCGGTGATGAAGCCGCCCTGGGCGATGGTGCCGTTGGTGTGGCAGTACTCGGGCCGCACCGTGAACGCACCCCGGGCGGCCTTTCGTTCGGCGTCCCAGCCCGTCACGCGGAATCCGCCCATCGATTCGCTCAGGGCCTTGCCCGAGCGGATGCGGGCCTCCAGGTCGTCGTCCATGCGTCGTCTGCTTGTGCTGAAGAGGAGGCGCGGATTGTTGGCGCCGGCCCCGGCCAGCGCCTGTCCTCAGCGTGTCACGTGGTGCGCAGGCACCCGGCCGTCGTTCCAGCAACCGCCCAGCGACCGCTCGATCTGCGCGGCCAGCTGCAGCAGCAGGCCGTCGCCCGCCTGCTTCGCCTGGAAGTGCAGGCCCAGCGGCAGGCCGTTGTCCTGCCAGCCCAGGGGCAGCGACAGGCCCGGGATGCCGCACAGGTTGGTCAGCGGCGTGTAGGCGAAGCTCTTCCACAGGTTGTGGAACCAGTCCAGCACCGACGGGTTGTCGCTGAGCGTCAGGTACTCGGTGGTGCCGATCAGCGGCGTGGGCAGCGCGGTGATCGGCGTGAGGATGATGTCCCAGTCCTCGAAGAACTGGCCGAACCCCCGCGCCGTGCTGTTGAAGACCGCCTGCATCTTCGCCCGCTCGGAGAAGCTGGTGTTGATGCCGGCTTCCCAGATGCGGATGTTGATCGGTTCGATCAAGTCCTCGGGTGGGCGCTGCAGCCCGCGCGGGGCCAGCAGGTTGGCGATGGTCTGCGCGAAGTTGCTGATGTAGCAGGTGGTCTGCGCGGCGAAGGCGGCGCGGTAGTCCACCGCCGGCAGCGCCCAGTCGACATGGTGGCCCATGGCTTCGAGCAGGCGACCGACGCGGGTCAGCTCGGCCACGAAATGCGGCGTGGCGGCGTAGTCGCCCCATTCATGCGACAGCGCGATGCGCAGCGGCTTGGGGTCGCGCTGGATCAGGTCCAGGTACGGCTCGGGCGGCATCCAGTACGGCATGAACTCGCCCGGCGCGCCGCCGCGGCAGTGGTCGATGAATGCCGCGGTGTCGCGGACCGTGCGGCTCTGGCAGCCTTGCGTGGACACCAGGCCGCTGATGTCCGACAGCTTCGGCGCGATCGACAGCACGCCGCGCGAGGGCTTCAGGCCGATGTTGCCGTTGGCGCCCGCCGGGATGCGGATCGAGCCGCCGCCGTCGGTGGCGTGCGACAGCGGCAGCACGCCCGCAGCCAGCGCCGCCGCCGTGCCGGCGCTGCTGCCCAGCGTGGTGTAGCGCGTGTCCCAGGGATTGCGGGTGACATAGACCGCCGGGTTCTCGGCCGACGAGCAGACGCCGAACTCCGGCGTGGTGGTGCGGCCCACCAGGTTCAGCCCGGCGCGGCGCATCTGCGTGGTGAGGAAGGCATCTTCAGCGGGCCGATTGCCCCGCATGAAGCGCGAGCCCATCTCCTGCAGCCGGCCGGCCAGCGTGGGACCCAGGTCCTTCATCAGGAAGGGCACGCCGGCAAAGAAGCCGTCTGGGTTGGCACCGGCGCCCACCGGGTCGGCCACCGCGTCGTCGAACAGCTCGACCACCGCCTGCAGCGCCGGGTTGACCTTGGCGACGCCGGCCGCCGCCTGGGCAGCCAGCTCCGCCGGCGTCAGCTCGCCGCGGCGCACCCGTTCGGCCAGACCCACGGCGTCATGCCGCACCCATTCGTCCCACCCCATCACCAAGGCCATCGCCCCATCCTGTCCATGCCCGGTCAACCACCGCGCCGGCCAGTCTAGGTGACGGCGCCGCGCCGGGCGGGCAGGCCGCCAGCGCTGTCAGGGCCGCTGGCGCTGCGCCATGCCGTCGACCAGCTGCATCATCTGCTTGTAGGCGGCGGCCGAGGGACCGGTCAGCAGTTGGCGCGCCTCGCGGGCCAGGCCGGTGCGGGCCTGCACCACCTCGGCCTGCACCACGCGCTGCTGCTCGGCGCGCCAGGCGGTGCTGGCCTCGCGCAGGCTGGCCAGCGCCTGGGCGCCGTGCGTCGCCGCCAGCCAGGCGCCGTTGTCGCGCAGCCAGGTGTCGATCTGCCGCTGCTGGCGGTCCAGCCGCACCAGCGTGGCATCGCGCTCGGGGCCGTTGTCCAGCATCACCAGCAGCGACTCGATGCCACGGCACTCCTCCATCTGCCCCATCAGCTGGCGCAGCTGCGGCGGTGCCAGCGGCACGGCCGACGCGGCAGGCGGCGGGCTGCGGCCCAGCAGCGTCGCCAGCGGCACGGCCAGCCCCGCCGACACCAGGCCCGCCAGCAGCAGCGCACGCGGCCGCAGCCAGGGAAACGCCGGCTGCAGCCAGCGCTGGCGCGCGGGCCGCAGCGGCGTCTGGCCAGGCAGGCCGGCCGCCGCCGACACGCCCGGGCGTGTCGGCCGGCCCATCCGGTCGATCGCGGCGAGCCCCACCGCCGGTGCGGACGCCATTGCGGGCGTGGCCAGTTGCTCGGCATCGGTCATCCAGCCCGACGGCGACACGGCCGCCGACCGGTCCAGCGGCGCCGCACGCCCCGGCCCGGCCGCCATCGGCTTCAGCGACGGCCTGGGGCCGGTCTGGCCCACGCCCGTTGCCGGCTCGGTGCGCGCGGCAGGGCGCGCACTGCGGCGGCGCCGGCGCATCGGCGGCAGGAAGGACGGCCCATCCAGGTCGTCGGGCCCGTCGGCAAACTGCGGCGCCCGGGCGCCAGCGCCCACGGCGTGCAGGTGAGGGACATCGTGAAGTCGTCGATCCATGGCGGAATTGTCAGATTTTTCACTAATGCCGCCACCGCGCCAGCCAGCTGCCCTGCGCCGGGCAGCGTCGACAAATCCGCAGGCCGCCCAACAGCCTGCAGCCGCGGACTCTCACGCCGGTCGCCGCCGTGGCGGACGTACCATCCGCACCCGATGACCGGCAACCTGCTGACCTGGCTCGACGACCGCACGCCGCTGCCGGCCACCGACCAGGCCATGGGCCCCGACAGCGAGGCGCCTGGCCTGCTGGCCGCTGGCGGCCATGTGACGCCCCAGCGCCTGGAGGAGGCTTACCGGCACGGCGTGTTCCCATGGTTCAACCCGGGCGATCCGCCGCTGTGGTGGGCGCCCGACCCGCGCATGGTGCTGCCGGTGGCCGAGTTCCACGCCACGCATTCGCTGCGCAAGACGCTGCGGCGCTTCATCCGCACGCCCGGCTGCGAGGTGCGCATCGACAGTGCCTTTGCGGCCGTGATGGCGGCCTGCGCCGACACCCCGCGCGACGGCCAGCGCGGCACCTGGATCGTCGACGAGATCGTGGCGGCCTACACCGCCTGGCACCGGCTGGGGCGGGCGCACAGCGTCGAGACCTGGATCGATGGCCAGCTGGTGGGCGGCCTGTACGGCGTGGGCATCGGCCGCATGTTCTACGGCGAATCGATGTTCAGCCACCGCACCGACGCCAGCAAGATCGCGCTGTGCGCCCTGGTGGCCTTCTGCCGGGGCCACGGCATCACGCTGATCGACTGCCAGCAGCACACGCGCCACCTGGCCAGCTTCGGCGCGCGACAGATTCCGCGGCGCGACTTCGAAGCCCACCTGGCCCGCACGCTGGGGGCGCCGCCGCCAGCGGCCTGGACCTATGATCCGGCGTTTTGGGCGCTGCTGGACCTGGAACCGGCGCCCACCGAGCCCCCGGCCCCCGGCCCGCCAACCACCTGCGCGTGACCCATCCGAAGGAACTCCCGCTCTCGTCGCTGCAGTTCTATGCGACAGCGCCCTACCCCTGCAGCTACCTGCAGGGGCGGATGGCCCGCTCGCAGGTGGCCACGCCCAGCCACCTGATCCACGCCGACGCCTATTCCGGCCTGGTGGCCAACGGCTTTCGCCGCAGCGGCATGTTCACCTACCGGCCCTACTGCGACAGCTGCCGCGCCTGCGTGCCGCTGCGCGTGCCGGTGGCCACGTTCGCCCCCACGCGCAGCCAGCGCCGGGCACAGAAGGCCCATGCGCACCTGAAGACCCGCGTGCTGCGGCTGTGCTTCGTGCCCGAGCACTACCAGCTCTACCTGCGCTACCAGTCCGGGCGCCATGCCGGCGGCGGCATGGACCACGACAGCATCGACCAGTACACCCAGTTCCTGCTGCAGAGCCGCGTCAACTCGCGCCTGGTCGAGTTCCGTGATCCCGCACCCGAAGGCAGCACCGAGCCCGGCACGCTGCGCATGGTGTCCATCGTCGACGTGCTCAACGACGGCATCTCGGCCGTCTACACCTTCTACGACCCCGACTTCAAGGGCAGCCTGGGCACCTACGGCGTGCTGTGGCAGATCGGCCAGGTCAAGCTGCTGAAGCTGCCGCACCTGTACCTGGGCTACTGGATCGCCGAGAGCGACAAGATGGCCTACAAGGCCGGCTTCGGCCCGCACCAGCTGCTGACGCCCACCGGCTGGCAGTGGTCGGATGACACCGCCGCGCCCACCGCACCGGCCTGACCTCGCTGCCCGTCCGGCGACAGCCTGGCCCCCCCTGCCCGCCTACAATCTTGGGATGGCACTTTCCCCCGTCCCCGAACTCGTGGCCGAGCTGGCCGCCGGCCGCATGGTGATCCTCGTCGACGAGGAAGACCGCGAAAACGAAGGTGACCTGGTGCTCGCCGCCGACCATGTGTCGGCCGAGACCATCAACTTCATGGCCAAGCATGGCCGCGGCCTGATCTGCCTGACGCTGACCAAGGAGCGCTGCGAGCGCCTGCAGCTGCCGCCGATGGCGGTGCGCAACGGCACGGTGCATGGCACCGCCTTCACCGTGTCGATCGAGGCCGCCACCGGCGTGTCCACCGGCATCAGTGCCGCCGACCGCGCCCGCACCGTGCAGGCCGCCGTGGCCAAGGACGCCCAGCCCAGCGACCTGGTGCAACCCGGCCACATCTTCCCGCTGCAGGCCCAGGACGGCGGCGTGCTGATGCGCGCCGGCCACACCGAGGCCGGCTGCGACCTGGCGGCCATGGCCGGCTGCACGCCCGCCGCGGTGATCTGCGAGATCATGAACGACGACGGCACCATGGCCCGGCTGCCCGAGCTGCAGGTCTTCGCCGAGCAGCACGGGCTGAAGATCGGCACCATCGCCGACCTGATCGCCTACCGCTCGCACAACGAGACACTGATCGAATGCCTGGGCGAGCGCGGCATCATGACGCCGCAGGGCAATTTCATCTGCCTGGCGTTCCGCGACCATTCCGGCGGCCTGCACATGGCTCTGCGCAAGGGCAGCTGGAGCGACGCCGACGAGGTGCTGGTGCGGGTGCACGAGCCCTTCACCGCGATGGACCTGCTGGACGTGGGCCGCAGCGCCCACAGCTGGCCGCTGCCCACCGCGCTGGAAGCGGTGCAGGCCGCTCCGGCCGGTGTGGTGGTGCTGCTGAACTGCGGCGCCGACATCGCCACCCTGATGCCCCAGGTGCTGCCGCAGCAGGCCAGCCGCCCGCCGCGGCCCATGCAGATGGACCTGCGCACCTATGGCGTGGGCGCGCAGATCCTGCGCGAGCTGGGCGTCAAGCGCATGAAGCTGCTGGGCAGCCCGCGCCGCATGCCCAGCATGGCCGGCTACGGCCTGGAAGTGACGAGCTTCCAGCCTGCCGACCGCTGATCCCCCTCTTCCGAAAGCTTCCATGCAACACGCCAACCAGGGCGAGGCCGCCAGCCTCGACGGCAGCGGCCTGTCGATCGGCATCGTCCAGGCCCGCTTCAACGCCGACATCACCGGCAAGCTGGCCGAGGCCTGCCTGGCCGAGCTGGCCGCCCTCGGTGTCGACGCCGACGACATCCGCCACCTGACCGTGCCCGGCGCACTCGAGGTGCCCGTGGCCCTGCAGGCCCTGGCCGACACCGACGAGTACGACGCGCTGATCGCGCTGGGCTGCATCATCCGCGGCGAGACCTACCACTTCGAGCTGGTCGCCAACGAGAGCGGCGCTGCCGTCACCCGGGTGTCGCTGGACGCCGGCATCCCCATCGCCAACGCCATCCTGACGGTGGAGAACGAGGCCCAGGCCTGGGCCCGCATCGACAAGGGCACCGACGCCGCCCGCGTGGCCGTCGAGATGGCGCGCCTGCTCAAGGACGTGGGCTGAGGTGCTGCCGTGACCGATCCGCAAGACACGCAGGACAGCAGCGGCGCCCCGGCCGCCCAACCGACCGCAAAACCGGCCGCCGCCAAGAAGGCCGGCCGCAAGCCGCAGGGCACCAGCACCCGCCGCCGCTCGCGCGAGCTGGCGCTGCAGGGCCTCTACCAGTGGCTGATCGGCGGTGCCGAGGGCGCGGAGATCGAGGCGCACCTGGCCGAGCACGACGGCTTCGACAAGTTCGACCGCATGCACTTCGACGCCCTGCTGCACGGCGGCATCGCCGAGGCCGCAGCGCTGGATGCCGCGCTGGCCAAGCATGTCGACCGCCGGACCAAGGACCTGTCGCCGATCGAGCATGCCTGCCTGATGATCGGCGCCTACGAGCTGACGCACTGCATCGACATTCCCTACCGCGTGGTGATCAACGAGGCAGTGGAACTGGCCAAGGCCTTCGGCGGCACCGACGGCCACAAGTACGTCAACGGCGTGCTCGACAAGGTGGCCGGCGACCTGCGGCCGGTCGAGGTCGCCGCACGCAACGCGGCGCGGCAGCCCAAATGAAGCTGGCTTCGCGGCTCGGCCACATCGAGCCGTTCTACGTCATGGAATGCGCCAAGGCGGCGCAGGCCATCGCCGCCAGCCCGGCCTGCGACCCGGCGCGCGGCGGCGAGCGCATGCTGTTCCTGAACATCGGCGAGCCCGACTTCACCGCGCCGCCGCTGGTACAGGAAGCCGCCGAGCGCGCCATCCGCGACGGCCGCAGCCAGTACACCGACGCCCTGGGCCTGCCCGCGCTGCGCGAGGCGATCAGCGGCTGGTATGCGCAGCGCTTCGGGTTGGCCATCGCGCCGTCGCGCATCATGGTCACCGCGGGTGCCTCGGCCGCGCTGCAGCTGGCCTGCCTGGCGCTGTTCGAGGCCGGCGACACCGTGCTGATGCCGGACCCGAGCTACCCCTGCAACCGGCACTTCGTGGCGGCGGCCGATGCGGTGGCGCGGCTGCTGCCGACCACCGCGGCCCAGCGCTTCCAGCTGGACGCGGCGGCCGTGGCCGGGGCCTGGACGCCAGCCACCCGCGGCGTGCTGCTGGCCAGCCCCTCCAACCCCACCGGCACCTCG
>CALMIF010000254.1 GCA_937864045.1 uncultured Aquabacterium sp. | reverse complement strand
GCTCGATCACCACGTGGCTGGGCTTGTGGGTGGCCAGCAGGGCTGGCAGGCGCGAACGCCCGCCCGAGGTGGTGTCGCCGCTGATGCTGGCGTTGACCACGCTGCCGGCGATGCCGTCGCGCGCCAGCTGGCGCTCCAGCAGGGCGACCCAGCCGCTGCCGCGGGCGATGCCGTACTCGGCCGACAGGCTGTCGCCCACCACCAGCACCTTGCGGGGGCGCACCGGCGAGTTCGCCAGCCCCGGCCCTACCGCCGCGAGGCCCAGTGCCAGCAGGCTACAGTGCGCCAGCCATTGCCTGCGCGACCCGCGTCGCGCCACCATCGATTCCATGAGCGATCCCATCATCGCGGTTGAGCATGTCACCCGCTCGGTCACCGATTCCACCGGCACGCTGACGATTCTCCATGACATCGATTTCCGCCTGCTGGCGCGGCAGTCCACGGCCATCGTCGGCGCGTCGGGTTCGGGCAAGAGCACGCTGCTGGCCCTGATCGCCGGGCTGGACAAGCCCAGCAGCGGCACGGTGCGCATCGGCGGCGTGGACATCTTCGCGCTCGACGAGGACCAGCGCGCCGGCCTGCGTGCCCGCCAGCTGGGCTTCGTGTTCCAGAGCTTCCAGCTGCTGGGCCACCTCAGCGCGCTGGAGAACGTGATGCTGCCGCTGGAATTGCTGGGCCGGCGCGACGCCCGCGAGCGAGCCACCGCGATGCTGCTGCGCGTGGGCCTGGGCGAGCGGCTGCACCGCTACCCGCGCACGCTGTCGGGCGGCGAGCAGCAGCGCGTGGCGCTGGCGCGGGCCTTCGTCGTCGAGCCGGCGGTGCTGCTGGCCGACGAGCCCACCGGCAGCCTGGACCACGCCACCGGCGAGACGGTGATGGCGCTGATGTTCGAGATGAACCGCGAGTCGGGCACGACCCTGGTGCTGGTGACCCACGACCGCGGCATCGCCGCGCGCTGCGACCGCCAGTTGCACATCGAGGCGGGGCGGCTGACGGAGCGCGTCGCATGAAGGCATGCTGCGGTGGCCCCTCGCGCCGCCGCTGGCTGCACCTGGCCGCCACCTTGGCCGCCGGCGCGGCGGCGCCGGCGCTGCGCGCGGCGCCGGGCGACCTGCCGCGGGCGCGCGCGACGCCGGGCGGCGTGCTGCTGCTGGCGCTGGGTGCCGCGCCCGGGCGGCCGCTGGCCTGGCAGGGCGACGTGCCGGTGCTGGTGCTGGGCGATGCCGGCGGCTGGACGGCGGTGCTCGGCGTGCCGCTGGACGCAGCCACCGGCCAGGCCGCGCTGCGCCTGCAGGGCGACGGCCTGCCGGCGACGCTGGATTACGCCATCAGCCCGCACCGCTATGCCGAGCAGCGGCTGAAGGTGGCGCCCGGCCATGTCGATTTGTCGCCCGAGGCGCTGGCACGCCACGCACGCGAGCGCGCGCACCAGGCCACGCTGGTCGCCCGCTTCAGCCAGCCGCTGCCCGCCAGCCTGCGCATGCAGGCGCCGGTGCCCGGGCCGCGCAGCAGTTCGTTCGGGCTGCGGCGGGTCTTCAACGGCCAGCCGCGCAGCCCGCACAGCGGCATGGACATCGCGGCGCCCACCGGCACGCCGGTGCGTGCGCCGCTGGCCGGCGAGGTGGTCGATGCCGCCGACTACTTCTTCAACGGCAACACCGTGTGGATGGACCACGGCGGCGGCCTGCTGTCGATGCTGTGCCACCTGAGTCGCATCGACGTGCAGCCGGGCCAGGCCGTGCAGGCCGGCGACCGCCTGGGCGCCGTGGGCGCCACCGGCCGCGCCACCGGGCCGCACCTGCACTGGTCGGTGAGCCTGAACCGGGCCATGGTCGACCCGGCGCTGTTCCTGGATCCGCCATGAAGAAGGGGCGCCGCAGCGCCCCGTCCTGAACCGGGCGCCGCAGCGCCCGGGCTTGGTCCGGCCGTGTCAGCCGGCGGTGCCGGTCACTGGCCGCCGAACTTGTAGTCGGTCTTGGCGGCCTTCATCAGTTCCTCCTGGAACTTCTGCAGCTTGGCCTGGCCGATGCGCTTCTGCAGCTCGCCCTTGACCGCGTCGAACTCGGGGAACTGCGCCTCGCGCGTCTCTTCGAGCTTGATGATGTGCCAGCCGAACTGGGTCTTGATGGGCGTCTCGGTCATCTCGCCCTTCTTCAGCTTGGTCATGGCCTGGCCGAACTCGGGCACGTAGTTCTCGGGCTTGGCGAAGTCGAGGTCGCCGCCGTTGGCGCCGGAGCCCGGGTCCTTGCTCTTCTCCTTGGCCAGGTCCTCGAACTTGGCGCCGCCCTTGATCTTGGCGATCAGGTCCTTGGCTTCGGCTTCCTGCTCGACCAGGATGTGGCGGGCGCGGTACTCGGTGCCGGCGCTCTGGGCCTTGAACTTGTCGTACTCGGCCTTGGCCTCGGCGTCGGTGACCGGGTTCTTGCGCTTGTGGTCCTCGAACAGCTCGCGGATCAGGATGCTTTCGCGCGCCAGCTCCATCTGCGCCTTGTAGTCGGCCTGCTGGGCGATGCCGCGCTTGGCGGCTTCCTGGGCGAAGATCTCGCGGCGCACCACTTCGTCCTTGGCCATGCCCTGCATCTCGGGCGAGATCTGCTGGCCGGCGCGCTGCGCCTGGGTCAGCAGCACGTCGACGCGCGACTTCGGCACGGCCTTGCCGTTGACGATGGCGATGTTCTGCGCCTGCGCCGCCAGGGGCGACAGCACGGCAATGGCCAGGACGGCGGCCGACAGCGGGGCAGCGAAGGTCTTGCGGGTCATGGGAAGGCTTTCAAGGGGCTGGATTCGCGCACCGTGGCGGTGGCAGGGGGGAAGCGTGGCGGCCGGGCGGCAGGCCCGGCGCGGGGGCATCGGCTCAGGTGGGCGCGGCCGCCTCGGCGGGGCTGCGGGCCTCGATCGCCAGGGCATGCACACCCTGGGGGATCACATCGCGCAGGGCATCATACACAAGGCGATGCCGGGCCACCCGGGCCAGTCCGGCCATGCGCGCGCTGACGATCCTGACGCGGAAATGCGTGTTGCCATCGCTGTAGCCGGCGTGGCCGCGGTGCTGCTCGCTCTCGTTGATCACCTGCAGGCTGTCCAGCGGCGTGATGGCGGCGCGCAAGGCGGCGTCGATCCGTTCGGCACTGACCGCGCTCATGGCTTGTCCTTCGTGGCCGGCTCGTCCTCGGGCAGATGCCGGCTGATGTACAGGCCCTGGGCCAGGGTGAACAGCAGCATCAGGCCGATGCCGCCGAAGAGCTTGAAGTTGACCCAGGTGTCGGTGGAGAAGTTGAAGGCCACCCACAGGTTGAGCACGCCCATGCCGGCGAAGAAGGCGACCCAGGCCAGGCTCAGCCGCGACCACACGGCCTCGGGCAGCTGCATCTGCTCGCCCAGCATCAGCTTGAGCAGGTTGCGGCCGAAGGCGAACTGGCTGACCAGGAAGCTCAGGCCCATCGCCCAGTACAGGCCGGTGGGCTTCCACTTGATGAAGGTCTCGCTGTGCAGCCACACCGTCAGCCCGCCCAGCACCGTGACCAGCACCAGGCTGATCCACAGCATCATGTCGACCTTCTGCCGCCGCGCCTTCAGCCACAGCACCTGGGCCAGCGTGGCGAACACCACCACCACCGTGGCCAGCAGCACGGGCGCCTCGCTGGCGGCCACCTGGCCGCCGGAGACCATGAAGCCGAAGTGTTCGGTGGCGAAGGCAGCGGCCCAGTCCTTGTGGCCCTCGGCGTACTTGAAGGCGCCGAAGAACAGCAGGATGGGCAGGAAGTCGAGCAGCAGTTTCATGGCGGGCGCAGTGTACTGACCGCGTGTTGCCGCTTCGTGCAGCGGCGCACCGGCTTCAGCTGCGCGGCGTGAAATCGATCGCCGCGGAGTTGATGCAGTAGCGCTCGCCGGTGGTTTCGCGCGGGCCGTCGGGGAAAACATGGCCCAGGTGGGTGCCGCAGGCGGCGCAGCGCACTTCCACCCGCACCATGCCGTGGCTGGTGTCGGTGATGCGCTCGACGCGGCCTTCGCCCAGTTCCTGGGTCCAGCTGGGCCAGCCGCAGCCGGCGTCGAACTTGTGCTCACTCTCGAACAGCATCTGGCCGCAGCCGACGCAGTGGTAGGCGCCGTCGGCCCAGTGGTCCCAGTACTTGCCGGTGAAGGGCCGCTCGGTGGCGGCCTTGCGCGCCACCTGGAACTGCATCGGGTCGAGCTGGGCGCGCCACTCGGCCTCGGTCTTGCGCACCGGGTAGCGCGGGTCGTCCTGGGGATGGGGTTCGGGTTGGTCGTGGCCGAAGAGCTTCATGGCGGGTGGTCCTGGTCAGGAAGTGCGCGGATTGTCGGTGCCACGCCCGGGTTCCGCCGCGCCGCGCCGGGATTCACCCCAGGCGGCGCGGGACGGCCAGCCGCCACAATCCTGCGGTTTTTGACCCCCAAGCGCCTAGAGAGGACACCATGCTCGGCCAGATGCAAGACCACCCGCTGCTGATCTCGACCCTGATCGACCACGCCGCCAGGAACCACCCCGAGGGCGAGATCGTCTCGCGCCGGGTCGAGGGCGACCTGCACCGCAGCAACTACGCCACCATCGCCCAGCGCAGCAAGCAGGTGGCCAACGCGCTGGACCGGCTGAGCCTGGCCCATGGCGACCGCGTGGCCACCCTGGCCTGGAACGGCTACCGCCACCTGGAGCTGTACTTCGGCATCACCTGCAGCGGCCGGGTGGTGCACACCATCAACCCGCGCCTGCTGCCCGAGCAGATCGCCTGGATCGCCAACCATGCCGAAGACCAGGTGCTGTGCTTCGACATGACCTTCCTGCCCATCGTCAAGGGCATCTGGAAGCACTGCAGCACGGTGCGCCAGTGGGTGGCGCTGTGCGATGCCGACAAGCTGCCGGCCGACACCGGCATTCCCAACCTGGTGGCCTACGAGGCCTGGATCGGCGCCGAGTCGACCGACTACGCCTGGCCCAGCTTCGACGAGCGCGACGCCGCCGCGCTCTGCTACACCAGCGGCACCACCGGCAACCCCAAGGGCGCGCTGTACAGCCACCGCAGCACCGTGCTGCACGCCTATGCCGGCGCGCTGCCCGACGCGCTGAACCTGTCGGCCCGCGACAGCATCCTGCCGGTGGTGCCGATGTTCCACGTCAACGCCTGGGGCCTGCCGTACGGCGCGGCGATGACGGGCGCCAAGCTGGTCTTTCCCGGCGCGGCGCTGGACGGCAAGTCGGTCTACGAGCTGATCGAGAGCGAGGGCGTGACCATGGCCGCCGGCGTGCCTACCGTCTGGCTGGGCCTGCTGAACCACACGGCCCAGCACGGCCTGAAGTTCAGCACCATGCGCCGCACGGTGATCGGCGGCTCGGCCTGCCCGCCGGCGATGATCCAGAGCTTCCGCGACGACTACGGCGTGACCGTGCTGCACGCCTGGGGCATGACCGAGATGAGCCCGCTGGGCACGGTGTGCACGCTCAAGCCGCGCCAGACCGCGCTGCCGGCCGACCAGCAGCTGGCGATCATGGCCAAGCAGGGCCGGGCGATCTATGGCGTGGACATGAAGATCGTCGACGCCGACGGCAACGAACTGCCCTGGGACGGCCAGCAGAGCGGTGACCTGCTGGTGCGCGGGCCCTGGATCATCCAGAGCTACTTCAAGGGCGAGGGCGGCAACCCGCTGGTGGCGGGCGGCTGGTTTCCCACCGGTGACGTGGCCAGCATCGACCGTGACGGCTTCCTGCAGATCACCGACCGCAGCAAGGACGTGATCAAGTCGGGCGGCGAGTGGATCAGCTCCATCGACGTCGAGAACATCGCGATGGCGCACCCGGCGGTGGCGATGGCCGCCTGCATCGCCGTGCCGCACCCGAAATGGGACGAGCGGCCGCTGCTGGTGGTGATGAAGAAGCCGGGTGCCGAGGCCACGTCGGCCGACATCCTGGCGCACTTCGACGGCCGCATCGCCAAGTGGCAGATCCCCGACGACGTGGTCTTCGTCGACAGCATTCCGCTGGGCGCCACCGGCAAGATGCAGAAGAACAAGCTGCGCGAGCAGTTCAAGGCGCATCCGCTGCCGGTATCGACCAAAGAATGACCAAGGGGTAAACCCTGAATCCCGGGCGGCGCGGCCTTGTCTCTGCTGAGACAGGCCCGCCGCCCGGCGCGTTTCTAGAATCGAACGACCGTGCTTTTTTAGATCTCCGAGTTTTCGTCTGCCCCCGAAAGGTTCGCCATGAGCGCCAGCTACGACGTCCGTGACGGCATTGCCGTGATCACGATGAACTACCCCCCGGTCAACGGCCTGGGTTACGCCAACCGCGTGGGCATCGCCGATGGCTTGACCAAGGCTGCAGCCGATGCGGCGGTGAAGGCCGTGGTGCTGACCGGCGCGGGCCGGGCCTTCTCGGCAGGCGCCGACATCACCGAACTGAACGGGCCGAAGGCGCTGGCCGACCCCAACCTGATGACCCTGATCGCGATGATCGAGCAGGGCAGCAAGCCGGTGGTGGCCGCCATCCACAGCATCTGCATGGGCGGCGGGCTGGAGCTGGCCCTGGCCTGCCAGTACCGCGTGGCGGCGCCCGGCGCCCAGATCGGCCTGCCCGAGGTGAAGATCGGCGTGATCCCCGGTGCCGGCGGCACGCAGCGCCTGCCGCGGGTGCTGGGCGTCGAGACTGCGATGAACATGATCGTGACCGGCGAGCCGGTGAAGAGCGAATTGCTGGCCAGCCTGCCGGGCCAGAAGCTGATCGACAAGATGATCGACGGCGACCTGCTGGCCGGCGCCACCGCCTTTGCCCGTGAAGTGGCCGATGTGCGCCCGCTGCCCAGCGTGCGCGACCTGAAGGTCAGGCACCCGAACCCCGACGCCTACGTGCAGTTCGTGCGCAACATGGTCAAGGGCATGAGCAAGAACTTCCCGGCGCCGATGGCCTGCGTCGAGGCGGTGGCGGCGTCGCTGAAGGCGCGCACGCTGGACGACGGCATCGCTGAAGAGCGGCGCATCTTCCTGGGCATCCTGGGCTCGCCGGAGGCGGTGGCGCTGCGCCACGCCTTCTTCGCCGAGCGTGCGGCCAGCAAGATCCCCGACGTGCCCGAGAGCACGCCGCAGCGCCCCATCGCCAAGGTGGGCGTGATCGGCGCCGGCACCATGGGCGGCGGCATCACGATGAACTTCCTGAACGCCGGCGTGCCGGTGACCATGCTGGAGATGAAGCAGGAGGCGCTGGACCGCGGCGTCGCCACCATCCGCAAGAACTACGAGGCCCAGGTCAAGAAGGGCAAGCT
>CALMIF010000253.1 GCA_937864045.1 uncultured Aquabacterium sp. | reverse complement strand
ATGAGCACGCCGCGCCGCTGCCTGCTGGGCGCGCTGCTGGCGGCGCTGCTGCCGCTGCCGCTGCCGGCGCAGGCTGGCTTGCCCGAGGTCGTGGCCGCCGCCAAGCCGTCGGTGATGGCCGTGGGCGTCTACGACCCGGTGGCCAGCCCGCGCTTCGCCTTCCGCGGCACGGGCTTCATCGTCGGTGACGGCCGCCACCTGGCCACCAACGCCCATGTGCTGCCCGACGAGCCGGTCGCCCTGTCCAAGCTGGTGATGATGTTCTCCGGCAACCGCCGCGTCGGCGTCGACGCGCCGGCCGAGATCCGCGGCCTCACCCTGGTGGGTGTCGACCGCCTGCACGACGTGGCACTGCTGCGCTTCGAGGGTGACCTGCTGCCGCCGCTGGCGCTGGCCGAGGCGCCCGCCCGCGAGGGCCAGTCGGTGGCCTTCATGGGCTTTCCGATCGGCAGCGCGCTGGGCTTCGCGCCGGTCACGCACCGCGGCATCGTCTCGTCGATCGTGCCGTTCGCACTGCCGCCGCCCAATGCCGGCCAGCTCGACGCCGCGGCCATTGCCCGCCTGCGCCGGCCGCCGTTCGTGGTCTACCAGCTCGACGCCACCGCCTACCCCGGCAACAGCGGCGGCCCGCTGTTCGACGCCGACACCGGCCAGGTGCTGGGCCTGCTGAACATGGTGCTGGTCAAGTCCAGCCGCGAAAGTGTGCTCAGCCAGCCGACGGGCATCAGCTACGCCATCCCGGTGGAGCACCTGCGCGCGCTGATGGAGCGCAAGTGACGCTCGCTTTCCGCTAGGAGCCCTGCGCATGACCGAACCCGCCCGTTTTGCCGTCAGCCACGCCCGCGACGCCGTCTTCGAGCGCGGCCTGCGCGCCTTCTTCGAGTACCGCGACCTCGGCATCCACGCGGCGACCGACGGGCGCGTGGTGGCCCACGTGATCCGCGCCATTCCTGGCGGGGAATTCACCAGCCAGGCGCACCTGCACCGCACCAGCTTCCAGCTGGTCTACGTGCTCAAGGGCTGGATCGAGTTCGAGTACGCCGGCCAGGGCCGCGTGCGGCTGGAAGCCGGCAGCTGTGTGCACCAGCCCCCAGGCATCCGCCACCAGGAACTGGGCCACAGCGACGACGTGGAACTGCTGGAGATCGTGATGCCGGGGGACTTCGCCACCGAGGTGGTGGACGCGGTCTGAGCCTCAGATCGCGTCGATCGGATAGATCGGCCGCCGCACCTTGTGCAGGCCCAGCAGTCCGTAGTCGCTGCTGCACACGCCGGTGCCGTTGCATTCGACGGTGGCGTGCGACAGGTGGCGCAGGCCGGCGCGCCAGTGGATGCGGCTCTTGAGCATCACGTACTTCAGCCGGTCGGGCGCGATGCCCACGGCGGTGAAGGCCGCCAGGTCGTTGGGCTCGACGTGGTTGCTGATCACCACCACGTCGATGCCCGCCACGTTCAGCACCGCGGTGGCGCCCATGTCGTTCAGCTCGCCCCGGCTCATCGGCCCGCGGTTGCGGTAGCGGCCGTCGCAAAGCAGCCGGATGCGGCCGGTGACGGTGCGCGGCGTGCCCTTGAGGCCGATGCCGGGCATGTCCAGCTTGCCGCCCAGCGACAGCGTGATCGTCTGTCCGACGCCGGTGGCGATCATCTGCTGCACCGCCGCGGGGTCGTAGATGGCGAAGGCCGCAGCGTCGGTCAGGCCGGCGTCGAGCATCGCGCCCAGCACCGTCATCGTGTCCATGGTGCCGCCCGAGGCGCAGTTGTCGCTGTGGTCCAGCAGCACCACCGGGCCGCTGCCGGCGGGCTTGCTGTCGGCCAGCTGCCTGGCCCGCGCCATCGAGGTGGGCAGGTCCTCGATCTGGTAGACGAACTCGGCACGCCGGCTCCAGGCCATTTCCAGCAGCTCGTCGGTCCAGCGCCGGGCCTGGTCGGCATCGCCATCGCACACCACCACCGCCGACAGGCCGGCGTATTCGATGTCGGCGTTCGGAAAGCCGACGAAGACGCTGGCACACAGCGCGCCTTGGGCCTCTAGCTCGCGGCAGCGCGCCTGCAGGCTCCTGTTCGGCTCGTCGTCGCTGCCCTGGCGCATCACGTGCGGCAGCATGGGCTGGCGGCCATAGGCCATCGCCGGCCTGGCCTTGCCGGCCAGCATCGCCAGGATGGCCTTGCCGGCGCGCAGCCCGGTCTCGTAGACGTCGATGTGCGGGTAGGTCTGGTAGCCGGCGATCACCGTCGCGTTGTCGCCGATCGCGTCGTACAGGTTGGTGTGCATGTCCAGCGCCACGCCGATGGGCACCGTGGGCGCCACGGCGCGGATGCGCTTGAGCAGCTCGCCTTCGCCGTCCTCGTGGCTCTGCGTGACCATCGCGCCGTGCAGGTCCAGCAGCACCGCGTCGCAGCCCTGGGCCACCGCGGCGACGATGCGGCTCACCATGTGCTCGAAAGCGTCGTCGTGCACCGGGCCGCTGGGCCAGGCGCTGCCGGCCACGGGGATGGTGAAGTCGGCGCCCGCGGCCTCGGCCAGTTCGATGAACGCGCCGATCGCCGAGCCCGTTCCCTTGTAGGCAGCCACCGCCGCCGCGCCCTCGGGTGGCACGTCGGTGCCGGTGGCGAAGCGCGCCAGCGGCGTGGGCACCGGCGAGAAGGTGTTGGTCTCGTGCTTCATCTGCGCAATCACCAGCTTCATGCAGGCTCTCCAGAAGGTTCGGGTCAGGTGTCTCGCAACGATCATGCCGCCGGGGGCGGGCCCTGCCATCGCGGCGGTGACAGCCAGGCCGGTGCGCCGGTGCTCAGATCGTCCCGCTCCGTCCAACTGCCACCGCCTGCCCATGACCGACCTTGCCTTCCTGCCCGCCCATGAACTGGCCCGCCGCCTGCGCCGGCGCGAGGTCTCGGCCGTCGAGCTGCTGGACCACCACCTGGCCCGCATCGCCCGCCTGGGCGGCCCGGTGAACGCCGTGGTGGTGCTGGACGCCGAGCGCGCCCGCGCCCGCGCTGCGGCGGCCGATGCGGCGCTGGCTCGTGGTGAATGCTGGGGCCCGCTGCACGGCCTGCCGATGACGGTCAAGGAGAGCTTCAACATCGCCGGCCTGCCGACGACCTACGGCTTTGCCGCGTACCGGGACAACATCGCCACCACCGATGCGGTGCTGGTGCAGCGCCTGAACGCCGCCGGCGCGGTGATCTTCGGCAAGACCAACGTGCCGACCTCGCTGGCCGACTGGCAGAGCTTCAACCCGGTCTATGGCACCACCTCCAATCCCTGGAACACCGGGCGCACGCCGGGCGGCTCGTCGGGCGGCGCGGCGGCGGCGCTGGCCGCCGGCTTCAGCGCGCTGGAGCTGGGCAGCGACATCGGTGCATCGATCCGCAACCCGGCGCACTACTGCGGTGTGTGGGGCCACAAGCCGACCTGGGGCGTGCTGACCATGGCCGGCCACGAACTGCAGCCCATGGCCGATGCCGACCACTTCGACATCGCCGCCGTCGGCCCGATGGCGCGCAGTGCGCACGACCTGGCCCTGGCCATGGACGTGCTGGCCGCAGCGCCCAGCATGTGGACGCCGATGGGCCGCGTGCCCGTGGCCTGGCGCGACCCCGGCACCGCGCCGCGGCAGTGCCGCGTGGCGGTGCTGTTCGACGATGCCCAGGCCGAGGTCGATGCCAGCGTGCAGCAGGGCCTGCGCGGCCTGGTCGAGTTCCTGCGCAGCGAGGGCGTGGCCGTGACCGAAGGCGAGCGCCCGGTCGACAGCGCCGAGGCGAATGCCGTCTACACCCTGCTGTTGCGCGCGGCCACCGGTTCGCACTACGACGACGCCAGCTATGCCGCGGCGCAGGCGCGGGCGGCCAGCTTCGGCCCGGACGAACAGCACTACGCGGCGCGGCACTTCCGCGGCAACACCTTCAGCCACCGCGACTGGGTGCAGATGGACGCGCGCCGCGCCCGGCTGAAGCAGCAGTGGGCGGCGTTCTTCGAGCGCTTCGACCTTCTGGTGTGCCCGGTGGCCACCACGCCGGCCTTCGCCCACAACCAGGCGGGCGAGCGCTGGGACCGGATGATCCCCGTCAACGGCCACACCCAGCCCAGCACCGACGCGCTGTTCTGGGCCGGCTATCCCGGCATCGTCGGTCTGCCGGCCACGGCCATTCCGCTGGGGCTGAGCCCCGAGGGCCTGCCGGTGGGCGCCCAGGTGATCGCGCCGGCCTTTGCCGACCCGCTGGGCCTGCGCTT
>CALMIF010000252.1 GCA_937864045.1 uncultured Aquabacterium sp. | reverse complement strand
AACGACCCGTACCCGTTCAAGGTGCTGATCGGCCCGGACAACCTCACGGCCAACGGCATCGACATCCCCGATGTGGCCGGCGCCGTGGTCAGCGGCACGGCCTCGGGCGACTGGACGCTCTCGTGCGTGCGCGGGCAAATCCGCTCGGTCACGTTCGTGTTCCAGGACGGCACCATCCGCACGGTGCCGGAGGACAGTGGCAAGGGCGGTACCAGCGGCGGCAACGCGGGTCACAACGGCGCCAGCATCCAGGGCGGCCTGGGCTGGATCAGTGACCCCTACGGCATTCCCTGCGTCAGCGGCGAGCGGCGCAGCAACGCCCAGCAGTACCTGGGCAGCCAGGCGCTCATCACCGCAGCGGGCGCCGGCGCGGCCTCGCTCATCAAGTCCGACAACGGCAGCGTGGCCGTGGTCGCCAACAGCAACGGCTCGCTGGGCACCGTCGGCATCAGCGGCAACGAAGCGATGGGCCGCATCCTCGCGGGCGGCGTGCGCGACATGGCCGATTGGGTCAACAAGCTCTACGGCCAGGCCTTCGCGGCGGTCTACGTGCAGCCTGGCGCCAAGGTGGCCGTGCATCTGGAGCAACCACTCGACATCGACTACGACGCCAAGGGGCGTCGGGTCCACCACCGCACCGGAGAAGCCCATGCCTCGGATCTGGATTGACGCGGCCGCCGTGCTGCTGGCGGCCACCCTGCTCGGCGGCTGCGCCACCAGCAAGGAGAAGCTGCTGCCACACGGCGACAGCACCATGCTCGACATCTGGCATCAGGAGACCGGCGGCAGCGCGGGCGGCGGCCAGGCCGCGCGGCAACTGCTCGATGCGCGCCAGGGCCTGCGCCGGTCGCTGGCCGATGCCGATGTGCAGGCGGCGCCCGGCGTGCAGGCGCGCTACACCCGCACCGCGCAGAACGAGATTCACCGCCAGTTCCACCGCCTGCCGAACCCCGACCTGGTGATGTACGTGTTCCCGCACCTGGCGGGCACCGACCCGGTGCCGGTGCCCGGCTACAGCACGGTGTTCCCGCTCTACCAGCGCGTGCAGTACGCGATGCCGGGCGAGCGCGTGGAGGACTACTGATGGCCTGGTCGCTGCCGTGGTCACGCAAGCGCGACGCATCGCCTGCTGACGCCGTAGATGCGGCCGATGATGCCTGGGCACGGCACGTAACGGCGTTGGCGGCACAGGGTGTCGCCGAGCCGGGCAGCGCGCTCGGCCGGGGCCGGCGCAGACCGGCCACCCAGGCCGACCACGATGCGCTCTATGGCGTCGCGCCGTCGTTCGCGGACTTGCTGCCCTGGGTCGAGTACCTGCCCGACACCAAGTGCATGTTGCTGGAAGACGGCCAGTCGGTGGCGGCCTTCTTCGAGCTGGCGCCGGTCGGCACCGAGGGCCGCGAGATGGCCTGGCTGTGGCAGGCGCGCGATGCGCTGGAGAACGCCCTGCAGGACTCCTTCGACGAGTTGGACGACAACCCCTGGGTGGTGCAGCTCTACGCCCAGGACGAGGCCGACTGGGACAACTATCTGCGCTCCCTGGCGAACTATCTGCAGCCGCGTGCGCAGGGCAGCGCGTTCAGCGACTTCTACCTGCGCTTCTTCGCCCATCACCTGCGGGCCATCGCCAAGCCGGGTGGCCTGTTCGAGGACACCACGGTGACGCGCCTGCCGTGGCGCGGCCAGGTCCGGCGCGTGCGCATGGTGGTCTACCGCCGCACGTCTGCGGCCCCGGCCCCGCGGCGTGGCCAGTCGCCCGAGCAGGCGCTGACCACGATCTGCGACCGCCTCGTCGGCGGGCTGGCCAATGCCGGCGTGAAAGCCCGGCGTCTCGGCGCGGCGGACATCCATGCCTGGCTCCTGCGTTGGTTCAACCCGAATCCGACCTTGCTCGGCGCCACTGCCGAAGACCGGGAACGCTTCTACGCGCTGACCCGCTACCCGGAAGAGCGGGAGGAGGGCGAGATCGAACTCGCCAGCGGCACCGACTTCGCGCAGCGCCTGTTCTTCGGCCAGCCACGCTCGGACGTGCCGAACGGCCTGTGGTTCTTCGACGGCATGCCGCATCGGGTGATCGTGATGGATCGCCTGCGCACGCCACCCGTGACGGGCCATCTGACGGGCGAGACGCGCAAGGGCGGCGACGCCATGAACGCGCTGTTCGACCAGATGCCCGAGGACACGGTGATGTGCCTGACGCTGGTCGCCACGCCCCAGGACGTGCTGGAGGCACACCTCAACCACCTCGCCAGGAAGGCCGTCGGCGAGACCCTGGCCTCGGAGCAGACCCGGCAGGACGTGCAGCAGGCGCGCGGCCTGATCGGCAGCGCGCACAAGCTCTACCGCGGCGCGCTGGCGTTCTACCTGCGCGGCCGCGACCTGGCCCAGCTCGATGCGCGCGGTCTGCAGCTCGTCAACGTGATGCTCAACGCCGGCCTGCAACCGGTACGCGAAGAGGACGAGGTGGCGCCGCTGAACAGCTATCTGCGCTGGCTGCCGTGCGTGTTCGATCCGGCTGCCGACAAGCGCCAGTGGTACACCCAGCTCATGTTCGCGCAACATGCGGCGAACCTGGCGCCGGTCTGGGGCCGCAGCCAGGGCACGGGGCATCCGGGCATCACGTTCTTCAACCGCGGCGGCGGCCCGATCACCTTCGATCCGTTGAACCGTCTCGACCGGCAGATGAACGCGCATCTGTTCCTGTTCGGCCCCACGGGGTCGGGCAAGAGCGCGACGCTCAACAATATCCTGAATCAGGTGACGGCGATCTATCGGCCGCGCCTGTTCATCGTCGAGGCGGGCAACAGCTTCGGCCTGTTCGGCGACTTCGCGGCACGGTTGGGCCTCACCGTGCATCGGGTGAAGCTCGCGCCGGGCGCGGGCGTCAGTCTGGCTCCGTTCGCCGACGCCTGGCGCCTGGTCGATACGCCGAGCCAGGTACAGACGCTGGATGCCGATGAGCTCGACGAAGACCAGACCGATGCCGGCATGGCCGTGGAAGGCGACGAGCAGCGCGACGTGCTCGGCGAGCTGGAGATCACTGCACGACTGATGATCACCGGCGGCGAGGACAAGGAAGAAGCGCGCATGACCCGCGCCGACCGCAGCCTGATCCGCCAGTGCATTCTCGATGCGGCACAGCACTGCGTAGCGGAGAAGCGCACGGTGCTGACCCGCGATGTGCGCGACGCGCTGCGCGAGCGCGCCCGCGATGCCACGCTGCCGGAGATGCGGCGCGCACGGCTGCTGGAGATGGCCGACGCCATGGATATGTTCTGCCAGGGCGTGGACGGCGAGATGTTCGACCGGTCCGGCACGCCGTGGCCCGAGGCGGACATCACCATCGTGGACCTGGCCACCTTCGCGCGCGAGGGCTACAACGCCCA
>CALMIF010000251.1 GCA_937864045.1 uncultured Aquabacterium sp. | reverse complement strand
GAGCCTGCCCAAGCTGGTGTTCCCGGGCGGCGCGCTGATCGGCTGCGACGCCGGCTTCCTGAACGCCGCCCGCATCAAGGGCAGCCACGCCGCGATCAAGACCGGCATGCTGGTGGCCGAAGCCGCCGCCGAGGCCCTGGCCGCCGGCCGCAGCCACGACGAGCTGGCCGCCTACCCCGCCGCCTTCGAGAAGAGCTGGCTGCACAAGGAATTGATGCAGACGCGCAACTTCAAGCCCTGGTTCAAGAAGGGCCAGTTGGTCGGCACGCTGATGACCGGCATCGAGCAGTGGCTGATGCCCAAGCTGGGCATGGTGCCGTCGTGGACGATCCGCAACGACGTGCCCGACCACGCCAAGCTCAAGCCCGCGGCCGAGTGCGTGCAGATCAAGTACCCCAAGCCCGACGGCAAGCTCAGCTTCGACCGGCTGAGCTCGGTGTTCATGAGCAACACCAACCATGAAGAGAACCAGCCGGCGCACCTGACCCTGAAGGACGCTGGCGTGCCGGTCAACGTGAACCTGGCGAAATTCGCCGGGCCGGAAAGCCGCTACTGCCCGGCCGGCGTCTACGAGTTCGTGCCCGATGAATCGGGCAGCGGCGAGCGGCTGCAGATCAACGCGCAGAACTGCGTGCACTGCAAGACCTGCGACATCAAGGACCCGACGCAGAACATCGTCTGGGTCACGCCCGAGGGCGGCGGCGGCCCGAACTACGCCGGGATGTAGGCCCCCCCGATGCGCCTGCGGCGCCTCCCCCCCAGGGGGGCGCCGCCGATGGCCCGGCAAAGCCGGTTCCATGGCGGCCGCTTGACCAAACGCCCGGCGGACAGCTGAACAGACGCAGTTTCGCGCCGCTGATGGCGGCTTGAAGGCGCCGGGATGGCGCCAACAATCATGCGGACCATGACAGCGCCGCGCCTTCCGGCCGTGGTGGCGCGCGTGGTGGCCTGGCACAACCGCCACCCGCTCGCCCGCCGCATCGACGCCTCGCAGGTGCACAGCATCGGCGAGGTGCGGCTGCCGTTCGCCAGCGCCAAGGCCTGGGGTGATGCGCCGGCACCCGCACCGGCACCCGCATCCCTCCCGGAAACGCCACCACCGGCCGCAGCCGCCGGCGGCGACAGTCATGCGCCGACCCTGGCCGAGGCCCTGGCCCAGCGCCATGCACGCCAGGTGCCGACCGAAGCGGGCGGGCCCGCCGGCATCGACGGCCTGGCCGTGGCCACGCTGCAGCCGGACGACGAACCCGCCGCCGACCCGGCAACGCCGCAGGACGCGGCCGACGACGCACCGCCCGCCGCCGAGGCACAGGCCGACGCCGGCGACGACGACGGCGAAGCCGCCCTGGTGATCCCCCTGCTCGACGGCGACGCCGCCGCCGCTGCGCCCCCGGAGACGGCCCCGGCACCAACCGCGGACCTGGCAGCTGCCAGCGACGCCACCGACCCTGCCGACGACGCCGACATCGCCCTCGACCTGGGCGATCCGCTGCCGCCGGCGGCACCGGCGGCCCCTGAGACGACCGGCGCAGACGACGCCGATCCCGTGGCCGAATTGCAGGCCGCGATGGCCACCGAGGCGGCGCCCGAATTCCCTGACGTCTACCCGCCGCCGCACGGCAACTTGCCGGCATCGGCCCTGGCGCGGGCGGTGGAGCGCCGGGCGGCGGCACGGGCCGGCGGTGCCGCTGCCGGCGAGCCCGCCGCGCCGCCGGTGCACGAGCCCCCCGCGCTGCCCACCTTGGCCGCGCCCGCGCCGCCCGGCCGCTGGCGCCGGCTGGTCGATGCGCTGCGCCGCCTGTTCACCGGCCGCCAGGCCGGCCTGCCGCCGTTGCGCGCCGCCTTCAGCGCCGATTTCGCCTGGCCGCTGCGCCCCGCCGCCGTGGCCCGCTGGGCGCAACGCCATGGCCGGCCCGAACCGCTGGCGCCGCCGGACTGGCCGCGCCGCAGCATCGACATCGACCGCGCCCGCCTGGCCGGCCACCGCGCCAAGGGCTTTGCGCATGACCTGCCGCTGCATGTGCTGACCGCCGCCATCGGCGTGGGCGACCGGCGCATCCGCGTGCTGATCGGCGCCGACGGCAGCGTGATCGGCCCGCGCGCCTTCGACCGCAGCCGCAGCACCGGCGCGGCCCTGCTGCTGGGCGCGGGCCTGGTGGCCCTGGGCTGGACGCTGCGCCCGCTGCATGCGCCGCCGGCTGATCCGGGCGCGCTGCTGGCGGCCGCGCCCGTGGTGGCGGCGTCGGCACCGCCCGTGCCGGCATCGGCCGCCTCGGCGCCGGACGAAGCGGCGTCTGCTGCCGTGGCCGCCGACGCCGCCGCCAGCGACGCGCATGCCGAGCCCGCCGAGGCCCACGCGGCCAACGCCGCATCGGCGCCCGAGGCTGCCGCGTCCGAGCCGGCCGGCGACATCCGCCCGACGCTCAGCGACGAGCAGAAGTACGCCGCCAAGGTGGAAGCCGCCAAGCTGCGTGGCGAGCCGCCGCCACCGCCGCTGGCGCCGCCCGAGCCGGCCGGCCCGGTCTACGCCGTGGTCGGCCCCGGCAGCGCCACCCCCGACGGTGCCCAGCGCAGCCTGGTGGCGATGCGTGCGGCCGCCGCCAGGCTCGACGGTGGCGCGCCGGCGCATGGCGAACTGGTCAACAGCCAGGGCCAGTGGCGCGCCGCCTGGTGGCCCTTCGCCAGCCTGGTCGACGCCGAGCGGGCGCGCGTGCTGCTGGCCGGGCGCGGCGTCAAGGCCGAGGTCGTCGAGTTCTGACGAGGCGCTGGCGGTCTATCGCTTTCGCAGGCCCAGCCAGATCACCGTCGCCACCACCAGCAGCCCACCGGCCACCTGCACCGGCGCGATGCGCTGGCCCAGCAGGGCCCAGGCCAGCACCAGGGCGAAGACGGGCTCGATGTTCATGATGGCCGAGTTGCCGACCACGCCCAGGCGCGGCAGCACCACGAACATGATGGTGAAGGCCGTGCCGTAGAGGAAGGTCAGCGCCGCCAGACCGGCCCAGCCGGCCACCGCCTGCGGGCCGGCGGGCAGGTGGGCGCCGCCCTGCCACAGCACCGCGGCGCCGGCCAGCAGACCCACCTGGGCCATGGTCAGCGCGGTGCGCAGCCGGCCGTCGACATCGGCCGCCTCGTGCTGCGTGAGCACCAGCACCAGGCCGAAGCTGGCCGCCGCAGCCATCGCGAAGCCCACGCCCACGCCGATCTGCGCCCACTGGCCCGCCGCGCCCAGGCCCGAGGCGGCGCCCGACACGTCCAGCGCCAGGGCCAGGCCCAGCAGCATCACCGGCATCGCCCGCAGCAGGCGCGGCTCCGGGCGGTGCCGGTAGACCAGCCGCGCCCACAGCGCCGTCCACAGCGGGTAGGTGTTGAAGGCCAGCAGGGCCAGGGCCACCGGCAGCCGCGCCACCGCCGAATACAGGCACAGGCTCTGCACGGCCACCAGCAGGCCGATGGCCGGCAGGGCCTTGCGGTGGCGCGCGGACAAGCGCAGCGGCACGCCAGTGGCCAGCACGAGCGCGCCGACCACCAGCGCCGTGACGCCGCTGCGGAACATCACCGCCGTGGCGACGTCGACGCCGTGGTTGAAGGCCAGCCGCGCCGCGACATGGTTGGCGCCCATCATCAGCGCGATCAGCATCAGCGTGGCGAAGGCGGTGCCGGACAGGGCGCCGGACGGCGGAGGAGCGGAGGACATCGCCGGATTGTCACGGCCGCCCCGCCTGCAGCCCTGCAGACGGCGCGGGCACGCAGGCTGCGGTCAGCGCCGCTTCAGCGCGGCGTCGCGCGCGGCCTTCGACTCGGCGCTGCCGCCGGCCAGCATCAGCTGGTCCAGCCCCATGTGGGCGGCGGCCAGGTGGCCGGTGGTGGCCACGGCGTTGACGGTGGCCTTGCTCATGCGCACCGCCGCCGCCGGCATGGCGAGCACCTGCTGGGCGAGTTCGGTGGCCTTGGCCCGCGCGCCGCCCTTGGGCGCCACATGGTCGACCAGGCCCATCGCCAGCGCGTCGGCCGCGCCGATGCGCTCGCACAGGATGGTCAGCCGCTTGGCCCGTGCCGGGCCGACCAGGGCCACCAGGCGCGGGATCGCACCCCAGGTCAGCGGAATGCCCAGTGCGATCTCGGGCAGCGAGACGAAGGCGTCCTCGGCGATCACGCGCCAGTCGCAGGCCACGGCCAGGGCCAGGCCGCCGCCGACCGCATGGCCCTCGATGGCGACGATGCTCACCTGCGGCAGTTCCTCCCAGGCCTTGCACAGCCGCCAGCCGACCTCGGCGATGGCGCGCCGCTCGACCAGCGGCAGCGATTCGTCGGCCCAGGCCGCACGGTCCTTCAGGTCGGCACCGGCGGAAAAGCAGGTGGCATCGCCCGTCAGCAGCACCGCGTCGATGTCGGTGCGCTCGGCCAGGCCGTGGGCGACGCGGATCAGTTCGCGCATCAGCGCCACGTTCAGCGCGTTGCGCGCCGCCGGCCGCTGCAGCTGCACCATGGCCAGGCGGCCGTCGACGTGCAGGGCGAGGTGCTGGAAGTCGCTCATCGACGGCGTCAGGCAATCACCAGCCGCGGCGCACTGCTGGCGGCCATGACACGGCCGACCACCGCCGCGTCGCCGAAGCCATGGTCGCGGAAGCTGGTGAGCACGTCGTCCAGGGCCGCCGGCTCGCAGGCCACCAGCAGGCCGCCGCTGGTCTGCGGGTCGGTCAGCAAGGCGCGGTCGACGTCGGCCAGGCGCTCCGGCAGCACCACGTCGGCGCCGTAGCCGGCCCAGTTGCGGCCCGAGGCGCCGGTGACGAAGCCCTGCGATGCGAGGTCGCGCACGCCGGGCAGCAGCGGCACGGCGGACCAGTCGAGCTGCACCTCGCAGCGGGCGCCGCGGGCCATTTCCAGCGCGTGGCCGGCCAGGCCGAAGCCGGTCACGTCCGTCAGCGCATGCACGCCGGGCAGGGTGGCCAACGCCGGGCCGGGCGTGTTCAGCCGGGTGGTGGTGGCGATCATTCGGTCGTAGCCGGCGGCGTCCAGCGCGCCCTTCTTCAGTGCTGCGCTCATCACGCCCACGCCCAGCGGCTTGCCCAGCACCAGCAGGTCGCCGGGGCGTGCGTCGGCATTGCGGCGCACGCGGTCGGGGTGCACCAGGCCCAGGGCCACCAGGCCGTAGATCGCCTCCACCGAATCGATGGTGTGGCC
>CALMIF010000250.1 GCA_937864045.1 uncultured Aquabacterium sp. | reverse complement strand
TACTACTGGAACATCGCGCCCAACCGCGACGCCACCTTCACCCCCACCGTGCTGACCCGCCGCGGCCTGGCGCTGGACAGCGAGTTCCGCTACCTGGAGCCGCGTCACCAGGGCCGGCTGCGGCTGAACCTGCTGCCCGACGACCGCACCACCGGCAGCAGCCGCCATGCCTGGGAAGTCGACAACGAAGG
The DNA here is from genome assembly GCA_937864045.1 of uncultured Aquabacterium sp. Classification (GTDB taxonomy): domain Bacteria; phylum Pseudomonadota; class Gammaproteobacteria; order Burkholderiales; family Burkholderiaceae_C; genus Pseudaquabacterium. Next base: position 3,117 of record CALMIF010000250.1, on the reverse strand, counting down.
CTGGCTGGGCCGCTCGACCCGCTACCGGGCGCAGCTGCAGCGGGTGTCGGACGACGACTACTGGAAGGACTTCCCGCAGGTGCTGGGCCTGAAGGTGCCGCGCCTGCTGGGCCAGGACCTGCAGCTGCAGCGCGACTTCAGCACGCGACTGGGCGCGGCCACCGCCTATGCCCGCGTGCAGCACTGGCAGGTGCTGCAGACCGGCAGTGGCAGCGACCTGATCGTGGCGCCCTACCAGCGCAGCCCGCAGCTCGGCCTGCGCCTGGTGCCCGAGCCGCTGGCCGGCCTGCGCGCCACGCTGGAGACCGAGGTCAACCACTTCACCCGCACGCCGGGCACGGCCGACCCCACGGCACCCACCGGCTGGCGCTGGCATGCGCTGGGCCAGCTGAGCCGCCCGTTCACCCTGCCCGGCGCCTGGCTGACGCCGCGGCTGACGCTGAACGCGGCGAGCTACAGCTTTGCCGCCCCGGGCCAGGACACGCAGCGCCGCTCGCGGGTGATCCCCACGGCCAGCGTGGACGCCGGCCTGGTGCTGGAGCGCGAGGCCAGCCTGTTCGGCCGCGCCCAGCGCCAGACGCTGGAGCCCCGGCTGCTGTACGTCAACACGCCCTACCGCGACCAGAGCGGCCTGCCGAACTTCGACGCCGCCGAGCGCGACTTCAACGCGGTGTCGATCTACGCCGAGAACGCCTTCACCGGCATCGACCGCGTCAGCGACGCGCACCAGCTCACCGCCGGCTTCACCACCCGCCTGGTCGACGAGGCCACCGGCGCCGAGACCCTGCGCCTGGGCGTGGCCCAGCGCATCCGCCTGCGTGACCAGCGCGTGGTGCTGTCCGGCGACGTGCTGACGCAGCGCTTCTCCGACGTGCTGGTCGAGGGCAGCACCTCGGTCTTCAACCCCTGGCGACTGGACGCAGCCCTGCAGTACAACCCCGACAACCAGCGCGTGGTGCGCTCCATCGTCGGCGTGCGCTTCCAGCCCGGGCCGTTCCAGACGCTGTCGGCCGGCTACCGCCTGGCGCGCGGCCTGAGCGAGCAGCTGGAGGTCGGCTGGCAATGGCCGCTGTGGCGCGGCCAGGCTGCGCCGGTGGGCGCGGCCGGCGGCTGCGGCGGCACGCTGTACGCGGTGGGCCGGGTCAACTACAGCCTGCGCGACTCGCGCATCACCGATTCGCTGTTCGGTGCCGAGTACGACAGCGGCTGCTGGATCGCCCGCGTCGTCGCCGAGCGCCTGTCCACCGGCCGCGCCGAGGCCACCACCCGGCTGATGCTGCAGCTGGAGCTGGTCGGCCTGTCGCGCCTCGGGTCCAACCCGCTGCAGGCCTTGAAGGACAATGTTCCCGGTTACCGGCTGCTGCGCGAGCCGCGTGGCACCCCGTTCTCAACCCCCGAGCCATGATCCAAATCCCACCCTTCCCCGGCCGGCGCCCTGCGCTCGCCCGTGCCCTGGCCGTGGCAGCCCTGGCGGGCCTGGGAGCGCTGAGCACGCCGCCCGCAACTGCCCAAGCACAAGCCCAGGCCCAGGCGCCGGCTGCCGCCCGCACGCCCGCCCGCAGCGCCGACTACATCGTGGCCGTGGTCAACCGGGAACTGGTCACCGCGGTCGAGCTGAACCAGCGCCTGGAACGCATCACCGCCGACGCCCGCCGCGACGGCACCCGCCTGCCCGACGCCGCCACGCTGCGCCAGCAGGTGCTGGACGCGCTGATCGACGAGCGGGTGCAGGTCACCTACGCCCGCGAGAGCGGCCAGCGCGTGGACGACAGCGACATCGACCGGGCGATCGCCAACATCGCCGCGCAGAACCAGCTGACCGTGCCGCAGCTGCGCGAGCGCCTGCGCGCCGACGGCATGGACCTGCCGCGTTTCCGCAACAACCTGCGCGACCAGATCCAGGTCGAGCGGGTGCGCGAGCGCGAGGTCAACCAGCGCATCCGCATCACCGACGCCGACATCGACCGTGCGCTGGACGAACGCCTGGCCCAGGCCGCCGGCGGCGCGCAGCTGAACGTGGCGCAGATCCTGGTGACGGTGCCCGAAGGCGCCGCCGCCGACGTGGTGGCCCAGCGCGAGCAACGTGCCGCGCAGGCGCTGGCGCGGCTGCGTGCCGGCGAGGACTTCTCCAAGGTGGCGCGCGAACTCAGCGAGGACGCCAACCGCGAGGCCGGCGGCGAGCTGGGCCTGCGGCCGTCGGACCGCCTGCCCGACCTGTTCGTCAGCGCGGTGAAGCCGCTGGCCGTGGGCGAGATCACGCCCCAGCCGGTGCGCAGCGCCGCGGGCTTGCACATCCTGAAGCTGCTGGACCGCCAGGCCGAAGACCCCTACCGCGTGACCCAGACCCACGCCCGCCACATCCTGCTGCGCGCCACCGACGCCACGCAGGCGCAGCAGGTGGGCCGGCGGCTGGAGGCACTGCGCACCCAGATCGAGCGCGGCCAGCGCAAGTTCGAGGACGTGGCGCGCGAGATCTCCGAGGACGCCAGCGCCAGCGCCGGCGGCGACCTGGGCTGGGCCTCGCCGGGCGGCTTCGTGCCCGAATTCGAGGAGGCGATGGCGCGCCTGCCGATCAACGGCATCTCGGCACCCGTGGGCTCACGCTTCGGCGTGCACCTGATCCAGGTGCTGGAACGGCGCACCGTCAAGGTCGAACCCAAGGAGGTGCGCGAGCAGCTGCGCGCCCGCCTGCGGGAGGGCAAGTTCGAGAGCACCTACATCGAGTGGGCGAAGGAGCTGCGGCTGCGCGCCTACGTCGAGCTGCGCGAGCCTCCCGTCTGAGCCGGATGGCGACCGGCACACACATCGCCCGCAAGCGCTTCGGCCAGCATTTCCTGGTCGACGCGGTGGTGATCGACCGCATCGTGCGGGCGATCGGGCCGAAGCCGGGCCAGCCGCTGGTCGAGATCGGCCCCGGCCTGGGGGCGATGACGCAGCCACTGCTGGAACGCTGCGGCACGCTGACGGTGATCGAGCTCGACCGCGACCTGGCCGCCCGCTGGCGCCAGCGGGCCGGCGTCACGGTGGTCGAATCCGACGTGCTGCAGGTCGACTTCGCCGCCCTGGCCGACGCCGCCGGCGCGCCGCTGCGGGTGGTGGGCAACCTGCCCTACAACA
>CALMIF010000249.1 GCA_937864045.1 uncultured Aquabacterium sp. | reverse complement strand
GCGTGAAGGCGACCACGCAGCCGGTGTCGACCATCAGCGTCTGGCCGGGCTGCAGTTCGCGCCGCACCACGGTGCCGCCGGCATGCACGAAGGCCAGGCCATCGCCTTCGAGCTTCTGCATGATGAAGCCCTCGCCGCCGAAGAAGCCCACGCTGAGCTTCTGCTGGAAGTAGATGCCCAGCGAGACGCCACGTGCCGCGCACAGGAAGGCGTCCTTCTGGCAGACCAGCATGCCGCCCAACTGGCGCAGGTCCATCGGGATGATCTTGCCCGGGTACGGCGCACCGAAGGCCACGCGCTGCTTCTGGCCCGCGTTGTTGGTGTAGACGGTGGTGAACAGCGATTCGCCGGTGACCAGGCGCTTGCCCGCGCCCAGCAGCTTGCCGAAGAAGCCACCGCCGCCGCTGTTCGAGCCGTCGCCGAAGACCGTGTCCATGCCGATGCCGGCGTCCATGAAGAACAGGCTGCCGGCCTCGCCCACCGCCGCCTCGCCGGGGTCGAGCTCGACCTCGACGAACTGCATCTCCGAACCCTTGATCTCGTAGTCCACCACGTCCATCGCCATCAGCCTGCTCCTTGGGTTGCCTGGGGCGCCGGATGTCCCGGCGCCGGTCGGCGGCGATCGTACCCAATCGGGGTCTGCGGCCGGCCTCAAGTTCTCCTCACGACGGCCGACAACCGATGCAACGACCCGGGGGACTGCGTCTGGACCGGCCGGACCGGTCGGCGTGGCGGGCGCAAACCGGCGCCGACCGCGGAAAAGCACCGACCTGGGGCGCGGTGGCATGCACCAGCCAGAGGATCCCGTTCGCACAATCGCGACAACAGCTTGAAACCGGCAATACCAGCCAAACTCAACAAATGACATCCCGCATCCGAGCGATCCACCGCCACCGCATGGCACTTCCTGCACTGGCCCTGTCGTGGCTGATGCTGCTGGCCGGCTGGCTGCTCAGCACCGAGGTGCGTGCGCAGACCACCAACCCCAAGATCGCCCAGGACCTGCGCCGGGTGCTGGACGCGACGACCACGCCGGTGCTGAACTGGACGCGCGACATCAACGGCGTGCGCCATGTCAAGGTGCTGATCGTCAGCGGCAGCGACGACGCCGAGCTGACCGCGCTGCGCAACGCGGTGATGGCCGCCGGCGGCTCGATCTACTACCGCTACAGCTCGGTGCTGGCGCTCGCCGCCATGTTGCCGGCGAGCAAGGTGGCCACCATCGCCAGCCGCAGCGACGTGCAGAGCATTTCGCCGAACCGCTTGATGGCCCGCGCCACCAGCACGGTGGAATCCGTCACCGGCGCCTCGGCGGTGCGCGCCACCACGGTGAGCAACTACGCCAGCGTGCAGGGTGTCAGCGGCAAGGGCATCGGCATCGCGGTGCTGGACTCGGGCGTGGCCTGGCAGCACCTGAGCTTCAAGGGTGACGGCGGCGAGAGCCGCGTGCGCGAGGCGATCAGCTTCACCAAGGCCGGCGACGCCGTGCGCGCCGGCGTGCGCGACTGGACGCCGGGCATCGACGTGTCGGGCACGCTGAACCCGGCCAGCCCGACGATGCAGACCTATTTGTCGGCGCTGCAGACCGGCTTCGGCGGCAAGAACGACCGCTACGGCCACGGCTCGCACGTGGCCGCCGTGGCCGCCGGCCGCGGCACCTGGAACAGCGTGCTCGACACCACCGGCATCGCGCCGAACGCCAACATCTTCGACGTGCGTGTGCTCGACGACAACGGCTACGGCCAGCTGTCGGACGTGCTGGCCGGCATCGACTGGGTCATCTACTACGGCAAGTACAAGAACATCCGCGTGATGAACCTGAGCCTGGGCGCGGATTCCACCGAGTCCTGGGAGACCGATCCGCTGGCCCGCGCCGTGCGCAGCGCGGTGGCGCAAGGCATCGTGGTGGTGGTGGCGGCAGGCAACTTCGGCGTCAACGCGGCAGGCAGCCAGGTCTGGGGCAGCATCAGCTCGCCCGGCCACGAGCCCAGCGTCATCACCGTGGGCGCCATCAATTTCAAGGGCACGACCAGCCGCAGCGACGACGTGGTGACCAACTTCAGTTCGCGCGGACCGACCCGCGGCGCGACGGTCTCGGCCACCGGCGTGCGCACGCTGGACAACCTGATCAAGCCCGACCTGGTGGCGCCGGGCAACCGCATCGTCGGCCCGCTGGCCGAGGACACGACCGCCGCCGGCGGCGCCTGGAACCTGCTGGCCAGCCGCTACAGCGCGCTGTCGCAGGTCAGCGGCGCCAAGCAGGCGCAGGACCAGGGCCTGATGATGCTCAGCGGCACCTCGGTGGCCGCGCCGGTCGTGGCCGGCGCGGTGGCCCTGCTGCTGGAGGTGAACTACGGCCTGACGCCGCCGATGGTCAAGGCCATCCTGCAGTACACCGCCCAGGCCCTGCCGAACACCCCCATCGCCCAGCAGGGCGCCGGCGCGCTGAACATCGAGGGCGCGGTGCGCCTGGCCGCGGCGCTGCGCAACGACATGAACAGCCGCATCCAGAACGGCGGCACCATCACCGCCGGCGAGTCGCTGTTCTGGTCCTCGGGCCAGACCCTGCCCAATCCGGTGTCGACGATCAATGGCCAGAGCATTCCCTGGAGCCGCCTGGTCACCGTGGGCGGCAACCGCCTGGTCACCGGCACGGCGCTGTTCACCCAGTGGCAGCCGATCTGGGACCACCGCCTGCTGTGGGTCAAGAACAAGGTGCGCAAGCTGGACGTGCGCTACTGGCCCAACACCAACAACACCTGGCCGATGGCGGTGCTGGACAAGGCCGCGCCCAACACCCCGCTGCTGACCAAGGGCGTGGTGTCGCTGGTCGAAGTCGCCGGCAGCACGTCCCTGGCCAACCTGAGCGGCCTGTTCATGCCGGCGACCAGGCTGTCGGGCCTGATCGGCAGCGGCAAGACGCTGGGCCAGGGCATCGTGCTGTCCGAAGGCATCGTGCTCAGCGAGGGCATCGTGCTCAGCGAAGGCATCGTGTTGTCCGAGGGCATCGTGCTCAGCGAGGGCATCGTGCTGTCCGAAGGCATCGTGCTGTCCGAGGGCATCGTGCTCAGCGAGTCCGGCACGGTCAACCCGACCAACAAGCGAGAGGTCAACGTCACCGGCGAGCCGTGATGCCACCCTGGTCGTCCACCGATGTCGCCGGGCCGCCCGCGGGTCCGGTGGACCGCGCCGGCGGGCTGGCGACGCGCCTGCATGCGCTGCTGATGCCCGACTACAACCGCCGCGCCACCGCCTACTGGTGGAGCGTGGTGCTGTCGGGCAGCCTGGCGCTGGGGCTGGCGCTGGCCAGCCTGGCGGTGCTGCCGGCCCAGGCCGCCTGGCAGGTGGCCATCGGCCTGGGCGTCGTCGTGCTGGCCGGCCTGTTCCCGGTGCGCATTCCGCGCTCGATCCACTCGGTCACCGCCGGCGAGACCTTCATCTTCCTGCTGCTGCTGCTGCACGGCCCGGCCGCCGCCACGCTGGCGGCCAGCGTCGATGCCGCCATCGGGTCGAGCCGCAGTTCGCGCCGCTGGACCAGCCGCATCGCCAGCCCGGCCATGGCCGCGCTGGCCATGACCGCCGCTGGCCATGCACTGGAGGCGGTGGAATCGCAGCTTCAGCGCCACCAGCTCGGCAACCCGGGCCTGCTGGTGCTGGCCTGCATCGGCTTCGCCCTGCTGTACTTCGCCTGCAATGCCACGCTGATGGCCGTGCTGCCGCGCCTGAAGCGCGCTGAGCGCTTCAGGCCGGCTGACCTGCTCCAGCTCTTCGGCTGGATCGCCACCGCCTACGCCGCCAGCGCCACCCTGGCCGCGCTGCTGTTCCTGGTCTACCGGCAGTCGGGCATCGGCGTGCTGGCGGCGGTGTTGCCGCTGATCGCCATGATGCTGGCCACGCTGCACTTCTTCTTCCGCCAGCAGGAAGCGGCCGAGGCCGTGCGCCGTGCGACGGCCGAGGCTGCCGCCCGCGAAGCCGGGCTGGCCGCGCGCCACCTGGCCGAGGTCGAGCAGATCGCCTTCCGCGACAGCCTGACCGGCCTGCCCAACCGCCGCAGCTTCCAGACCCGGCTGGCCGAGGCCGTGGCACGCTGCCATGCCACGCCGCCCGGCCCGGGCTACGCGGTGATGTTCCTCGACTTCGACCGCTTCAAGCGCATCAACGACAGCCTCGGCCATGCCGCGGGCGACGCCTTCCTGGTGCAGGCGGCGCAACGGCTGCAGGCGCTGTCAGGCCCGGACGACGTGCTGGCGCGCCTGGGTGGCGACGAGTTCGCGCTGCTGATGCACGCGCCGCCGGACCTGGCCAGCGTGCATGCGCGCGCCGCGGCACTGCTGCAGGCGCTGCGCACGCCCTTCGCCGTGGCCGGCACCGAGCTGGACGCCAGCGCCAGCATCGGCATCACCTCCAGCGCCCTGGGCTACACCCGGCCCGAGGATGTGCTGCGCGACGCCGACATCGCCATGTACCGCGCCAAGGCGGCCGGCCGGGCCCGCCACGTGGTCTTCGACGCCCAGCTGCACGCCCAGGTGATGCAGCGCCTGCGCCTGGAGACCGACCTGCGCCGCGCCGTGCGCAGCGACCAGATCGGCCTGGCCTACCAGCCCATCTTCGAGCTGGCCAGCGGGCAGGTGGTGGGTTTCGAGGCCCTGGCACGCTGGACGCATCCGGACCTGGGTCCGGTGTCGCCCGGCACCTTCGTCGCGCTGGCCGCCGATGCCGGCGTGGCCACCGAGCTGACCGACCAGCTGGTGCTGCGCGCCTGCCGCCAGCTGCGCTACTGGCAGACCACGCTGCCGGGCACCGGCGCGCTGGTGATGCACCTGAACATCACCGGCCGCGACCTGGTGCACGGCAGCCTGACCGATCGGCTGCTGCAGGCGCTGCACGACACCGGCCTGCAGCCGCGCCACCTGCGGCTGGAGCTGGACGAGGACACGCTGATGCAGCACATCGATGCCGCACTGCCGGTGCTGGCGCAGCTGCGCGAGCATGGCATCGCCCTGAGCCTGGACGACTTCGGCTCGGGCTACTCGTCGCTGCGCCACCTGCACGCGCTGCCCATCGACAGCCTGAAGATCGACCCGTCGTTCGTGCAGTCACTGCTGGGCAGCGAGACCGTGGCTGGTGACGCCGGCGTGGTGCGCGCGGTGGTGGAACTGGGCCGCTCGCTGGGCAAGGGCGTGATCGCCGAAGGCATCGAGAGCGCCAGCCAGCTGGCCCTGCTGCGGGCCATGGGTTGCCTGCAGGGCCAGGGCTACCATCTGGCGCCGCCGCTGGCACCGGGCGCGGTCCCGGCCCTGCTGGCGCAGACCGGCCCGCTGGAGCGCTCACCGGCCAGCGCCGCCGCCATCGCCTTGGTGAACGTGCAGCCGTCGTCGCTGCGCCACTGAAGGCGCAGGCACCTGGTCAGACCGTGTCGTCGTCCTTGGTGCCGAAGATCTTGTCGCCGGCGTCGCCCAGGCCCGGGATGATGTAGCCGATCTCGTTCAAGTGGCTGTCGATGGCGGCGGTCCAGCAGCGCACGTCGGGATGGGCCTTGTCGAGCGCGGCAATGCCCTCGGGCGCGGCCACCAGCACCAGGGCGCGGATGTCCTTGCAGCCGCGGGCCTTCAGCAGGTCGATGGTGGCGATCATCGAGCCGGCGGTGGCCAGCATCGGGTCGACGATGACCGCGGTGCGCTCGCTGAGATGCCCGACGAACTTCTCGAAGTAGTGCACCGGCTGCAGCGTCTCGTGGTCGCGCGCCAGGCCCACCACGCTGATCTTGGCGTTGGGCACCAGGTCGAGCACGCCGTCGAGCATGCCCAGGCCGGCGCGCAGGATCGGCACGATGGTCACCTTGCGCCCGGCGATCTGGTCGATCTCCACCGGCCCGCTCCAGCAGGCGATGGTCGTCTTCTCCAGCGGAAAGTCGGCCGTGGCCTCGTAGGCCAGCAGGCGCGCCAGCTCATGCGTCAGCTCGCGGAATTTCTTCGTCGAGATGCCGTCCTCGCGCAGCAGGCCGATCTTGTGGCGGACCAGCGGATGGGTGACGGCGATGACGGGCATGGGGGGATTCCTGTGGTGATGCGACTGCTCGGATCAGTTTAGCCAGCGCTTGCGGCGCGGCGCTGGCGCAGCGCCTCGAACAGGCACACGCCCGCGGCCACCGACACGTTCAGGCTTTCCACCGCGCCGGCCATCGGAATGCGCACCAGCAGGTCGCAGGTCTTCTTCGTCAGCGCCCGCATGCCCGGGCCCTCGGCGCCCAGCACCAGGGCCACCGGGCCGCTCAGATCGACGTCGTACAGCGTCTGCTCGGCGTCCTCTGCCGTGCCGACCACGGTGATGCCCCGCTCCTTCAGCTCGTTCAGGCTGCGCGCCAGGTTGGTGATCATCAGGTAAGGCACGGTCTCGGCCGCACCGCTGGCGACCTTGGCGACGGTGGCGTTCAGGCCCACCGCATGGTCCTTGGGCGCGATCACCGCATGCGCGCCGGCACCGTCGGCCACGCGCAGGCAGGCGCCCAGGTTGTGCGGGTCGGTCACGCCGTCCAGCGCCAGCACCAGGGGCGCACCTTCCACGCCGTCGAGCACGTCGTCCAGCGAATGCACCGCCGCCAGCGGGTTGACCTTGGCCACCACGCCCTGGTGGCGCGGGCTGCCGGCCAGGCGGATCAGGCGCTGGTCGTCGCTGTCGACCAGCCTGGCGCCGGCCTCCTTCGCACGCTCGACGAACTGGCGCATGCGGGCGTCACGCCGGGTGGCATCGACATGCACCTCGATGACGGACTCGGGCGCGGTCTTCAACCGCACGGTGACGGCGTGGAAGCCGAACAGGATCTTGGCGCTCATCGCGGCACTGTAGCCGCTGGCTGCGGCAGGCCCGGTTCAGCGCAGCGCCTGCAGCCCTGTCAGCGCGCCGATCAGCAGCGGCTGGTGCAGCATGTAGACCGTCAGCGGCCAGCGGCCCAGCAGCGCCAGGCCGCGGCCGACAGCGCCGCCCGGCAGCGGACCCGCCAGCCAGCCGCGGCGGTGCTGCAGCAGCCAGCGCCCGGCGGCCAGGCCCCACAGCAGCACGCCCAGCCAGGGCAGCAGGGGCACGTAGTCCTCGGTGACGGGCTTGTGCGTGACCAGGCCCACCCAGTTCGTCCAGCGGCTGTCGAACAGCGGATGCGCCAGCCAGCGCGGCAGCGCCAGCAGCAGCGCACCCAGCGGCCAGAGCCATGCGCCCAGCGGCCACAGCAGGCGGGCGGCAATCAGCATCAGCGCCATGCCGTGCAGCACGCCGAAGCTGATCCAGCTGCGCGGGAACATCAGCGCCGAGCCGGCCGACACCAGCAGCGCGCAGGCCGCCACCTGTGCCCAGCGGCGCCAGAACCGCGGCCAGCCCATGCCGGCGCTCAGCGCCATCGCCTGCCCGGCCCCGGCACACAGCAGGAAGCTGCTGACGATCAGCGTGCGCTGGGTGGTCCACAACGGGTCGACATTGAAGCGCTGTGGCGGCTGCAGCCAGCCGAAGTGGTTCAGGTCGAAGGCGAAGTGGAAGGTCACCATCCACACGATGGCCAGGCCGCGCAGGACGTCGAGCCGATCGAAGCGCATGGCGCCGGCGGGCGAAGGTGGAACGGTCGGCATGGGCGGGCGATGCTACGGCAGCCGGGCAGCGGCCCCGCGCCTCCTAGAATCGCCGCCTCTGGCCGTAGCTCAACTGGATAGAGCACCAGCCTTCTAAGCTGGGGGTTGTGGGTTCGATCCCCGCCGGCCAGGCCATGCACCCGCGCGGCGCAAGCCCACCATGACAAAGGGCCGTGCGCTGGCACGGCCCTGTCGTGATTGGTCGGGGTGACATGATTCGAACATGCGACCCTCTGGTCCCAAACCAGATGCGCTACCAGACTGCGCTACACCCCGAAGCGCCGGATTCTAGCCCGCCCCCTGTCCGGCCGTTGCTGCCGGCGCGGGCAGGGCCAACTGACGTGCCACCGCCTCGCACTGGCGGATGTGCTGCTCGCAGACGTAGTGCAGCGCCGAGAAGGTCAGCGCCGCCGAGGCCACCTGGCCGGCCACCGGAAGGTACTTCGCCGCCTGCTGGGCGCTCAGGCGGATGCCCACCGTCTTCAGCAGCATCAGCACCAGTTCCTTGGTGACCAGGCGGCCCAGCACCATGCTGCCGCCGGCCGAGATGGCCTTGTAGACCACCAGCCTGCGGTCGGGCGCCAGGCGCTCGACCTGGGCCGCGCTCAGGCCGAAGGCCGCGCTGATCTCGGGCAGCAGCTTGACCAGCACGCCCACGTCGGTGACCCAATCGATGCCCGGCACCGGCACCATCGCCACGCCGGCGGCCAGCAGTGCACGCTGGCGCACAAGCCGGCGGCAGCGCCGGGCGGTCTGGGCGATGGGATCGGCGGGGGTGGCGTCGGACATTGGCGCGGCCTCGGCAGCGCGTCAGGCGGCCGGCGCCTGCGCCATCACCACGATGCCGTCGGCGTCGGCCACCAGCCAGTCACCCGGGCGCACCGCCACGCCCTGCAGGCGCACCGGCACGTCGACCAGGCCGGCATGGCGGCGCTCGGTGGGCAGCGGCATCAGCGCCAGGGCGCGGATGCCGATGTCGACGGCGTTCAGTTCGGCCACGTCACGCACGCAGCCGTCGACGACCATCCCCACCCAGCCGTTGCGCGCCGCAGCCGCAGCGATGTTGCCGCCCACCAGCGCGTGGCGCAGCGAACCACCGCCATCGACCACCAGCACGCGCCCGTGGCCCGGTGTCTCCGACAGTGCCTTGACCGAGGTGTTGTCCTCGTGGCACTTCACCGTGACCACCGGCCCGGCGAAGGCGGCGCGGCCACCGTAGGCCTGGAACACCGGTGGTAGCACGCGGAAGGCGCCACTGGTGTCGGACTTGTGGGAATCGCAGAGGTCGCAGGTCAGCAAGGGGTCCATCACTAGGGCTCCATCAGGGCAAGGGCAGGCCGATGATAGAGGGGCAGCCGGCGTGACCGCGGTGCCGCGGCCGATCTGGCCGGTCAGCGTGGCACTGATCCAGCGCTGGGCGCGCCCGCAAAGCGCGACGATCAACGCCATGCGATCCCCTGCCCGCGATGAGCTGGTTTTGCTGCCGGGCAGCCGGCTGGTGCTGTTCCTGGTGCGGGTGGACCGGCGGCCTGCGGTCATTGCGGTGCCGGTGGCCGAGTTCCTGGACGGCCTGCGCGCTGCCAAAGCCTTGCTGGGCTTTGGCAACGACTTGCAGCGCGACGACCTGACGCTGGATGAACTGCTGCCCTGGGCCGGCAGCGTGTAGCAGCGCCAGCCGCAAAGCAGAACGCCCCGGCTGGCGGGGCGTTGGCTGCAGAAAGATCTGGAGGCGCGATCCGGAGTCGAACCGGACTAGACGGATTTGCAATCCGTTGCATAACCGCTTTGCTATCGCGCCGCCGTCAAAACCTGGCTCACTGACAAAAATGGGAAGCCTTGGCTTCCCATTTTCGTGAATCTGGAGCGGGATAAGAGGCTCGAACTCTCGACCTATACCTTGGCAAGGTATCGCTCTACCAACTGAGCTAATCCCGCTTTGCAAGCAGTGCACCGGCTTGCCGGCGTTGCTTGTCGCGTTGTGTTATCCACTCAGCGAAGCTCGCATTCTAGGGGCGTTTGCTCAACTTCCGCAAGCCCCCTCGACCACTTTTTCAGTGCGGCAAGGCGTCCGACGAGCCCGTGGCCACATCGGCCTTGGGAGCTTCGACCTTGGCCGGCACCGGTTCGTCCTCGGGGAGCGCCGGCGGCATGCTTTCCAGCGCGATCTCCAGCACGCGCTCGATCCAGCGCACCGGCACGATCTCGAGGTGGTTCTTGACGTTCTCCGGGATGTCCTGCAGGTCCTTGACGTTCTCTTCCGGGATCAGCACCGTCTTGATGCCGCCGCGGTGGGCCGCCAGCAGCTTCTCCTTCAGGCCGCCGATCGCGGTGATCTCGCCGCGCAGCGTGATCTCGCCGGTCATCGCCACGTCCGCGCGCACCGGGATGTTGGTCAGCGCCGAGACGAAGGCCGTGGCCATCGCAGCACCCGCGCTCGGGCCGTCCTTGGGCGTGGCACCGTCGGGCACGTGGATGTGGATGTCGCGCTTCTCGAACAGTTCGTCCTTCACGCCCAGGCGCCTGGACCGGCTGCGGATCACCGAGCGTGCGGCCTCCACCGATTCCTTCATCACGTCGCCCAATGAACCGGTGCGGATGATGCTGCCCTTGCCGGGCATCACCGCCGCCTCGATGGTCAGCAGGTCGCCGCCGACTTCCGTCCACGCCAGACCAACCACCTGGCCGACCTGGTTCTTCTTCTCGGCGCGGCCGTAGTCGAACTTGCGCACGCCCAGGAAGTCATGCAGGTTCTCGTCGGTGACGACCACCTGGCCCTCGACCTTCTTGAGCTGGATGCTCTTGACGGTCTTGCGGCAGATCTTCGAGATTTCGCGTTCCAGCGAGCGCACGCCGGCCTCGCGGGTGTAGTAGCGGATCACGCCGCGGATGGCTGATTCGCTGACGTCCAGTTCCTCGTCCTTGACGCCGTTGTTCTTGCGCTGCTTGGGCAGCAGGTAGCGCTGGGCGATCGAGACCTTCTCGTCCTCGGTGTAGCCCGACAGGCGGATCACCTCCATCCGGTCCAGCAGCGCCGGCGGGATGTTCATGCTGTTGGACG
>CALMIF010000248.1 GCA_937864045.1 uncultured Aquabacterium sp. | reverse complement strand
GCCGCGAACATGACCATCGAGATGGACGACACCGACAAGCTCAAGGTGTTGCTCAACGATGCCAAGCTGTTCGGCATCAGCTTCACCGCGCCGGATGTGAACGAGGGCACCTACCGCTTCGAGCCGCTGGGCAAGAAGCAGGTGCGCTACGCGTTGGGCGCGGTGAAGGGCACCGGCCAGGGCGCGGTGGAGGCCATCGTCGAGGCCCGCGAGACCGGCGGGCGCTTCCACAGCTTCTTCGACTTCTGCGCCCGCATCGACCGCAAGCGGGTGAACAAGCGGGCGGTGGAGGCGCTGATCAAGGCCGGCGCCTTCGATGCGCTGCATCCCGATCGCGCCAGCCTGGTCGCCAGCATCGGCCTGGGCTTCGAGTTCGCCGACCACCAGGTGGTCAACGCCAGCCAGGGCGGGCTGTTCGACGACGGTGACCACGGTTCGTCCACGCAGGAGCCGCCGCTGCAGCCCGCCGCGCCCTGGAGCATCAAGGAGCGGCTGCTTTTCGAGAAGACGGCGGTCGGCTTCTTCCTGTCGGGCCACCTGTTCCAGCAGAACGAGACCGAGGTGCGGCGCTTCTGCAAGCGGCGCATCGGCGACCTGGTCGACAGCCGCGACCCGCAACTCCTGGCAGGCATCGTGAGCGACCTAAGGTTCGTCAACGGCCAGCGCGGGCGGGTGGCGATCTTCAAGCTCGACGACCAGAGCGAGGTGATCGAGGCGGTGGCCAACGACGAGCTGATCGAGGCCAACAAGGCGCTGTTCACCGAGGACGAACTGCTGATCGTGCAGGGCAAGGTGCAGAACGACCGCTTCTCGGGCGGCCTGCGGCTGAACGTGACGGCGGTGTGGGACCTGGCCACCGCACGCGCCCGCTTCGGGCGCTATCTGGCGCTGGCCGTGAATGGCCACATGCCGCCGCTGGCCGACCTGGTGAAGACCTGGCCGGCCAAGCGCGCCGTCGGTGACGAGGGGCTGGAGCGGGTGCTGGGTCTGGCCCTGCGCCTGCAGGTCGAGCGCCAGGGCACGGCGGTGGCGGCCACGGCCGAGATCGACCTGGGTGACGAGGGCCGCTTCTGGCCCAGCGACGAGGCGCTGGCCCGGTGCAAGGCGCTGGCGCAGGGCGGGCGGGCCGAGATCGTCTACGAGGCATCCTGACGGGCGCGGCGGCCATGCGCTGGGTGGCGCCGCCCGACGACCTGCGGCCGTGGACCGACGGCGGCGTGGTGGTGCGGGCGCCGTCTGCGCTGGCGGACAGCTGCTTTCCGGCCATGGTGGGCAGCATGCTGGTGCTGCGGCTGGCCGGTGCGGTGCACCGCGTGGGTGTGGGCCCGCTGCCGGCGGCGGCGCTGATCGGACCATCCACCCGGCCCAGCCGGTATCTGCACCAGGGTGCCGTGCACGCGGTCGGCCTGCTGATCCGGCCCGAGGCCCTGCCGCTGCTGCTGGGCGCGCCGGGAGGCCGCCTGGTCAATGCGCAGCTGGGCTGGGCCGATGCGGCCGGTGCCGGCTGGTCGGCACAGCAGGCGGCGCTGCAGGTGGCGGCGTGCGCCGCGCCCGACGACGATGCGCGGCTGGCCCTGCTGTTCGAGGGCTTGCGCCAGTCGGTGGCCGGGCCGGCGGCGGGGCGGCATGGCGCGTTGCTGCAGCGCCTGGTGCGGGCGCTACAGGGGCCGCTGAAGGCGGCTTGCCAGGACCTGGCCACCAGCCCTCGCCAACTGGAGCGGTTGTGCCGGGCCCAGTTCGGCATGGCGCCCAAGCAGTTCCAGACCATCGCGCGGCTGCAGCAGGCCCTGCACGCCGCGGCGCACACCGGCGGCGCCGACCTGGCGCTGCAGGCCGGCTTCTACGACCAGTCGCACCTGGCGCGTGACCTGCGCCGCCTGGCTGGTGAGCCGCTGGGCACCCTGGTGCAGCAGGCGCGGCAGGCAGGCCGGGGTGGCGGCACGGCCCACTGGCCGCTGGCGGTGGGCTGGCAGCTCAGCGGCTGAGCTTGTCGCCGCGCGCGCGCTGCACCAGGTACAGCGGCAGCACCACCGCCAGTCCGATGGCGAAGCAGCCCAGCACATACAGCCACGGCCGGCGCACGCGGCGCTCGTGCAGCACCCACAGCGCGAAGCTGACGGCGGCGAGGTAGACGTCCAGCGTGATGCCGGTGGCCACCGGGTTGGCGGTGGCGGCGTGCCAGAAGCCGTGCACCGCCGCGGCGCCGCCATCGGCAAACCAGGGCAGGTAGTGCCACCAGGGCAGCAGAAGGCCGGCCAGGGCCAGTGCCAGCAGGGCGCGGTGGTGGGTGGTCGGCAAGGGATGGGGCATGGCGTGGTGCAGGCGCGGTGGCGATGCCGCCAGCGTCGCAGCCCGCGTTGGCGGCGGCTAGGAAAAACCCGCCAGCCGCGCCGGCTGTCAGATCGCGGCGTTGTCCTACAGGAATTGCCTGGGTCGGCTGCCAACTGGCGGGCCCTGCCTGCCGTTGAATGACGACATCCACCGGCCCCCGCCGGTGCACGGAGCCACTTCATGTCCTGCAACGCTTCTTCCCTGCTGCCTGCCCGCCGCATCGCCTGGGCCGCTGCCTTGGCTGGCCTGCTGGCTGCTGCCGCGCCGGCACACGCCACCGACGTGGGCGTGTCCATCGGCATCAACCAGCCCGGCGTCTACGGCCGCATCGACATCGGCCGCTTTCCGCAGCCGGCGGTGATCCTCCCGCAGCCGGTGGTCATCGTGCAGCAGCCGCGGCCGGTGCAGCCGGTGTACCTGCACGTGCCGCCCGGCCACCGCAAGAAGTGGAAGACCTACTGCGGCCGCTACGACGCCTGCGGCGTGCCGGTGTACTTCGTGCAGGAGCGCTGGTACCAGGACCATGTGGCGCGCGCCGAACCGCGCCGCGGCGAGCG
>CALMIF010000247.1 GCA_937864045.1 uncultured Aquabacterium sp. | reverse complement strand
CACGCCGGAACGGCTGCAGAGCCTGCGCGCGTCGGCCGAGCAGGTCAGCGCCGAGATCGCCCAGCTCACCGCCCAGCGCGTGGCGCTGGCCGAACGCCTGGGCCTGACCACCTTCGCCGACAGCACCACCAACCCCTACGACACCACGCTGGCGCAGGCGCGCGAGCGTGCCGCCGCCGCCAGGGCCGACCGGGTGCGCGCCGAGGCCACGCTGGCCGCGTTCCTCCGTCACCAGGAGGTGCCAGCCAGCAACGGCCGGTCGCTGCTGGAGATGCGCCTGCAGGACGATGGCCTGCAAGCACTGCGCAACGAGGTGGTGCGCCGCAGCGAAGAGCTGACGCGCCAGATGGCCGGCCTGGAAGACAAGCACCCCACCCGCCAGGCCGCCCGGGTGGAACTGGGCGACCTGCGCCAGCGCATCCGCAACCAGGAAGCCGACTTCGACCGCGGCGCCGCTGACAGCGTGCAGGCCCGGCTGGTGGCCAGCGTGGCCGAGCGCACGCAGGTGGAGGCCAGCGCCCAGGCGGCGCTGACCGCGCTGCAAGGGCAGGCCACCGACTTCGCACGCGACTTCCAGCAGGCCATGCGCCTGACCGATGCCATCAAGAAGCGCGACGCCGAGCTGACCCGCATGCGCGACCGGCTGAGCTACCTGGAGCTGGAATCGCAGGCGCTGGGCTTCGTGCGCATCGTCTCGCCGGCGCTGCCGGCCGTCACGCCGCAAGGCATCGGCCACAAGAAGATGGTGCTGGCGGTGCTGCTGGCCGCGCTGCTGGCCGGCCTGGCCGCGCCCACCGTGCTGGACCTGCTGGACCGCCGCATCCGCACCGTCAACGATGCCGAGAAGTTGCTGGGCATCCCGTCGGCCGGCTGGCAGGTGCAGCAGGACGGCATCGCCAGCGCCCGGCTGGCCACAGAGCAGACCCGGCGCTTCGCGTCCACCCTGTTGCGCAACCGCAACCGGGGCGGTTCGGGCGTGGTGGCCTTCACCGCCGTGAAGCCGGGCGCGGGTGTCACCACCAGCGTGATGGACGTGGCCCAGGTGCTGCGGCAGCTGGGGGCACGGGTGCTGGTGGTCGACGCCAACACCATGGCGCCGCCAGCCGGGCGGGGCAACGGCCCGGGCCTGACCGACCACCTGGCCGGCCACTGCCCGCTGGACGGCCTGGTCCGCCCGCAATCCTGGGGCGGCACCGAGATCGACGTGGTCGGCATCGGCCAGCTGGCCCCCCAGGGCCTGCAGCGGCTGGACGTGCTGCGCCAGGCCCTGGCCAGCTGGTCCGACCGCTACGACCACGTGCTGTGCGAGCTGCCGCCGCTGCTGCTGAGCGCCGATGCCGAGCTGTTCATCGGCGTGGCGGGCCAGGTGGTGCTGGTGGTGGATGCCGACGCGGTGTCGCGCGGCGAGATCCACCGCGCCAGGCGCCTGCTGCACACCCTGGACCCCGAGGCCGTGGGCCTGTTCGTCAACCGCATCCCGGTGTTCAAGGGCGCGGGTTATCTGGAGCCCCTGATGGTCGAGACCTTGACCCACACCCGCTATGACCGCTTCATGAGCCTGCCCCGCTGGGCCCTGTGGCGTGACCTGGCCCGGCTGAAGCTGGCGCGCTGGACGGCGCGCCGCCCCGGCCGCCCCGCGGGAGCACGCGCATGAAGATCGTCGTCGCCAGCGCCGGCCATGCCGCGCCACACGCGGGTTGGGCCGCCATCGACGAACTGGCCGACCTGCTGGTGCACTACCTGGGCGCCACGCTGATCACGCCGCGCCGGGCCGACACCGGCTGGGCCGAGCGCCTGCTGGCCGGGCGCGCCAGTGGCTGGGCACCGCTGGACTGCGCCGGCGGCGACCTGCTGATCGTCGTCGCCCATGCGCCGCAGGACCTGTCGATGATCGAGTCCATCGCCAACTGCCGTGGCAAGTTCGGCCGCATCGTCGGCTGGGTGACCGATTCGTACTTCGCAGCCGGCTTCGGCCGCGCGCTGGCGCAGTACGACGCGATCACCGTCACCGCCCGGGAGGACATGGCCCACCCGCCGGCGCGCCATGGCCTGGCGGTGCAGCATGTCTACCAGGGCATCGACGGGCTGGCCTGGGCGCCGCCGGTGGACGGGGCCCGGTCGATCGACCTGATCGGCTTCGGCCACATGCCGCCC
>CALMIF010000246.1 GCA_937864045.1 uncultured Aquabacterium sp. | reverse complement strand
CGTTGTTGGCCGCACGCAGGATGTGGCCGGTGGAGCGGTAGTTCTGCTCCAGCGGAATCACCTTCAAGTCGGGCCAGTCCTGCGGCAGGCGGCGCAGGTTCTCGATGGTGGCGCCGCGCCAGCCGTAGATGCTCTGGTCGTCGTCGCCCACCGCGGTGAAGAGACCCCGCCGGCGCGGGTCGTCGCCGCTGACCAGCATCTTCAGCAGCTCGTACTGCACCGCGTTCGTGTCCTGGTATTCGTCGACCAGCACATGGCCGAACATGGCCTGCCACTTGGTGCGGGCTTCATCGTCGCGCTGCAGCAGCTTCAGCGGCAGGCCGATCAGGTCATCGAAGTCCACCGCCTGGTAGGCCGCCAGACGCTCCTCGTAGAGCTTCATCACCCGGGCGGCCACCTGCTCGTCGGCGTCCTTGGCGATGGTGGCCGCGCTGGCGCTGTCGTGGCCCATGTTCTTCCACAGGCTGATGGTCCACTGCCACTGGCGCGCCAGCTTGTTGTCGGTGGCGCCGCCGGCGTCGCGCAGCACGCCCATCACGTCGTCGGCGTCGAGGATGCTGAACTGCTCCTTCAGCCCGACCTTGGTGCCGTCGCTGCGCAGGATGCGCACGCCCAGGCTGTGGAAGGTGGCCACCACCAGGTCCTTGGCCGCCTTGCCGCCCACCAGCGCCTTGCTGCGCTCACGCATTTCCTGCGCGGCCTTGTTGGTGAAGGTGATCGCCGCGATCTCCTTGGGCGCCAGGCCGGCCTGCAGCAGGCGGGCGATCTTGTGCGTGATCACCCGCGTCTTGCCCGAGCCGGCACCGGCCAGCACCAGGCAGGGGCCGGACAGGTGGTGCACCGCCTCCAGCTGGGCGGGGTTCAGGGAGGCGGGGGCGTCGGCCATGGCGGGATCGAGGGCGGCGGATGATAGCGGCCCAGCCCCCGATGAACGGTGCACACTGGCCGCTCGACCGCCCTCGCCCGACTGCCATGCGCCTGCAACGCCGCCATCTGCTGACCCTGGGCGCCACCGGCCTGGCCGCACCCGCCTTCCTGCGCCATGCCACCGCGGCCGATGTGCCGCGCTTCGCGCTGGGCGTGGCCTCGGGCCAGCCGCTGGCCGACCGCCTGGTGCTGTGGACCCGCCTGACCGGCCCCGACCTGCCCGACACGGTGCCAGTCGATTGGGTGATCGCCCACGACGAGGCCTGCACCCAGGTGGCGGCCCGCGGCACCGAGCAGGCGGTGGCTGCCGACGCCCACAGCGTGCATGCCGAGCCCGCCGGGCTGGCACCCGGGCGCGGGTACTTCTACCGCTTCAACGCCCTGGGCCAGCAGAGCATGACCGGCCGCACCCGCACCGCGCCGGCAGCCGATGCGGACGCGCCGCTGCGTGCGGTGCTGGCCAGTTGCCAGCGCTGGGACACCGGCCACTACGCCGCCTGGCGCCACGCGGCGCAGCAGGGTGCCGATCTCGTGCTCTTCGTCGGCGACTACATCGACGAATACGCGGCGGGCAAGAACGCCGTCCGCCCGCATGGCGGCCCGCTGGTGCGCAGCCTTGCCCAATACCGCGAGCGCTACGCGCTGCACAAGGGTGACCCGGCCCTGCAGGCCGCCCACGCCGCCGCGCCCTGGTTGCTGGTCTGGGACGACCACGAGGTCGAGAACGACTACGCCAACGACCGCGGCCAGCGGCTGTCGGGCGCGGACTTCCTGGCCCAGCGCGCCGCCGGCTACCAGGCCTGGTGGGAACACATGCCGGTGCCCAAGGCGATGCGGCCGGTGGGCCCCGACATGCGCATCCACCACCGGCTGGACTGGGGCCGCCTCGCCCGCCTCCACGCGCTGGACAGCCGCCAGTTCCGTGACCACCAGGTCTGCTTGCCTTTCGGACGCACGGGCGGGTCCAGCGTGGTCGACGCCGCCGGCTGCCCGGCGCTGAAGGACCCGCAGCGCAGCCTGCTGGGCCAGGCGCAGGAGCGCTGGCTGAGCGAGGGCTGGGACCTGCAGCGGCGCTGGAACCTGCTGGCGCAGCAGACCCTGATGGCGCCGCTGGACCATGCCGAGCCCGCGGCTGCGCCCGAGGCGGTGCGCACCTGGACCGACGGCTGGGACGGCTACCCCGCCGCCCGCCGGCGCCTGCTGGGCGAGGTGGCCGGGCGCCGCGTGCCCAACGTGGTGGCGCTGGGCGGCGACGTGCATGCGCACTACGTGTCGGCCCTGCAGGCCGACCCGGCGGACGCGAAGAGCCCGGTGGTCGCCAGCGAGATCTGCGGCACCTCGATTTCCAGCCTGGGGCCCGAGAAGAAGCGCACCCAGGCGCAGCTGGCGCGCAACCCGCACCTGCTGCATGCCCGCGGCGACCGCCGCGGCTACGTGCTGCTGAACATCGACGGCCAGCGCCTGCAGGCCGACCTGATGGCGGTGGCCGACGCCGCCGACCCGGCCAGCGCGGTGGGCGTGGACGCGCGCTTCGTCGTCGAGGCCGGCCGGCCGGGGCCGCAGCGGGCCTGAACCGGCCCGGCAGCAGCCGCGCCGGTCGGCGCCGTTCAGGCCGCGACCACGAACGGCAGCAGCCGGCTGTAGGTCTTCTGGTTGGCCACGCCGGCTGCCGTCTGGAAGCTGCCGGCGGGCACCCGCAGCACCAGGTCACCCGTGGTGCCGGTGGGCAGGGTGACGACGGCGCTGTAGAGCGCGCCGCCGGTGTTGGTGGTGAAGCTGCTCACCGCGCCCGCGCTCAGCTGGATGTCGCTCACGCTGAAGCTGCCGCTCACGTCCTCGCTGAACTGCAGGGTGAAGGTCACCGGCCCGGTCGCGGTGGCCGTGCTGACGTTGTGCGTGATGGTCAGCGTGGGTTCGCCCGTGGCGACCACCGTGTTGATCTGCTGGCCGAAGGCGTAGGCCACGGTGTTCGCGACGGTGCCGGTGGCGTCCTTGAAGGCGCCGACCAGCACGCGCAGCTCGGCCACGCCCTGGAAGCTGGTGGTCGGCGTCACCTGCACCGTGTAGACCGTGTCGCTGAGCTTGACGACGCTGGCGCTGGTGAAAGCGTTGCTGACCGTGATGCCGGCGGTGGTGAAGCCGCTGATGGCGGCGCTGAAGGTGAAGCGCACCGTGAAGCTGCCGGTGGCGGCGTCCGGCGTGTCGCTGCTGATCACCAGCGTCGGGATGACGGCATCGCTCTCCTTCTCGGTGTTGCCACCGCCGCAACCTGCGACCAGGGCCAGCAGGCCGAGTGCACCGCCCCCGGCGATGCGCCGCCGCGTCGCGTCCATGCCGGCCGGTTGCCGTGTCTGCTTCATCTTCTTCTCCCTGCCTGGTGAGGACATCGAGCGAGGTTACCAGCGCCAAGTTGCTAGATCGCGAGCGGATCGACGTCGATCGCCCAGCGGGCCAGGCCCTTGTGCCGCCCGCGCAGCGCGTGCAGCTGCGGCACCCAGTCGGTGAGCAGGCGCTGCAGGCGGGCGCGCGAGGGTGACTCCAGCAGCATCTGCAGGCGCTCGATGCCGGCCACCTTGCTGACGGCCGGCGGCACCGGCGGGTACAGCGTCACCTCGCCTTCTTCGGCCAGGCCACGGGCCAGCGCCGCCGCATCCTCCAGCCAGGCCTGGGCCACGGCCACGTCGCGGGACTCGGCGCGCAGCAGGGCCAGGTGGCTGAAAGGCGGCAGGCCGGCGGCCAGGCGTTCGTCCAGCTGGCTGGCGGCAAAGGCGGCGAAGTCGTGCCGCTTCAAGGCCGCGTACAACGGGTGCTGGGGATGCCAGGTCTGCACCCACATCTCGCTGGCGCCGGCCTGGGCGGCGTCGCGCCCGGCGCGGCCCGCCGCCTGCATCAGCAGCGCAAAGAGCCGCTCGGGCGCGCGGAAGTCGCTGGCGAACAGCGCGCTGTCGGGGTTCAGCGCCACCACCAGGGTGATGCGGCGGAAGTCGTGGCCCTTGGTCACCATCTGCGTGCCCACCAGCACATCGACGTCGCCGGCATGCACCTCGGCCAGCTTCGCTTCCAGCTGGCCCTTGCCGCGGGCGGTGTCGGCATCCAGCCGCGCGATGCGTGCCCCGGGCAGCAGCTCGGCCAGCTGCTCCTCCAGCCGCTCGGTGCCGCGGCCGATGGGCGCGATGTCCAGGTTGCCGCAGTCGGGGCAGGCGCGCGGCACGCGCTCGGTGAAGCCGCAATGGTGGCAGCGCAGCGTGCGCTCGCCCTTGTGGAACACGCGCCAGGCGCTGCAGTGCGGGCAGCCGCTCTTCCAGCCGCAGTCGGCGCAGTGCAGCACCGGCGCATAGCCGCGGCGGTTCAGGAACACCAGGCTCTGCTCGCCGCGGGCCAGCCGCTCCTGCATCGACTGCAGCACCAGCGGCGCCAGCACCGGGGTCTGGCCCCCGCCAGGCCCTTTCACCCGCGGCAGCACGCCCATGTCGAACAGCCGCACCCGCGGCAGCGCGCCGCCGCCCACCCGCTCGGCCAGCGGCAGGCACTGGTAGCGCTGGCGGGGGCCGGGCAGCGCGTGCTGCCAGGTCTCCAGCGACGGCGTGGCCGAGCCCAGGAGGACCGGCACGCGCTCCAGGTGGCCGCGGTAGACCGCCAGGTCGCGCGCCGAGTAGCGGGCGCCTTCCTGCTGCTTGTACGAGGGGTCGTGCTCCTCGTCGACGACGATCAGGCCCAGGTTCGGCAGCGGCGCGAACACGCCCATGCGCGTGCCCAGCACGATGTGGGCGCGGCCCAGGTGGGCCATCAGCCAGTGGCGCAGCCGCTGCACCGGCGTCAGCCCGCTGTGCAGGCTGACCAGGCGGTGCTGCGGAAAGCGCGCGGCAAAACGCGCCTCCAGCTGCGGCGTCAGGTTGATCTCGGGCACCAGCACCAGGGCCTGGCGGCCGGCGGCCAGCGCCGTTTCAGCGGCATGCAGGTAGACCTCGGTCTTGCCGCTGCCGGTGACGCCGTGCAGCAGCAGCGGCACGGGGCGCGGCGCGCTGGCATCGCCGCTGGCCTGGAAGGCGATGGCGAAGGCCGCCAGCGCCGCCTGCTGCTCGGGGCCGAGCTGGGGTCGCTCGACCGGCACGGCCGCGGGCGGCGGCGCGGCGTCCAGCTTCTTCAGCAGCCGGGCCAGGCGCTTGGCCAGGCCGGGCGCGTCCAGCTTGCGCAGCTCGGGCGGCAGCACGGCCAGGGCCAGCTCGCCGATGCTGCGCTGGTAGTAGCCGGCGGCGAACTCGACCAGCGCCAGCCAGGCGGGCGTCAGCGGCGGCAGGCTGTCGAAGGCGGGGCCGACCGGGCGCAGCACCGGTGGCGCCTCGCCCTCGGGCGCCGCCGCGTCTGCCGGCGGCGCGGGCCACACCAGGCCCAGGGTGTCGCGCCGGCCCAACGGCACCTGCAGCAGCGTGCCTGGCGGCCAGTCCACGTCGCTGCTGTAGTGCAGCGCGCCGGCCAGTCCGCTGTGCTGCGGCGCGTCGACAGCGACCGCCAGCGTGACCGCGGTCAACGCTGGCCGGCCGGTTTTGGCGGCGCTTTTTCGGTGTTCACATCAAGAAACGGCGTTAAGTCGATGATTGGCAAGGACTTTTCAAGCTATCCCCGGTTGCTGTGGATAACTTTGTGGGAAAGCTGCCGACGGCGGCGCTAAGTGCTTGATCCACCGGGCAAGGTGCTGAATTGCCCAAGTTTTCGGCAGAACCGAAAACGCTTTTGACATCAATCACTTAGCACGAATTTCCAGCAAATCTGATGCTGCGCTGCATCGTGCGGGGCGGTGATTTGTCGCGGTCCGCTTTTTGGGGATAAGTCAAGCCCTGAGCGCGCACTCACCGGCCGGATGTGCAGCCGACTTGGCACGCTTGCTAGCGAACCCCGCCCACCGGTCGCAGCGTGGGCGAATGTGCATGCACGGCTTCGACGAGCGCCTGCACATGGTCCATCGGCGTGTGCTGGTTGATGCCGTGGCCCAGGTTGAAGATGTGGCCACCCCAGCGCCCGTCGGCGCGCTGCACCGGGCCGTAGCTGTCGAGCACCGCCCGCGCCTCGGCCGCCACCGCCTCGGGTGTGGCGAACAGCGCCATCGGGTCGAAGTTGCCCTGCAGCGCCACCTGGTCGTCGACGCGCTGGCGCGCCGCGCCCAGGTCGCAGGTCCAGTCCAGGCCCACCACGTCGGCGCCGGTGGCGGCAATCGCCTCCAGCCACTGGCCGCCGCCCTTGGTGAAGACGATGGCCGGGATGCGCTGGCCGCCGTGCTCGCGCTTGAGCTGGCGCATCACACGCTGGGTGTAGGCCAGGCTGAACGTGTGGAAGGCGCGGTGCTCCAGCACGCCGCCCCAGGAGTCGAACACCATCACCGCCTGCGCGCCGGCCTCGATCTGCGCGTTCAGGTAGGCCGCCACCGCGTCGGCATTGATGGCCAGGATGCGGTGCAGCAGGTCGGGCCGGCTGTAGAGCATGGTCTTGACCAGGCGGTAGTCGTCCGAGCCGCCGCCCTCGACCATGTAGCAGGCCAGGGTCCAGGGGCTGCCCGAGAAGCCGATCAGCGGCACGCGCTGCCCCGGCTGGCCGTCCGGCCCGGTGGTGACCAGCGCCTTGCGGATCGACGCGACCGCATCGAAGACGTAGCGCAGCTTGTCCAGGTCCGGCACGGCGAGCTTGGCCACATCGGCCTCGTCGCGCAGCGGATGGGCGAACTTCGGGCCCTCGCCGGCGCCGAAGCTCAGGCCCAGGCCCATCGCGTCGGGCACGGTCAGGATGTCGGAGAACAGGATCGCCGCGTCGAGCCGGTAGCGGTCCAGCGGCTGCAGCGTCACTTCGGTGGCGTAGTGCGGGTTGGTCGCCAGGCCCATGAAGCTGTTGCCCGCCGCCACGCGCGTGGCCTTGTACTCGGGAAGGTAGCGACCGGCCTGGCGCATCAGCCAGACAGGGGTGTGCGCGGTGGGCTGGCGCAGGCAGGCGCGCAGGAAGGTGTCGTTGAGCAGCGGTGCGGTCATCCGCCGATTATGGGCGGCGGCCCCGTGCGCAGGCTTGCGCCAACCGGGGCAGCAGCACCAGTCAACTACCAGCGTCGGCGGGTGCTGGGTGGCGCCAGCGGCCGGCCGGCCAGCCAGTCGTCGACCACGGCGTCCGAATCGGGCGTCTGCGCCGCGGCCCACAGCAGCTCGGGCGGCAGCACCCGGGTGCCGGGCGTGGCACGCGGCAGCGCCAGCGCCAGGTGGGCGGCGACGCGGGCGACGGTATCGCTGCGCACCGGCTGGTCGCCCTGCGGCACCATCCAGTGCAGCTGGCCCAGCAGCCAGCGCGCCAGCCGCGCCGGACCGCTGCCCGCCGCATCGGCGCCCTGCCCCGCCTGGGCCGAGCGCATGAACAGCAGGTGGGCGAAGCCCAGCGCCGCCACCGCCGCTTCGTCCAGCGAGGCCAGGCCGCTCTTGAGCGCCTGCGGCAGCAGGCCCGGCGCATGCGGCACCACCACCACCAGGGCCGTCGCGCCCTGGGCTTTCAGCTGAGCGGCCAGGGTCGGCAAGTCGGCCGGCTGCGGCTGGCCGAAGGCGGCCTCGCGGCCGTTGGCGTGGCGGGCGCGGTCGAACACCACCACCGCGGTGTGCGGTCGAAAGCGGGCGAAGCCGCTGTCGGCCAGCGGCACCAGGCCACGCAGCGCCGCCTGCAGCGGCTGCACCGTCCACACACCCACCGATTCGCAGCGGCGGCCCGCGAGCAGTCGCTCGACCACCCGGGCGCCGAGCGCACCGCCGCCACCCAGCACCAGCACGCGCGGAGAGCCCGTCACGGTCGCCGCGACCGGCGCCGGAGGACGGGCGGCAGCGGCCAGGGCGAGCGCAGGATCGGTCATGATCCGATGCTAAGCTGGCCGTTGAAATCGCCGCGGCGCCCCGCACCTCACGCGGGCAGGCACCGATGCCCGCGTTGCCACCGAACGGAGAACTTCCATGCTGTCCCTGCTTCGCCGCCTGCTGCCCGCCCTGGGCCTGAGTGCCACCCTGCTGCTGACCGGCTGCGGCTACAACGACTTCCAGCGCCTGGACGAGCAGGTCAAGGGCGGCTGGGCCGAGGTGCTGAACCAGTACCAGCGCCGCAGCGACCTGATCCCGAACATCGTGGCCACCGTCAAGGGCGAGGCCAACTTCGAGCAGGAGACGCTGACCAAGGTGATCGAGGCGCGCAGCAAGGCCACTTCGATCCAGGCCACGCCCGAGCTGATCAACAACCCCGAGGCGTTCCAGAAGTTCCAGGCCGCGCAGGGCGAGCTGAGCGGCGCGCTGAGCCGGTTGATGGTGGTCAGCGAGCAGTACCCCAACCTGAAGGCCAACCAGGCCTTCCAGGACCTGCGGGTGCAGCTGGAAGGCACCGAGAACCGCATCACCGTGGCGCGCAACCGTTACATCAAGACGGTGCAGGACTACAACGTGCTGGCCCGCAGCTTCCCGACCAACCTGACGGCGATGGTGTTCAGCTACCAGGTCAAGCCCAGCTTCACCGTGGCCAACGAGGCAGCGATCAGCGCCCCACCGGCGGTGAACTTCGACAAGCCGGCCAGCAAGTGAGCTGAGCGTGCACGCCGCGCGCCTGCCGGCGCCGCGATCCTGGATGCGGTTGCTGCCCTGGTTGCTGACGGCAATGCTGGCCTTGGCTTGTGGACTGGCCGCTGCGCAGGACCTGCAAGCCATCCCGCCGCTGACGGCGCGGGTGATGGACCAGGCTGGCGTGCTGCAGCCGGCGCAGGCCCAGGCACTGGACGCCAAGCTCGCCGCCTTCGAGGCCCAGGCCGGGCCGCAGATCGTCGTGCTGACCGTGGCCAGCACGGGCATCGAGGACATCGCCGACTACGCCCAGCGTGTGGGCGATGCCTGGAAGATCGGCCGCAAGGACGTCGGCGACGGCCTGCTGGTGGTCGTGGCCAAGAACGACCGCAAGCTGCGCATCCAGGTGGCCAAGGCACTGGAAGGCGCGGTGCCCGACCTGGCGGCGCGGCAGATCATCGCCAGCAGCATCGCGCCCGCCTTCAAGCGCGGGGACTACGCCGCCGGTCTGGATGCCGGCGTGGACGCCCTGATCGCCCGGCTGCGTGGCGAGCACCTGCCCGCGCCCACAGCCCAGCGCCCCGCCGCGCCCGATACCGGCTTCGACTGGGGAGAGCTGGCGATGTTCTTCTTCGTCGCCGTGCCGGTGGTGGGTGGCGTGCTCAGCAGCGTGCTGGGGCGCAAGCTGGGCAGCCTGGTGACCGCAGGCGGGGCCGGCACCATCGCCTGGTGGCTGAGCGCCAGTCTGCTGATCGGCGGCCTGGCCGGCGCGGTCGCCCTGGTGCTGGTGGGCGTGATGGGCGTCGGCGCCCTGCGCGGCGGGCGTGCTGCACGTGGTGGACATGGCGGGCCGCCGGTCATCTGGGGCGGTGGCAACGGCGGCGGGTTCGGTGGCTTCGGCGGCGGCGGTGGCGGCTTCAGTTCGGGTGGTGGCGGCGATTTCGGCGGCGGTGGCGCCTCGGGAGACTGGTGATGCGGCGCAACGTCTGGCAACGCCTGGCCCGCATCGCCCGCCACCGCTGGTGGGACGAGCGCGACGCCGCACGTGCCCTGCCACCGGCCGCGCTGCAGCGCATCGAGGCCCTGGTGGGCGGCAGCGAGCGCGGCCACAGTGGCGAGATCCGCGTCGTCATCGAGGCCGGGCTGCCGCTGTCCTACCTGTGGAAGGACCTGTCGGCCCGTGACCGCGCGATCACGCTGTTCGGCAAGCTGCGGGTCTGGGACACCGAGGCCAACAACGGCGTGCTGATCTACCTGCTGCTGGCCGAGCACGCCATCGAGATCGTCGCCGACCGCGGCATCGACCGCCATGTCGATGCCGCCCAGTGGCGCGCTCTGATCGACCCGATGCGGGCGGCCTTCCGTGCCGGCCGCTTCGGGGACGGGCTGGGCGAAGCGATCCAGACCATCGACGGCCTGCTGCGCACCCACTTTCCCGTGGCGCCCGGCGAAGCGAACCCGAACGAATTGCCGGATCGGCCGCTGGTGCAGTAGCCGCCGCGGCTCAGATGGCGCGAAAGCCGCGCGGCAGGCGCTCGGTCAGCGGGGGCGCTGGTAGCGGCGGCAGTTGCAGCGGCTCGGGCGGCGTGTGGGTGTCGGGCACCTGGGCCAGCAGGTGGCGGATCAGCGCGATTCGGCCGCGCCGCTGGTCGTTGAAGTCGACCAGGGTCCAGGGCGCGTGATCGGTGTGCGTGGCCTTGAGCATCGCATCGCGTGCCTTGCCGTAGGCGGCGTACTTGTCGCGCGCCTGCAGGTCGATCGGCGACAGCTTCCAGCGCTTCAGCGGGTCGTCCAGGCGCTCGGCCAAGCGCTTCTCCTGCTCCGCCTGGTCCACCGTCAGCCAGTACTTCAGCAGGATCAGGCCATCGTCGACCAGCATGCGCTCGAACACCGGCGTCTGCTGCAGAAAGGCCAGCGCCTGCGCCTCGCTGCAGTAGCCCATCACCCGCTCGACGCCGGCGCGGTTGTACCAGCTGCGATCGAACAGCGTGATCTCGCCAGCCGCCGGCAGGTGCGGCACATGGCGCTGGAAGTACCACTGGGCCTGTTCCCGCTCGCTGGGCTTGCCCAGTGCCACCACATGGCACTGGCGCGGGTTCAGCGTCTCGGCCACCGCGGCGATGGCGCCGCCCTTGCCAGCGGTGTCGCGCCCTTCGAACACCACGGCCAGGCGCCGGCCCGTGTGCTGCAACCAGCGAGCGAGGTTGTTCAGCGCCAGCTCCAGCGGCTCCAGCGCGGCCAGGTAGTCGGCCTTGGACATCGCGACGCCCGCCGGTTCGCCATGGTCCTTGCCGCCCTTGCCCTTCTTGCCTTTCCCGTCCTTGGTCATGGGTGCTCCCGTTGATCCACGCAACGCAGCTTAGCGCCGGCCATGAAAAAAGCCTGCGGGGCACAGGCCCGGCAGGCTTTCGGTGGCTGGCTGTGCTCCCGACGGGAGCCGCCGCTCAGCGCTTCTTGCGCAGCTTGGAGATCGCCGCGATCTGGGCGGCCATCGTGGCGAATTCGCCTTGCGCCTTGGCGAAGTCGATGTCGGTCTTGGCGTTCTTCATCGCCTCTTCCGCCAGCTTCTTCGCTTCCAGCGCCTTGGCCTCGTCCAGGTCATGGCCGCGGATGGCGGTGTCGGCCAGCACGGTGACCGTGCCCGGCTGCACTTCCAGGATGCCGCCGGCGACGAA
>CALMIF010000245.1 GCA_937864045.1 uncultured Aquabacterium sp. | reverse complement strand
TTCAGCGCCAGGATGTTGGTCTGGAAGGCAATGCCATCGATCACGCCGATGATGTCGGCGATCTTCTTCGACGACGCGGAGATGTCCTGCATCGTCGTCACCACCTGGCTGACGACCTCCCCCCCGCGCTGCGCCGCCGTCGACGCGCTGCTGGCCATCCGGTTGGCCTCCTGCGCGGTGTCGGTGCTGGACCGGACCGTGCCCGACAGCTGCTCCATCGAAGCGGCGGTCTGCTGCAGGCTGCTGGCCTGCTGTTCGGTGCGCTGACTGAGGTCGGCATTGCCGGCCGCAATCTCGCCCGAGGCCGTCGACACCGATTCCACACCAGCGCGCACCTGGCCGACCAGGCGCGAGAGCGACTGCTGCATCGCCTGCAGCGCACGCAGCATGTCCGCGGCCTCGTCGCGGCCGGTGGTGTCGATGGGGTGGGTCAGGTCGCCCGCGGTGATGGCCTGCGCGGCCGAGATCGCCTGGCGCAACGGCCGGGCAATGCCGGTGGCCATGGTCCAGGCCAGCACCCCGCCCGCCAGCACCACCACGGCCATGACCGCCACGACCAGTGAGGTCGAGCGCTGTGCGTCGGCCTGGGCCTGCGCCACCTCGTCCTTGGCACGGCGGTCGAACAAGGCGTGCAGGTCGTCCAGCACTTTCGCGCTCTTGTCGACCAGCGGCACCAGGCCCGTGCGCGCCGTCTTCGATGCCTCGGCCGGGTTGCCGGTGAGCGCGTGGTTGAGCACGGCTTCGACCACCTTCTGCTGCTCACCGCGCACGGCGCTGAGCTGGCCGATGAGCGCCACCGCATCGGCGTCGCCGGCCACCCGGGCCGCCAGCGCTTCGTCGATCTGCTTGAGCTTGGCCTGCGCCGCCTTGAAGCGCTTGATCTCGCCCATCACCACCGTGACGTCGTCCTGCGAGGCGACATCACGCACGGCGACCTCGCGCGCGGCCAGGGCACGTTCGAGCGCGCTCAGCGCTTCGGCCCGTTCAAAGATGTCGGTGCCCAGCGTGCTGGCACGGTGCTGCACCGACCGCGTGGTCCACGCGCCCAGGGCAGCGACGACCAGGCAGCCGGCCAGCACGATGCCGAAGCCGGCCATCAGTCGGGGAAAGATGCGGAAGTTTTGGAGCATGGTCGCAGCGGGTGGCGTCGGGTGCCGAAGGCGTCAGCGGGCGCTGTCAGTGGGCGCGGTCAGTGCGCGCTGATGGCCGCGTGCATCACGCCGATCACCGTGCCGCCGTCCTTGACCGGCACGGCGATCTGCACGCCCAGGATCTGCGTGGTCACGTCCTTCTGCATCGTGTCCTGCTGCCAGGGCGTGCCGGTGATGGCCGTCTTGAACACCGGGCGGTGCGAGACGTTGTAGAGCGCGACCTTGGTGTTGGCGGCGACCAGGTTGCCCGCCTTGTCGCGCACCACGACCTTGTTCACCGTCTTCGAGTCCAGCGAGTCGACGAACTTGCCCGCGGCCGAGGTCTGGGTGGCCTTGACCAGCGGGTCGGCGTCGGGCAGCTCGGTCCACTTGGCGGGGTTCATGCCGGGCAGGCCGCCCGCGGCATTCGATGCTTTGACGGCGGCCACCACCGCCGGGTTGACCGCCCACTGCGCCAGCTTGGCCTTGTGATCGTCGACCAGCTTTTGCACGTCAGGCGTGATCGGTTCATTGGCCAGGACGGGCGACGACAGGCCCAGGCTGGCCACGAGGATGGCGCTCAGGCTGAGCAGATGACGGCGTTGCATGCGGGAATCTCCAGCAGGTGGAATGAAGCGGCAGCGCGCCGGCCTGTGCCGCAGCGTGCCGACGGGATGGCGACTGATGGGATGTCGACCATCCGCGCGGCTTCTTGAGGCGGCCGGCGCCGCGGCGCCGGCCGAGGCACTGCAACCTGTGGAACCCTGCACTACGATCGGCGGGTGACGATTCACCAGATGCAACTGCGCTACCAGCCCGCAGCCGACCGGCTGCTGTGGTAGCTGCGCACCGGCGATGGCCAGCTCTATGCCGTGTGGCTGACGCGGCGCATGGTGCGCCTGCTGTGGCCACCGATGGCCAACCTGGTGACCAGCGCTGGCCTGCTGCAGGAAATGCCGCATGCCAGCGTGCTGCCCGAGGCTCGGCCGATGCTGGCCGAGGCCATGCGCACCCGTCCGCTGCCCGGCGCCAGCTTCGACCAGCCCTTCGACACCCGGGTGACGGAGCGGCCGCTGGGCACCGAGCCGCTGCTGCCCGAGGCCATCGACCTGGGGCCTGGCCCCGGCGGCCACGGCCTGAAGCTGCAGCTGCGCGAAGGCAACGGCGGGCGCAGCATCACCGTGCAGCTCACCGCCGACCTGGCCACCGCGCTGCAGCGCCTGCTGGAGCAGGCCTTGGCGGCAGCGGATTGGGGTCTGCAGCTGCAGGCAGCGGTGCCTGGTGCGCAGGCCATGGACCGCACGCGACTGAACTGACCACGGTCAGTTCCGCGCCTCCCCCGCGCTCACGGGGGGGCGGTGCGCCCGGGACGCAAATGCCGGTCGAAGGTGGGCAACATGACACGGCCTGCGATGCCATCGCGGACCGTGCCCAACGTCCCGACCACCTTCCAACCGTCATGCCGCAACTGAACTGCCTGAAGACCACCCGCCTGCGCCGCACTGCCACCGCGGCCGCCTGCCTGCTCGCCATGGTGGCCACCTGGCCCGCGGCAGCCGACAGTTCCATCACCGTGGGCTCGAACAATTGGCTGGGTGCCAGGGCGGGCCAGGTCGGCAGCAACACCGACTGGTTCAATGCCGCGAACTGGTGGGCAGGGCCGC
This sequence comes from uncultured Aquabacterium sp., assembly GCA_937864045.1. Taxonomy (GTDB): domain Bacteria; phylum Pseudomonadota; class Gammaproteobacteria; order Burkholderiales; family Burkholderiaceae_C; genus Pseudaquabacterium. The sequence continues at coordinate 628 of CALMIF010000245.1, read as the reverse complement.
TGTTCGGCCTGCCGGACCCGATCTTTCCGGTCTACATCGGCCCGTCGCAATGGATCGTCAACGGCATTCCGACCGACACCTTCGACCTGCCGGCGTCAGAGGCGGTGCTCGGGGGCAGCTTCGCGATGTCCAGCCTGGAGATGCGCGCCTGGGACGGCATCTCGCAGCTGCGCCTGACCAGCGGCGGCCTGCTGACCACGTCGGCCAACATCGGCGGCGTGAACAGTGCCTACCAGGCCACCGGCGCCATCCGGCCTGCCACCCTGGTGCTGGACGGCGGCAGCGTCGTCGGCAGCGTGAACTTCCTGGCAAATTCGCGGCTGGAGGTGACGCGCCAGTACGGTGCGCTGAACACCAGCTTCAGCGGCACGCTGGGCGAACTGGTGCTGACCAGCAGTGCCTCGCTGGCCCTGCAGTCGAACAGCCTGAGCATCGACCGGGTCAGCAATGCCGGCGCGCTGACGCTGGCCGGTGGCCGCAATATCAGTGTGACTGGCCAGTTCGACAACAACGGCGTGTTCACCCTCGCCGGCAGCGGCAGCACCGGCACGGCCGCGATGTACGTCACCGGCAACACCACACTCAGCGGCAACGGCAGCACGGTGCTGACCGACGCCAACAGAAGCTA
>CALMIF010000244.1 GCA_937864045.1 uncultured Aquabacterium sp. | reverse complement strand
CCCAACCCCGACGTGCTGTGCAACGCCGAGATCAAGTTCAAGGCCTTTCTCGACCATGCAATGCGCCTGGGCGCGGAGAAGATCGCCACTGGCCACTACGCCCGCGTGCGCTTCAATGACGCGCTGCAGCGGCATGAGCTGCTCAAGGGCCTGGACCCGCTGAAGGACCAGAGCTACTTCCTGCATCGGCTGACCCAGGCGCAGCTGGGCAAGACGCTGTTCCCGGTCGGCGAGCTGCCCAAGACGGAAGTGCGCCGCATCGCCGCCGAGGTGGGCCTGCCGAACGCGAAGAAGAAGGACTCGACCGGCATCTGCTTCATCGGCGAACGGCCGTTCCGCGAGTTCCTCAACCGCTACCTGGCCAGCCAGCCGGGGCCCATCGTCGACGAGCGCGGCCGCACCATCGGCCAGCACATGGGCCTGAGCTTCTACACCCTGGGCCAGCGCCAGGGCCTGGGCATCGGCGGCGTGAAGGCCAAGGGCGCGGCGCGCGGTGCGGGTGACCACGCGCCCTGGTTCGTCGCCCGCAAGGACCTGCCGCGCAACGCCCTGGTGGCGGTGCAGGGGCACGACCACCCGTGGCTGCAGTCGCCCGCGCTGCAGTTCGACGATGCCAGCTGGGTGGCCGGCGCCGCGCCGGCCGACGGTGGCTTCAGCGCCAAGACGCGCTACCGCCAGGCCGATGCACCCTGCACGCTGGCGGCCGAGGGCGACGGCCGCTTCACCTTGCGCTTTCCCGACCCACAGTGGGCCGTCACGCCGGGGCAGTCGGCCGTGCTGTACGACGGCGAAGTCTGCCTGGGCGGCGGGGTGATCGCGGCGGCCGAGGCGCTGGTGCCGGCCTGAGCCGGCTCAAGTCGTCCCGCCGCCCGGCCGATAGACCGGGTGCGGCGGCCTGATCGACGGGGCTGCCCTTGCCCTGGACGATCCGACCGATGCCCCGATTCCCGTGTCTTGCCCTGCTGGCTGCGCTGCTGGTCGCGGCGCCCGCGCTGGCTGCCTCGGTGGAAGTGCAGGTCAGCGATGGCGCCGGCAAGCCGCTGCCGGGCGCGGCGGTGTTCCTCGAATCGAAGGACGCGCGCGCCGCCGCCAAGCCCGGTCCGGCAGTCGACCTGGTGCAGGCCAACCGCCAGTTCCAGCCGGCGGTGACCCTGGTGACCGTGGGCACGGCGGTGAACTTCCCGAACCGCGACACGGTGCGCCACCATGTGTACTCGTTCTCGCCGACCAAGAAGTTCGAGATCAAGCTCTACGTCGGCACGCCGGCCGCGCCGGTGGTGTTCGACAACCCCGGCATCGCCGTGCTGGGCTGCAACATCCACGACACCATGGCCGCCTGGGTGCTGGTGCTGGAGACGCCGCACCACGGGCTGAGCGGCGCCGACGGCCACCTGGCCCTGGCCAACGTGCCGGCCGGCACCTACCGGCTGCGCGCCTGGCATCCCAGCCTGCCGGCCGGCGTGCCGGCGCTGGACCTGCCGCTGCAGGTGGCCGCCGCCGGCCAGGCGCCGGTGGTGGTGAAGATCGCCGGAGCCGCGCCGTGACGCTGCGCGCCTGGGTCGCGCCGCTGCGCCGCTGGCGGCCACCGCCGCTGCGCCTGTCGGGCCGCATCGTGCTGGTGTCGCTGGCCCTGCTGCTGCTGGTGCAGACGGCGGTGTTCACCGCCATCGGCCAGAACATCGACCGCAATGCCCACGCCCAGCTGGCCGAGCACATCAAGCTGGCGGCCCGGGTGTGGCAGCGCCTGCTGGACCAGCGGGCGGCCAGGCTGAACCAGGGCGCGGCGCTGCTGGCGGCCGACTACGGCATGCGCGAGGCCGTGGGCAGCGGCGACCTGGAGACCGTGCGCTCGGCGCTGGACAACCACGGCGCACGCATCGGCGCCAGCCTGTCGGCGCTGCTGGGCACCGACCTGGCGGTCAAGGCCGTCGGCGAGGGCAACGACGCGACGCTGGCCGCCGCGCTGGCCCGCCTGGCGCCGCAGCTCGTGCAGAAGCCCGGCAGCGGCGTGGTGGCGCTGGTCGCGCAGCGGCCCTACCAGTTCGTGATGGTGCCGATGCGCGCACCGGCGCTGATCGGCTGGGTGGTGATGGGCTTTCCGCTCGACCGGGCCCTGCTCGACGATCTGCAGGAGGTCACCGGCGTGCAGGCGGCCCTGGTGGCGCAGCCGATGCAGGGCGCGCCGGTGCTGCTGGTGCACAGCTTCCGCCCGCAGGCCGATGCCTCGGTCCTGGGCCGCCAGCTGGCCGACGGCGACCTGGCCATCGACGGCCAGCCGCACCTGGTGGCCACCACGCCCGTGGCCAGCGGCAGCGAGGGCCGCATCACGCTGCGCCTGGCCGGCTCCATCGACGCGGCGGTGGCGCCGTTCCGCCACCTGCAATGGCTGCTGGCGATGATCACGCTGGGCGGCGTGGTGCTGTTCGGCGCCGGCAGCGTGTGGACCGCCCGCCGCGTGACGAAGCCGCTGCGCCGCCTGGTGCAGGCCAGCGAGCGCCTGGGCCGTGGTGACGACGACGAGCCCGTGGCGCAGGAGCAGCGCGGCGACGAGATCGGCGACCTGGCCCGCGCCTTCGAGCAGATGCGCGGCAACGTGGCGGCGCAGCGTCGCGAGATCCGCGCCCTGGCCTTCACCGACCGCCTCACCGGCCTGCCGAACCGGCTGCAGTTCCGCGACGACCTGCTGCGCGCCATGGCCGGCGCCGACCCGGCGCGCCAGCACATCGCCGTGCTGATGCTGGACCTGGACCGCTTCAAGCATGTCAACGACGTGCTGGGCTATGCCTCGGGCGACCGGCTGCTGGAGCGCGTGGCCGAGCGCCTGCTGCAGGTGGTGCGCGCGGGCGACGTGGTGGCGCGCCTGGGCGGCGACGAGTTCGCGCTGCTGATGCACGACGCCGACGAGGCGCTGGCGGCGGTGGTGGCGCAGCGCATCCTGGCCGCCTTGGAGCAGCCGCTGCAGCTGGACGACCACAAGGTCGATCTCAGCGCGGGCCTGGGCATCGCCATGTGGCCGCAGCACGCCACCGAGGCCGATGCCCTGCTCAGCCATGCCGAGGTGGCGATGTACGCCGCCAAGCGCCGCACCGGCGGCGCCCTGGTCTACGACCCGGCCGTGGACACCGCCAGCGCGGCCAACCTGTCGCTGCTGAGCGAGCTGCGCCAGGCGGTCGACGGCGGCGAGTTGCGGCTGTACCTGCAGCCCAAGATCGCCATCCGCGACGGCAGCGTCTGCGGCGCCGAGGCCCTGGTGCGCTGGCAGCATCCCACGCGCGGCCTGGTGTCGCCGATGCAGTTCATCCCCTTCGCCGAGCAGACCGGCTTCATCCGCCAGCTCACGCTGTGGATGTTCGAGCAGGCGGCGGCCGAGCAGGTGGCGCTGGCCATGCTGGGCGTGCGCCGGGTGTCGGTGAACCTGTCCACCCGCGACCTGCTGGACCTGGAACTGCCGGAGAAGCTGGACGTCATCCTGCGCCGCCACCGGGCGCTGGCCGAGGGCTTCTGCCTGGAGATCACCGAGAGCGCGATCATGGACGACCCGCAGCGCGCCGAGGCCACGCTGAACCGCCTGGCCGAGCGCGGCTACAAGCTGTCGATCGACGACTTCGGCACCGGCTATTCCAGCCTGGCCTACCTGAAGCGCCTGCCGGTGCACGAGCTGAAGATCGACAAGAGCTTCGTGATGGCGATGGAAAGCGACGCGGGTGACGCCAAGATCGTGCGCTCCACCATCGACCTGGCGCACAACCTGGGCCTGAGCGTGGTGGCCGAGGGCGTGGAGAACGAGGCCGTGCTGGCCCTGCTGCACGCGCTGGACTGCGACGAGGGCCAGGGCTACCACATGAGCAAGCCCATGCCCGCGGCCGAGTTCTGCGACTGGGTGGCGTGCTGGCAGGTGCGGGCGCCGGCGCGGCCGGGGCTGGCGGCTGAACTGGCGATCGGCGCACCGCTTCTTCATTGACCCACCCCCGAAGCGCCCGCGGCGCTCCCCCTCAAGGGGGCATCGCCAGCGGCCCGGCAGAGGCGGTTCCGCGGCGATCGCTTGGTCAGGTCCCGGCGGCGCGGCGATGCTTGACGGG
>CALMIF010000243.1 GCA_937864045.1 uncultured Aquabacterium sp. | reverse complement strand
TGTGGTCCAGGCCGCTCGACGTGAAGCCGATGGCGCGCAGCAGGCCGGGCCCGTCTGCGCCGACCTCGCGGAAGCGAGCACGATCATCCAGCGCCTGCCGGCCGGTGCTGAACAGGCCTGCGTCGAGCATGCGCAGCAGTTCGCCGAGGGCGGGCTTCGGGTCCGGGCTCGGCAGGTGCAGCAGCAGCAGCGCCTGGTGCGGCTTGAAGAAGCCGGGCACGGCGATGCCCTGGATGTGATCGAGCGCGAGCGGGGGGTCGGCGACCACAGCCATCACTCCTGGAAGGCCGGCAGCAGGCCGGGCAGAGCGGCAGCCCTGGGGTCGCGTGCGACCAGCAGGTGGCGGTTGGTCGACGACAGGAAAGCCGCACGCGCCGCGGGCAGGGCCTGCAGCGGCTGGGCATCGGGCGGCAGCACGGCAACCGCCGTCACCTGCAGCGTGATGCACTCGGCCACCTGGCCGCCATGCCGCAGCGGCTCGCCGCCGATGCGCAATGCATGCAGCGCGAAGCCGCAGCCGGGCGGCGGTGCCACCACCAGCCGCTGGATCTGGCCCGGCGCCCCCGACGCCTGCCAGCAGCCCTGCGCCGGGCTGCCGTCGGGCCAGGTCCAGCCCTGGGTGTCGATGTCGGCGATCACGACGCCCAGCGGCTCGGCCAGCGTCAGCCAGACGCCCTGGCGCGCCAGCGCATTCACGGTGCCGCTGATCGTCGAGTCGCTGTGGTTGTTGGGGTCGCCCTCGGGCAACGCGCAGCACAGCGCCTGCGGCTGGGTGATCAACCGACCGCCGGCATCGCAGCGCGGCACCATGCTCTCGGCGATCAGTGCCATCTGCGCCGTCAGGAAGTTGCGTGGGTGCGTCAGGTGGACGATGCCGTCGCTGGTGTTCCAGCGGTTCAGGGGCGCATAGGCATCCGGCTGCCACTGCAAGTCGGCCGGGTTCACCGCGTGCCCCAGCCTTGCAGCGCAGGCCGCAGCAGCGGCATGCGGGTCGCCGTCGAAAGGGAAGGGCGACTGCGCCTTGCGCGCCCGGTACATGCCAGTCGTGCCGTGCAGTGCCCACCAGGACTCCGGCGATTCGGTGGTGAAGACGATGCGACGGATGTCCTGGGTCGACGGGTCGCGCTCGACACGCCATTCGCAGTACTCATCCTGGGGACGGACCAGCTTGGCCGTGGCCATCAGCGGGCCCCACCGGGCGTCCCGCGGGTCGAAGTCTTCATCGGGCGTTTCGGCCTTCACCGCCGGCCACAGCATGTCGGCCACCTCCAGCGCGGCCTCGCGGCCGAAGCGGCTGCGCAGGCGACGCGGAAACGCGTTCCAGAGGATCGGCACCCGATGCGCCGCGCCGGCCGGCCAGGTTTTGCAGGCGTCGAAGAGGCGGGGCGCGGCGGTGCTGCCGTCGCGGTGGCGCAGCCCCCGGTCGGCCAGGTTGGCGGCGGCGTCGGCGAAGAGAAGGCTCAGGTAGGCGCTCCAGCGTGCGGCGCCGCCGGCCAGTGCGCCCAGTTCGGGCATGCCGGCCGGCAGGGCATGGTGGTCCAGCAGCGTCATCGTCTTGCCCCTGGACAGCCCTGGGGCAAGCCGCCGCTTCTCACGTGTTCCGCCTGCATCCCTGCGCATTGGGGTGCGGCAGCGGGCGGCTGTCAATTGGTGCTGCGTTTACAGTCGCCGCACCACAACATCGTTCGTTTCGCGGATGTCGACAGACGAGGACGGGGGTGGGGCGGTCCGATTCGACGGTTGGACGTTGCGCCCCGCGCAGCGGCAGCTGGTCATGCAGGGCGTGCGTGTGCCCATCGGCGGCCGTGCCTTCGACGTGTTGCGGGTGCTGGTGCAGCGGCGCGGTGGGGTCGTGACCAAGGACGAGCTGCTCGAGGCCGCGTGGCCCGGCGTGGTGGTCGAGGAGAACAACATCTCGGTGCAGATCGCCGCGCTGCGCAAGCTGCTCGGTGCGCAGGTGATCACCACCGTTGCCGGCCGCGGCTACCAGCTCGGCGTGCCGGCGCTGGAGGACCGGTCGGCCGGTGCCGCACCCGACCCGGCGCCGATGCCGGCGGGTGAGCCGGCGGGCGAACTGCTGGGCCGTCAGGACGACTTGCGCGCCCTGCTCGACCGCCTGGCCGACCTGCCCCTGGTCACGCTGACCGGCCCCGGCGGCGTGGGCAAGACGGCACTGGCACGCGAAGCCTTTGCCCGCCGCTGCGCCCTGCTGCAGCGGCCGGGCGTGTGGATCGACTTTGCGCCGGTGCGCACGCCGGACCGCGTGGCTTCGACGCTGGCGCGGGCGCTGGGTGTCGACCTGGGTGGCGCGGGCGATGACCTGCCCACCGCAGCGCAGGTGCTGGCGGCTGCCCTGGCGCTGACCGAGGGCCTGGTGGTGCTGGACAACGCCGAACACCTGCAGCCCGCGCTGGCGCCGCTGGTGCGACGCGCGCTGGCCGATGCACCGGGGCTGCGCTGGCTGGTGACCTCGCAGCTGCCGCTGCAGGTGCCGGGCGAGAGCGTCTACCGGCTCGATCCGCTGTCGGTGCCGGACGCAGCCGGCCCGCTGACGCCGACGCGGGTGATCGAGCATGGTGCAGTGGCCCTGTTGTGCAAACGTGTCGCCGACGCGGATCGGCGCTTCCGCCTGAGCGAGCACAACGTCGCTGCGGTGGTGGCGCTGTGCGAGCGGCTGGATGGCCTGCCGCTGGCCATCGAGATGGCGGCGGCGCGGGTGGCGACGATCGGCATCGATGCGGTGCAGGGCCTGCTGGGCCAACGCCTGAAGCTGGCGGCGGTGGCGGGGCGCGAAGTCACCCACCGCCATGCCAGCCTGCGTGACACCTATGCTTGGAGCTGCAGCCTGCTCAGTGCCACCGAGCAGGCGGTGTTCCGTCGGCTGGAACCCTTTCTCGGCGGCTTCGGTGCCGACCTGGCACAGCAGGTGGCCTGCGACGACGACATCGGCGGCGACATCGGCGCCTGGGAGGTGATGGAGGCGCTGGCTTCGCTGGTCGACAAATCGCTGGTGCATCGCGGCAGCGACGGCGCCGGGCGCTTCTTCCTGCTGGAAAGTGCCCGCGACCATGCCCGCGCCTGTCTGCTGGAGGCCGGCGAGCTGCAGCGGGTGCAGCGGCGCCATGCGCGGGCGGTGGCCCGGCGGCTGGCCAGTGCCCAGGACGATGCGTCGGTGATGCATGACGCGGCCTGGATCGAGCGCCATGGGCCCGAGCAGCACAACGCCCGTGCCGCGCTGGCGCATTGCGCGGCCCATGCCCCGGAGGATGGCCTGGCCGACGACCTGGCGCGCCTGGTCACCGCGCTGGCGCTGATGGACTGGATGCAATGCCGCCAGGCGGACATCCTGCAGGCAGACGTGCCGCTGCCGCTGCTGGCGCAGGCGGCGCCGCGGCTGCGCGCTGCCGCCTGGCTGGAGCTGAGCTGGGCCCTGTTCTCCGATGGTGACCACCGCCTGGGCGCCGAGCTGGCGCACCAGGCGCAGCTGTTGTTCGAGTCCCTGGGCGAGGCGGCGCTGGCCTACCGGGCGCTGGCGCAGCACACGCGGCTGCTGGAAAGCCTGCCCGACAGTGCCGACGCTGCGGCGCGGGCATGGGCTGCGCTGCAGGCGCGCCAGGCGCAACCGATGCCGCGGCGCATCCGGCTGTTCTGCGCGGTGTCGGGTGGCCTGGTCAACCGCGCCGATGCCGGGCCGGAGCGGCTGGAGGCGCTGGGCCGCGAGGCCGAGCACGAGGGTTTTGACGGCATCGCCGCGATTGCGGCCTGCAACCGCACCGACAGCCTGCTGGTCGCCGGTCGACTGGCCGAGGTGGTGTCGGCCACCGAGCGCGCCGTGGCCCGCCATGGCCGCGCCCACCGCGCCTGTGCCTGCATGCTGCTGAACCAGACCACCGCGCTGGTGCGGCTGGGCCGCCATGCCGACGCCCAGCAGGCCGCCCAGCGGGCGCTGCGGCTGATGCCGGCGGTGGCGCCGTCGCTGGTCGACGCCTTCGCGCTGGCTGCCGCGCGCGATGGCCGGCTGGCCGACGCCGCCGTTCTGCACGGTTGCGGCGAGCAGATCCGCGCCGCGTTGAGCCATGCGCCCGACCGCGCCGAGGCCGCCAGCATCGCCGAGACGGCCGAGCGTCTTCAGGCCGGCCTGGCGGCGGCGCAGCTTGCCGAACTGATGGCGCTGGGCGCTGCGATGCGCGCCGACGAGGCCCTGGCGATCAAGGTCTTCCCCCGCCGTCCGCCCGCCATGGCTTGGCCTGCAGCAGCCGCTGCAGGTCCAGCGTCTTCAGGCGATTTGCTGCCAGCCAGCTGAGCAGGGCCTCGGCCTGCGCCGGACTGCAGCGTCCGAGGCTGCACAGCAGGGCCTGCATGCGCTGCAGCGAACGTTCGCCGAACCACAGGCCGCGCAGCGCGTCGACCACGGCCCGACCGGCGCCGGCGTCGATGCCCAGCACCGGGCCCTGCACCGCCAGCGCATGGCGCAGGTTCACCAGCGCCTCGGTCACCGGAAACCAGGGCGGTTCGGGGAAGTGCAGGAGGCACAGCTCGTCGTCGGTGAAGTCGTCGAAACGCTCGAACATGGCGAACACCTCGCCGAAGCCGCGCATGCCGTCGTGGCGCAGTTCATGGGCGCGGATCGCCCCCAGGCTGGACACGCCCCAGACCTGCCAGCCGGCATCGAGCGCGGCGCACAACTCGGCATGACCCACCGCCAGCGCGGCCTGGAACACGCCGTCGCAGATCAGCAGCACGCCACCGCCACTGCCACCGTCCACCAGCGCTTGCACGTCGCCGCGGCGCACCGGCGGGTGCAGCCGCACGCCGGCAACGGCGAACAGCGCCGGATCGATGCCATGCGCCGACGGTCCCGCGAACAGCAGCGGGGCAGGCGCGCCGGCCGGCGCCGTGGGATCAGCCATGTGCCGCCGCCAGCGCCAGCAGCCGCCGGCCGGCGCGCTCCAGCGGTTCGTCGGCCTCCTGGCAACCGGGCACGGTGATCTTCACCACCTGCAGGCCCGCAGCGGCCAGTTCAGGCACGTCGAAGTGATGCCGCAGCACCTTCGCAAAACCCAGGCCGCGCAGCCGCTGCAGCAGTTGCGCCAGCAGGGTGTCCACGGTGTCGCCATCGACCGGCAACGTCGGCACATCGGTCCAGCGCACGCGGCGGCGCCGGTCGAAGGCTTCGCGGTAGGCCAGGGTCTGGTGCACGTCGCGTGCGCTGCCCTGGGCATCCAGCCGGGCATAGAAGCCGTCCAGGTCGTCGCGCCCGCCGTGGATGCAGCTCAGCCGCGACTGCGCCGCCTCGCACACGGCGCGGGCGAAGGCGATGCCGGCGTCCAGGTGCAGGCCCGAGCCCTCGGCCAGGTCCACCGTCTGATCGCGGCTGTCCTGCGCCAGCAGGGCCTGGAAGCAGGGCAGGCCGAAGTCGTTGGGCACCTGACGCACGGCCAGATCGACACCCAGCGTCCGCCAGCGCCGACACAGCAGCCCAAACGGCGCCGGATAGTCCGCCAGATCGACCCAGCAGGAACGATCCTTCGGCAGGTTCATCAGCAGGGCATCGCGCTCCAGCACCTCCAGCAGGCCATGCAGCGTCGCCTCGGCCAGGCTGTTGCCCGAGGCCAGGCCGTTGCTCGACCAGCCGAACAGCGCGGGGCCATGCGGCTCGTCGAAGGGCAGAAACACCAGTTCGGCCGGCAGCCAGGCCGCTGCGCCGCCGGCCACGTCGTCGCAGCGCACCGCCCGCAGCCGGCGGTCGGCGCCGGCCGGCACGCCGATGCGCGGCGCCAGGTCGGCCAGCGTGAAGGCGCCGTCCCAGTCGTCCAGCAGGTCGCCGATGCGCAGGTCGCGGCCGGCCCAGGGCGTGCGCTGGGGCTCGGCACTGGCGAACTCCAGCGCCTCCATCAGGGCGCCGATGCGCGCCTCGTCGGCGCCCAGGCCCTTGCCGGCATGCACGCACAGCGCCCGGCCGCGTGGGCGCACGCTGGCGTAGACCGGCAGGCCCAGGCTGTCCATGCGGGTGATGTCGGTGACGCGCGAGACACCGAAGGCCGCCATCAGCGGCGCGGCGTTGGCCCAGGTGGCCGCCGCCGGCTGCGTGCGCAGGCTGGAGCCCAGGTGCAGCGCGGCAGGGGCGGCGGCGCAGGACATCGATCGCAGCCGCTAGGCATTGCCTTGCAGAAACGTGTCCAGTCGTTCGTTGAGCCGGGTTCGGATCTCCTGCACCACCGCCTTCAGCGCATCCAGCTCCTCTGCGGGCATCGTCAGCGCGGCTGCTTGCGCATCCCGCAGGTCCTGCTCCAGCTGTCTCGCCGTCTCGACCAGCCAGGTGGTGCGGCGCGGCGGGCTGAGGCGGTTCTTGCCCTTCGCGACATCCGCATTCAGCGCGTCCGACCGCTTCTGCACCATCGCGAAGAACGCCTGCTGGGTCGCGATCTCGTCGGCGACGTCCTGCTTGTCGTTTCTGGTCACGGCCTGGCTCAGCGCGATCAGGTCGACCGCTGCGGCGGCGAGCTTGTCGCCCAGTTCATTTGCCATGTTGTCCTCCATGCCCCGGTCTTGCCCGGCGGCGTTGCAGCGCCCAGCCCCTTGCCGACGCACCGGGCCGATGATGCCCATTCCGGGCCCCACAACCCAGCCGCCCGCCCACTGCTTTAGGAAGTTTTCACACCGCTGAAGGACAGCCGAGTCGCCGCTTCGCACCATGCACCCCATGCCGCCAGCCCACCCGACGACGGGTGCCGGCGACACCGTGCAACCCCAGGAGCCCCACCATGCTGACCCTGCACCCCCAAGACGTCCGCGACACCTTGCCGGGCTTGGACGCGCCCGCCCATGTCCGCCTGCTCACCGCCCTGATGGACCGCCTGGCCTGCGGTGTGCTGGCGGTCGATGCCGACGGCCTGCTGCTGCATGCCAACAGCGCCGCCCGGCGCGAGCTGGCCCAGGCCGGCCCGCTGCACCTGGACGGCCGCCAGGTGCGCGCCTGCACCGTGATGCAGGACATCTGGAGCACCGCCCTGCACGACGCGGCCGTGCGCCAGCGCACCCGGCTGATGGCGCTGCAGGACGGCGCCGAGCGCCTCACCGTGGCCCTGCTGCCGGTGCATGTGGACGGCAGCGACCGCCCGGCGGCGGTGGCCATGCTGGGGCGGCGCAACGTCTGCTCGCCGCTGGGGCTGGAGATGCTGTCGGCCAGCCATGGCCTCACCTATGCCGAGCAGCGCGTGCTGCGGGCCCTGGTCGACAACAGCACCGTGCGCGAGATCGCCGCCACCCACGGCGTGTCGGTCACCACGGTGCGCACGCAGATCCAGGCGGTGCGCGACAAGCTGGGCGCGCGCAGCATCGACGCCCTGTTGCTGCAGGCCGCCGCGCTGCCGCCGGTCACCGCGCGCTGCTGAGGCCGCGCCGCGCTGGCGCCCCGGCCGTGCCGGGGCGGGCCGTCAGAACGGCAGCCCGACGTAGTTCTCCGCCAGCGCGCCCAGCGCCCGGTCCGACGAGAACAGGTAGGCCAGTTCGGTGGCCTGCAGCTTCTGGTCGTAGGCGATGTGGTCGGGGAAGGTGTGCAGCATCGTGGTCATCCACCACGAGAAGCGCTGCGCCTTCCACACCCGCGCCAGGGCCTTGGCCGAGTAGCCGTCCAGCCCGCTGTCGTCACCGCGCTGGTAGTGCGCCACCAGCGCGTGGTACAGGTAGTAGATGTCGGACGCGGCGCTGTTGAGTCCGCGCGCGCCGGTGGGCGGCACGATGTGGGCGGCGTCGCCGGCCAGGAACAGGTTGCCCCAGCGCATCGGCTCGGCCACGAAGCTGCGCAGCGGCGCGATGCTCTTCTCGATCGACGGGCCGGTCACCAGGCGCTCGGCCACCTCGCCGGGCAGGCGGCGCTTCAGCTCGGCCCAGAAGGCCTCGTCGCTCCAGTCTTCCACGCTGTCGGTCAGCGGCACCTGCACGTAGTAGCGGCTCAGCACCTGCGAGCGCAGCGAGCACAGCGCGAAGCCGCGCTCGTGCTTGGCGTAGATGAGTTCCGGCGACACCGGCTTGGTGCGCGACAGCACGCCCAGCCAGCCGAAGGGGT
>CALMIF010000242.1 GCA_937864045.1 uncultured Aquabacterium sp. | reverse complement strand
AGGCGATGCTCGACGGCTTCGACCGCCACTACCGGCTGTTCAGCGAGACCAACCGCGCCGCCAAGCAACGGTTCGAGCAGGCCGACTGGCACGGCCAGCAGCGGGCCCAGGCGCTGCGCATCGAGTTCTACGACAAGCGGGTGCGGGAGGCGGTGGACCGGCTGCAGCGTGAGTTCGCCATTGCCCACCTGTCCGACGACACCTGGCAGCAGGTCAAGCTGCACTACATCGGCCTGCTGGTGAACCACCACCAGCCCGAGCTGGCCGAGACCTTCTTCAACTCGGTCACCACCAAGATCCTGCACCACCGCTACTTCCGCAACGACTTCATCTTCGTGCGGCCGGCCGTCAGCACCGAGTACATCGAGAACGACGAGCCGGCATCGCTGCCGACCTACCGCGCCTACTACCCGTCGCGTGATTCGTTGCGCGAGACCCTGCTGCGCATCGTCGACAACTTCCAGCTGCAGCGGCCGTTTGCCGACCTGGGCCGCGACATCGACGCGGTGCTGGCGGCGCTGCGCGCGCATGTGGGCGACGGCGTGCGCCTGCGGGCGAACTTCCAGATCCAGGTGCTGAGCGCGATGTTCTTCCGCAACAAGGGCGGCTACATCATCGGCAAGATCGTCAACGGCTTCGCCGAGACGCCGTTTGCGCTGGCGGTGCTGCACGACGAGAACGGCAAGCTCTGTATCGACGCCGCGCTGTTCGCCGAAGACGATCTGTTGATGCTGTTCAGCTTCGCCCGGGCCTACTTCATGGTCGACATGGCCATTCCCAGCGCCTACGTGCAGTTCCTGCGCAGCCTGATGCCGCGCAAGCCGCGCAACGAGCTGTATTCGGCACTCGGCCTGCAGAAGCAGGGCAAGAACCACTTCTACCGCGACTTCCTGGCCCACCTGCGTCATTCCAGCGACGACTTCGGCATCGCGCCGGGCATCAAGGGCATGGTGATGCTGGTGTTCGACCTGCCGTCCTTCCCCTACGTGTTCAAGGTCATCAAGGACTTCTACCCGCCGCAGAAGGAGACCACGCGCGAGCAGATCCAGCGCAAGTACCTGCTGGTGAAGACCCACGACCGCGTGGGCCGCATGGCCGACACGCTGGAGTACACCAGCGTCGCCTTCCCGCGCCAGCGCATCAGCGGGGCGCTGCTGGCCGAGCTGCAGCACTTCTGCCCCAGCCAGATCGAGATCGACGGCGATTCCCTGGTGATCAAGCACGTCTACATCGAGCGGCGCATGATCCCGCTGAACATCTACCTGCAGGACGCCGCGCCCGAGCAGCTGGCGCATGCGGTGATCGAGTACGGCAATGCGATCAAGGACCTGGTGGCGGCCAACATCTTCCCGGGCGACATGCTGTGGAAGAACTTCGGCGTCACCCGCCACGGCAAGGTGGTGTTCTACGACTACGACGAGATCGAGTACATCACCGACATGAACTTCCGCCGCGTGCCCGCACCGCGCAACGAGGAGGACGAACTGTCCGGCGAGATCTGGTATGCGGTCGGCCCGCGGGATGTGTTCCCCGAGACCTTCGAGCCCTTCCTGCTGGGCAACCCGGCCGTGCGTGCCGTGTTCATGCAGCACCACGCCGACCTGCTGGACGCCGCCTTCTGGCAGGGCCACAAGGACCGCATCCTCGCCGGCCACGTGCACGACGTCTTTCCCTACGAGCAGCACAAGCGCTTCGTCCACGCCCGCACGCAGACGACCGCGCTGTAGCGCTGCCGCCCGCCCGCTTTCCACCACGCCACACACCGGAGCCCGCCATGGCCGAATCCATCGTCATCGTCTCTGCCGCCCGCACGCCCATCGGCGGCCTGCTGGGTGATTTCTCGTCGCTTGCCGCCTGGGAGCTGGGCGGCGTCGCCATCGCCGCCGCGGTGCAGCGCGCCGGCGTGCCGGGCGACGCCGTCAACGAGGTGCTGATGGGCAACTGCCTGATGGCCGGCCAGGGCCAGGCGCCCGCCCGCCAGGCCATGCGCCGTGCCGGCCTGCCCGACAGCGCCGGCGCGGTGACGCTGTCCAAGATGTGCGGCAGCGGCATGCGGGCGATGATGTTCGCGCACGACATGCTGGCCGCGGACAGCGCCGAGGTCATGGTCGCCGGCGGCATGGAAAGCATGACCAATGCCCCGCACCTGATGTTCGCCCGCAAGGGCGTGAAGTACGGCGCCGCGCAACTCTTCGACCACATGGCGATGGACGGCCTGGAAGACGCCTACGAGCGCGGCAAGGCCATGGGCGTGTTCGCCGAGCAGTGTGTGGACAAGTACAGGTTCAGCCGCGAGGCGCAGGACCAGTACGCCATCACCTCCACCACGCGCGCCCGCACCGCCAACGAGGACGGCAGCTTCGCCTGGGAAATGGCGCCGGTCGCGCTGGGCGACAAGGCCGGCACCGTCATCAGCCAGGACGAGCAGCCGCGCAAGGCCAAGCTCGACAAGATCCCGGGCCTGAAGCCCGCGTTCAAGAAGGACGGCACCATCACCGCCGCCAACGCCAGCAGCATTTCCGACGGCGCCGCCGCCCTGGTGCTGATGCGCGAGTCCACCGCCCGCAGCATGGGCGCCACGCCGATCGCCCGCATCGCCGCGCACGCGGTGCATGCGCAGGAGCCGCAGTGGTTCGCCACCGCACCGGCCGGCGCCATCGCCAAAGTGCTCAAGCGCACCGGCTGGGACGCCAAGAGCGTGAACCTGTGGGAGGTCAACGAGGCCTTTGCCGCGGTGACCATGGCGGCGATGCACGAGTACGGCCTGCCGCACGACATCGTCAATGTGCACGGAGGCGCCTGCGCCCTGGGCCACCCCATCGGCGCCAGCGGCGCGCGCATCGTCGTCACCCTGCTGGGCGCGTTGAAGAAGCACAGCCTCAAGCGCGGCGTCGCGACGCTGTGCATCGGCGGCGGCGAAGCGACGGCGCTGGCCGTCGAGATGCTGTGAGCGCCCCCGCACGGCCGTTCCGAAGGGGGCGCGTTCCTCCCTCGGGGAGGTGGTCACGCAGTGACCGGAGGGCTGCATGACGAAGAACGTTCTGGTGCTCGGTGCCTCGCGCGGCATCGGGCTGGAACTGGTGCGTCAGCAGATGGCCGATGGCGCTCGCGTGGTGGCCACCGCGCGCGACGACGCCGGCCTGCAGCGGCTGCGCGACCTGGGCGCCGTGCCGCTGAAGCTGGACGTGGCCAGCGCCGCCGGCTGCGCGGGTCTCGCCTGGCCCATCGATGGCGAGCAGTTCGACGAGGCCTGGCTGGTCGCCGGTGTCTACGGCCCGCGCAGCAGTGCGCCAGAGACGCCGACCGAGGCCGAGTTCGACGACGTGATGCACACCAACGTGCTGGCCGCGATGCGCCTGCTGCCGCAGTTGACCGACGCGCTGGCGACCGGCGCGAAGCTGGCGGTGCTCTCGTCGATCATGGGCTCGATCGGCCAGCGCAGCAACGGCGACGGCTGGCTGTACCGGGCGTCGAAGGCGGCGCTCAATTCGGTGCTGAAGGACATGTCCATCGTGCTGAATGGCCGCGCCACCTGTGTCGCCCTGCACCCGGGCTGGGTGCAGACCGAGATGGGCGGCCCGGGCGCGGCGATCACGGTCGAGCGCAGCGTGGCCGACCTGCGCGCCACCGTGGCGGCGCTGACGCCGGCACACAACGGCCGCTTCCTCAACCACGACGGCAGCCCGCTGCCGTGGTGAACACCGGCTGCGGCCGGTCGACCCGAACCCTTTCGAAAGACATCCCCCGATGCTGCTCAATGACGACCACCGCGCGGTGCAGGAAGCCGTGCGCCAGTATGTGCAGGCCGAGATCGCGCCCCATGCCGCGGCCTGGGACAAGAGCCACCAGTTCCCGGCCGCTCAACTGAAGGGTTTGGCCGCGCTGGGCTGCTACGGCGTGGCCGTGCCGGCCGAGCTGGGCGGCGCCGGGCTGGACTACCTGGCGCTGGCGATCATCCTGGAGGAGATCGCCGCTGGCGACGGCGCCACCAGCACGGTCGTCAGCGTCAACAACTGCCCCGTCTGCTCGATCCTGATGGCCTTCGGCAACGACGACCAGAAGCAGCGCTTCCTGGTGCCGCTGGCGCGTGGCGACATGCTGGGCGCCTTCTGCCTGACCGAGCCGCATGTGGGCAGCGAAGCAGGCGGACTGAAGACGACCGCCACGCTCGACGGGGACCACTACGTGCTCAACGGCGTCAAGCAGTTCATCACCAGCGGCAAGAACGGCGACGTGGCGATCGTGATGGCGGTGACCGACAAGGCCGCCGGCAAGAA
>CALMIF010000241.1 GCA_937864045.1 uncultured Aquabacterium sp. | reverse complement strand
GCGCTGCGCCAGGCGCTGAGCGGCCGGCCCGGCCCGGTGCACCTGGACATTCCGCAGGACGTGCTGGCCGGGGAAATCGACTGGCCGGCCGACGACCTGGACGTGCCGCCTGCACGCTATCGCCCGCTGCATGCGCCCCGGCCGAACGCGCTGGCCCTGCAGCAGGCGGCCGACCTGCTGGCCGGTGCCAGGCAGCCGCTGATCGTCGCCGGTGGCGGCGTGGTCGCGGCCGATGGCGTCGCGGCGCTGCAGGCTGTGGCCGCGCGGCTGCGCTCGCCGGTCGCGCCCACGCAGATGGCCCTGGGCGCCGTGCCCAGCTCCAGCGCACACTGGATCGGCCACGGCGGGCTGATCGCCGGCCCGGCCACGCAGCGCGCCTTCGCGGAGGCCGACGTGGTGCTGGCGGTGGGCTGCCGCTTCTCGTCGTGGCTGTGGGACGAGCACGGGCCGCTGGTGCGGCGGCAGCAGGCGCTCATCAACATCAACATCGACCCCGCGGCGCTGGGCGCGCCGGCCCTGCACCACGTCGCGCTGCAGGCCGACGCCCGCGAGGCGCTGACCGATCTGCTGATGGCACTTCAGCCGCTGCAGCCGCAGGCCGACGCCGCCTGGCTGCCCGCACTGCACGCCCAGCATGTCGCCCATCTGCAGCAGATGCGCGCCACAGCCGCGGCCGACACCGACCCGGTGATGCACCCCGCCGCGTTGGCCGATGCCATCGGCCGCGCCCTGCCCGACGACGCCCTGGTCGTCTACGACGGCGGCCACACCAGCTTCTGGAGCAACGACCTGACCCCGGTGCACGCGCCGCGCACCCGCTTCCACGACCCCGGCATGTGCCAGCTGGGCGGGGGCCTGCCCTGGGCGCTGGCACTGCAACGGCTGGAGCCCGGGCGGCCGGTGTTCAACCTCACCGGCGACGGCTCCTTCGGCTTCACCCTGCAGGAGCTGGACACCGCCCGGCGCGAGGGTCTGCCGGTGGTCACGGTGATCCACGACAACGCCGCCTGGGGGATCATCCGCGCCGGCCAGCAGCGGGCCGGCTTCAGCCTGGGCACGGTGCTGGAGGGCACCGACGACGCGGCCATCGCCCGCGGCTTCGGCTGCCATGGCGAGACGGTGCGGACCGCCGCCGAGGTGGCGCCGGCGCTGGTGCGCGCCCTGGCCAGCGGCCTGCCCGCGGTGCTGGACTGCCGCACCCGCTGCGTGCCGCACCCGGCCGGCCAGGCCTTCGGCAGCATGAACCGCTACGGCTTCTGCACGCCGGCGGCCTGACACCGGGCGGGCCAGCCCGGGCGCTTGCTACCCTGGCGGGCCAACCGCCCTGCCCCCCCGCCATGCCCCGCCTGCACGCCAACCGCGACCGCGCGGTCCACCTCGGCACGCTGCCCACCGAGCGGCTGCCGCGTGCCGAAGCGCCCATCGTCACCGGTGCGCAGCAACCGGGCGATGCGGTCGCCGCCGATGCCACCAGCCTGCCGGCCGTGCTGCCCGAGTACCAGGCGCTGTTTGCCGGCCTGCTCGACGGCCCGGTGGCGCCGGGCCGGGCGCCGCTGCCCGACGACCCCGCTGCGCTGGCCAACAACCTGAAGGCCACGGCCTACTTCCTCGACGCCACGCTGGCCGGCGTGTGCCGGCTGCAGCCGGATGACTGGCTGCCCGGCGACCATCCGCCCCACACGCACGCCCACACGCACGCGCTCGTGCTGGTGGTCGAATGCAGCCGCGACCCCGCCCCCGGCGAGCCCGGCGCCGCGTGGACCCGCGGCACCGCCGCCGGCCGCACCGACCTGCGGGGCGCCGGGATCGCCGCGGTGCTGGCATGTGCTGGGCGCCGACCTGGTGGGGATCTGCGTGGCCGAGCCCTGGATGTACTACAGCCACGACGAGGTCGAGGGCAAGCCGATCGCGCCCTACCACCGCTTTGCCATCGTGCTGCTGATCGACCAGGGCTTCGAGACCATGCAAGGCGCCTCGGGCGACGACTGGATCTCGGGCGCGCAGTCGATGCGCGGCTACCTGCGCGGCGCGGCCATCGCAGGCGTGCTGGCGGCGCACCTGCGGCGCCTGGGCCATTCGGCGCGGGTGCACTCCAATGCGCACTCCGAGCTGCTGCACATCCCGGCGGTGCTGATGGCCGGCCTGGGCGAGCTGTCGCGCATCGGCGAGCAGGTGCTCAACCCCTTCATCGGGCCGCGCTCGAAGTCGGTGATCGTGACCACCGACCTGCCGCTGGCCATCGACAAGCCCATCGACTTCGGCCTGCAGGCCATGTGCGCGCTGTGCCTGAAGTGCGCCCGCGAATGCCCGTGCAACGCCATCCCGTTCGGCCCCAAGACCATGTTCAACGGCTACGAACTCTGGAAGCCCGATGTCGAGAAGTGCGGCAAGTACCGGCTGACCAACATGAAGGGCTCGGCCTGCGGGCGCTGCATGAAGACCTGCCCCTACAACCGCGAGGACACGGTCGAATCCGAGCGGCTGCTGTGGTTGTCCATCGACGTGCCCGGGGCGCGGCGCGCGCTGATCGACCACGACGACGCGACCGGCGGCGGCGCACGCAACCCGGTCAAGCGCTGGTGGTTCGACCTGGAGATGGTGGACGGCGTGGCGGTGGCGCC
>CALMIF010000240.1 GCA_937864045.1 uncultured Aquabacterium sp. | reverse complement strand
CAGCATGATGGGCAGCAACCAGTTCCGCACCGACATGCCGCGGCTGATCGACTTCTACCTGCAGGGCAAGCTGCACCTGGACAAGATGATCTCGTCGCGCATCCAGCTGGAGCAGATCAACGAGGGCTTCGCCACACTGAAGACCGGTGGCGTCGCCCGCAACGTCATCATGTTCAACCACTGAGCCGCACGATGAGCGGTCGTCTGCAAGGCAAGGTCGCCGTCATCACCGGTGCCGCCTCGGGCATCGGCGAGGCGACGGTCGAGCTGTTCGTCGCCGAGGGCTGCCAGGTGCTGGCGGCCGACAAGAACGAAGAGGCCGGCGCCGCGCTGGCG
The DNA here is from genome assembly GCA_937864045.1 of uncultured Aquabacterium sp. Lineage (GTDB taxonomy): Bacteria > Pseudomonadota > Gammaproteobacteria > Burkholderiales > Burkholderiaceae_C > Pseudaquabacterium. The sequence continues at coordinate 16,657 of CALMIF010000240.1, read as the reverse complement.
GCACGGCTCGGGCCCGCGGTGCACTTCATGCCCTGCGACGTGACCGACTGCGCGCAGCTGAAGGCCGCCATCGACGGCGCGGCGGCGCAGTTCGGCGGGCTGGACATCCTGTTCTCCAACGCGGGTGCCGGCGGCACGGCTTCCGGCGTGGCCGATTTCGACCCGGCGAGCTGGGACTTCACGCAGGCCCTGCTGCTGCGCTCGGTGGCTGCCGGTGCGGCCTATGCCGTGCCGCACATGCAGCGCCGCGGCGGCGGCGCCATCGTCAACACGTCCTCGATTTCCGCCCTGCAATCGGGTTACGCGCCGCTGTGCTACTCGGTGGCCAAGGCCGGCGTGCTGCACTACACCCGCGTGGCGGCGGCCGAGCTGGCGCCGCAGCGCATCCGCATCAACGCGGTGGTGCCCGGCTTCATCGCCACGCGCATCTTCGGCGGCCTGATGCAGCTGGACCACGACAAGGCCGGCGCGCTGGCCGCGCAGATCGCCGAGCGCAGCGGCACGGCCAATCCGGTCGGCCGCTCGGGCCTGCCGTCGGACATCGCCGAGGCCGTGCTCTACCTCGCCAGCGACGCGGCCGGCTTCATCACCGGCACCCACATCACCGTCGACGGCGGCATCACCATCGGCCCGCGCCACAGCTGGGACATGGACAGCGCCGGCCCGATGAGCCATGCCCTGGGCCTGAGCCCCGAGCAGTTGCGTGCGCTGCGTGCGCAGCGCCTGGCCGCCAAGCCGGCCTGAATCGATTCCTCCCTCCCCCCGAGCCGATCCACCATGCCCAAGATCACCTTCATCGCCCACAGCGGCCAGCGCCACACGGTGGACGCCGAATCCGGCCTGTCGCTGATGCGCGCGGCCATCGACCACAACGTGCCCGGCATCGACGGCGACTGCGGCGGTGCCTGCGCCTGCGCCACCTGCCATGTGTTCGTCGAAGGCGACTGGGCCGCCAAGACCGGCGCGCGCACGCAGCAGGAGGACGAGATGCTGAACTTCGCCGCCGAGTTGCGCGACAGTTCGCGCCTGGCCTGCCAGATCACCGTGACCGATGCACTCGACGGCCTGGAAGTCACCATGCCCGAAGGCCAGCACTGACCGGTCGACCGGTCCACCCCCACCACCGCGAAGGAACCGTCATGAGCGCCGTCCTGCAGCCCCCTGCCCCCGCACCGCTGTCGCCCGAACAGGCCGCCGCGCGCGACAAGATCTGGTCGCAGCCGCTGGCGTCGCTGCACCCGGCCGACCCGCAGCACTTCGTCGACAACGTCGAGCTGCACATCTTCGACCGCCTGCGCGCACAGGCGCCGGTGCACTGGGCCACCAGCCCGGTGCCCGAGGTCGGCAGCTACTGGAGCATCACGCGCTACCAGGACATCATGTTCGTCGACACGCATCCGGACCTGTTCTCGTCGGACTGGTCCAAGGGCGGCATCACGCTGTTCAATGCGCCCGACGGCGAGAAGCTGCCGATGTTCATCGCGATGGACCCGCCCAAGCACGACGACCAGCGCAAGGCCGTCAGCACCATCGTGGCGCCGGCCAACCTGAACAACTGGACCCAGCTGATCCGCGACCGCACGGCCGACGTGCTCGACAACCTGCCGCGCAACGAGCCCTTCGACTGGGTGGACAAGGTCTCCATCGAGCTGACCACGCGCATGCTGGCCACGCTGTTCGACTTCCCGTTCGAGGACCGCCGCCTGCTGACCTGGTGGTCGGACGTGGCGACGATGAACAAGGCCACCAACCCCGACGCGCTGGAGCCCGCCGAGCGCATGGCCGAGCTGGGCAAGATGCTGGGCTACTTCACCAAGCTATGGAACGAGCGCGTCAACGCGCCGCCACGCACCGATCTCGTCAGCATGCTGGCCCATGGCGCTGCCACGCGGAACATGCCGCCCATGGAGTACATGGGCAACCTGGTGCTGCTGATCGTGGGCGGCAACGACACCACCCGCAACAGCATGACCGGCGGCCTGCTGGCGCTGAACGCCCACCCCGGCGAGATGGCCAAGCTGCGTGCCAACCCGGCCCTGGTCGACAGCCTGGTGCCCGAGATCATCCGCTGGCAGACGCCGCTGGCCTACATGCGCCGCACCGCGACGCAGGACGTGGAACTCGGCGGCCAGACGATCAAGGCCGGTGACAAGGTGGCGATGTGGTACCTGTCGGGCAACCGCGACGGCAGCGCCATCGACCGCCCTGATGAATTCATCATCGACCGCGCCCGGCCGCGCGGCCACCTCAGTTTCGGCTTCGGCATCCACCGCTGCGTGGGCAACCGCCTGGCCGAGCTGCAGCTGAAGATCCTCTGGGAAGAGATCCTCAAGCGCTTCCCGGTGATCGAGGTGCTGGGCGAGCCGACCCGCGTGCGCTCGTCCTTCGTGCGCGGCTACAGCCACCTGCAGGTGCGCATCCCGGGTTGACGCCCCGCCCTGCAGCCTGAAGCGCCGGCCGCGTCGGGCGCCGACTGCGGGATCTCCGCAGCGCATGCCCCGTGTGGCAACGGTCACCATGCGGACCCGCTGACTGGAGCGGGCCCGCGCCGCGTGCTGCCAGAGACCTCGTCTTGCCGGGCAGTTCCTTGAGTCTCCACGCAGCCGCCAACCGCCGTCTCAGCCTCTCGCTGATCGCCAGCCTGCTGGCCCTGCTGGGCCTGGGCATCCACGACGCCTGGCACAGCCACCGCACGGCCCTGCGCCAGGCCGACGTGAACGTGGGCAACCTGACGCTGGTGCTGGAGAGCCAGCTGCGCGGCCAGTTGCAGATGACCGAGCACACCCTGCCCGTGCGGCCGCCCTGTACCAGGCGGCCGATGCCGGCAGGTCAGCCGACGCCGCGGCACAGTTCAGCCGGCAGCTCGGCCAGCTGGAGGATCTGGTGCCCATCAGCAGCGGCCTGCGCGGCAGCGACGCCCAGGGCGCCGTGGTGCACGGCACCAGCATGCCGGCCGGTGCGCCGCTGAACATCGCGTCGCGCCAGTTCTTCCGGGACGCCCGCAACGCCAGCGGCACGGTCATCGGCCTGCCGCTGCGTTCGCGGGTCAGCGGCGAGCGGGTGATCCCGGTGGCGCGCGCGCTGCGCCATGCCGACGGCAGCTTTGCCGGCGTGGTCGATGTCAACCTGGACATGGCCCAGGTGCTGCGCACCTTCTGCAGCATCGACACCGGGCCGCATGGCACCGTGGCCCTGTTCGACAGCGACCGCCGCATCTGCTTCCGCCAGCCCGAGCCGGCGCAGCACGGCGACGAGCAGCTGCGACGTTTCGAGGGCCAGAGACGCTGCAGATGCTGGCCAGCGGCCGCGCCGAAATGCGCTTCCAGGCCGCCCGCAGCTCGATCGACGGCCGCCCCCGGCTGGTGAGCTATCGCCGGGTCGAGGGCTTTCCGCTGTACGTGCTGGTCAGCCTGGCGCACGACGACGCGCTGGCGGAATGGCAGGCGCAGGACTGGGCCCAGGCGACCGCGGGCGCGGCCGGCGGCCTGGCCCGGCTTCGCCAGGCCTTCGGCGACAGGCTGCCGCCGGTGATCGTGCTCAGCAAGGCCGACACACCGGTGGCCGACGCCGCCGCGATGGGCCTGCCCGTTGCCGCCACGCTGTCCAAGCCGGTCACGCCATCGTCGCTGCTCGACGTGCTGGTGCAGTTGCTCAGCGATGCCAAGGTGCCGGTCCCGCCCCCGCCCGCCACGGTCCGGGCGATGCGGAAGACCAGCTGCGCCAGCGTCGTGCCGGGCGCCGGGTGCTGCTGGCCGAGGACAACCCGGTGAACCAGGAGATCACCCGCGAGCTGCTGGGCTTTGCCGGCTTGCAGGTCGACGTGGCGGACGACGGCCAGCAGGCCGTCGACCTGCTGCAGGCCCGCCGCGACGACCTGGTGCTGATGGACATGCAGATGCCGGGCCTGGACGGCCTGTCCGCCAGCCGCCGCATGCGCACCCTGGGCCACGCCGTGCCCATCATCGCGCTGACCGTCAGCGCCTTCGAGGAAGACCGCCGCGCCTGTCAGGATGCCGGCATGGACGACGACCTCGCCAAGCCGGTGGAGACCGGCGCGCTGCACGCCAATCTGCTGCACTGGCTCGATGGCGCGACAGCGCCAGCGCCAGCGGCAGTCTGAGCGGCCAGCCCTCAGTCGCGCAGCTTCCGGCCCTTCAGCACCACCTGGTTGACGTTCGCCGCCGCAGGCGCCGTGCCGGGCACGTCGAAGGTGACGCGCTGGTTCACCCGGTGGTGCGGCCAGTAGTCGGCCACCGCGTAGTGCTGGGTGCTGCGGTTGTCCCACACCGCGATGCCGCCGGCCTCCCACTGGTGGTGGACCATGAACTCGGGCTTCTTCAGCCACTCGAGCAGGAAGTTCAGCATCCCCCGCGCCTCATGCCGGTCCACGCCCTGGATGTTGCGGGTGAAGTCGGCGTTGACGAAGAGGCACTTGCGGCCCGAGTCGGGATTGACGCGCACCACCGGGTGCACCACCGGCTTGAAGGTCTTGATCGCGGCGATCAGCGCGTCGTCGCCACGCGCGCCCAGCGCTTCGCGGAAGCCAGAGACCTCCCAGCTGTGCACCGTCGTCAGCCCGGCCAGGTACTTCTGCAGACCGGGTGACAGCCAGTCGTGGGCTTGCTGGTGCTGATCCAGCAGGTGTTGCCGCCGGCCGGCGGGGTTTCGGTGATCTGGATCGCCGTGCCCAGCGGCGGATTCGGCTTCCAGCTGATGTCGGTGTGCCAGTTGTCGATGGACGGCGGCCGCTCGCGGTCGCTGACGATCAGCTCCAGCTCGGGCGCGCCGGGCTTGCGCTCGAAGTACGAGCCCGCCGACGGCGGCCCGAAGACCTTGGCCAGGGCCACATGCTGGGCGGGCGTGATGGTCTGCGGGCGGAAGAAGATCACCTCGACGTCCCACAGCGCCTGGCGCAGCTCGGCGGCCACCGCGTCGCTCAAGGGCTGCGTCAGGTCCACGCCCTCGATCCAGGCCGCGAAGTTGGGCATGCGCGGCACCGGGCGGATGTGCTTGTCGCGCTTGGCGATGTTGATCAGCTTCAGGGGCTTGGTGTTGGCGATGTCGGGCTTTCGGTCGGAGCGAAGGTCAGGGCCGCGGGCCGACGACGGGGAACATGCGGCTGAAGTGGTCGAGCAGGCCCATCAGCTGCGGCAGCACGGTGGCATCGCCCTGCACCTGGATGCGGCCGGACTGCAGCGCCTCGGCCAGCGGCAGGGTCTGCAGCGCGATCGCGTCCAGCGTGGCGCGGTCCATCGCCACGCTGGCTTGGGCGTCGTCGGCCTGCACGCCCAGGCGATGGGTCAATGCGCAGTGCTCCAAGTTCAGCAGCGCACAGTCGCCGGTGTCGGTGATGCGCCAGTTCAGGCGCAGGTGCAGGCCGTCGGCCTTGCTGCCATCCAGCCGCATCGCCAGCATGTCGAGGAACAGGCCCAGCGGCAGCGCCCGCACGATGTCCTTCACCGCCACGCTGGTGGGCGGCAGGTTGGGCACGCCGTGGCGCAATTCGAGTGCGCCCTGCAGGTAGGCATTGCGCCAGGTGGCCGATTCGGCCTGGTAGCCCAGCTGTTCCAGCGCCTCGGCGCCCAGCGCGCTGGCACGGACGACAGCGTCTTCGCCCGGCCGGCCGGCATGGCACACCATCGCACACACCTGCGCCACCCAGCGGTACTCGCCGGCGTCGAAGTCGGCCTGCGCCCGGGCCAGCACCGCGTCGGCGCCGCCCATGTACTGCAGCGTCTTGCGCGCTGCGTCGGCCGGCGGCAATGGGTCGAGGTGGGCCGGGTTGCCGTCGTAGGCGCCCAGGTAGCGCTGCGCGATGGCCTTCACGTTGTGCTTCACCGTGCCGTAGAAGCCGTGGCAGGCCCAGTCGTCCACCAGGGCCTGTGGCAGCTGCAGCCGCTCGGCAATCTCGCTGGCCAGCAGGCCGTGGTTCATCAGGCGCAGCGTCTGGTCGTGCACGTAGCGGTACAGGTCGCGCTGGCGGCGCAGGAAGCCGTCGATGTCGGCCTGGCCCCACACCGGCCAGTGGTGCTGGGCGATCAGCACGTCGCTCTGGCTGCCGTAGCGCTGCAGGGCGCCGTCCAGGTAGCGGCTCCAGGCCAGCGCATCCCGCGCCTGCGCACCGCGCAACGGCAGCAGGTTGTGGAAGTTCTGGCTCGCGATCTCGGTCATGTTCAGCACCCGCAGGCCCGGGTGGTGGATGACCAGTTCGGCCGGTGCCTCGGCGCCTGGCGTCAGCTCGAACACGCACTCGATGCCGTCGATCACATGCCGCTCGACCGGCTGGGTGATGACCACGGTGGGCGCGATCAGCGTCACCGTGCCGGTGCTGGTGGTCTTGCCCAGGCCGGCGTCGACCTGCCCGCGCACCCCCTTGGGCAGCAGCGGCCCGAACTGGAACAGCGCACGCCGGCTCATCGCATTGCCGGCCAGCATGTTCTCGCTGACCGCCTCGTCCATGAAGCCGGCCGGCGCGATCACCTGCACCCGGCCGGCTTTCACGTCGGCCTCGTCGATGACGCCGCGCACGCCGCCGAAGTGGTCGACATGGCTGTGGCTGTAGACCATCGCCACCACCGGGCGCCTGGGCCGGTGCTGGAAGTACAACGCCATGCCAGCGGCCGCCACTTCGGTGCTGATCAGCGGGTCGACCACGATCAGGCCGGTGTCGCCCTCGATGATCGTCATGTTGGCGATGTCCATGCCGCGCACCTGCCAAACCCGGTCGAGCACCTTGAAGAGGCCCGTGACCATGTTGACCCGCGCATGGCGCCACAGGCCGGGGTGCACGCTGTCGGGTGCCTCCTCGTCGGCCAGAAAGCCGTAGGCATCGAGGTTCCACACCGGCGCGCCGTTGGCGCGCGTGATCGCGCCCCTGGGAAGATCGGCCACATGGCCGCGGCGGGCGTCGTCGAAGCTGCGGGTGTCGGCCAGCGGCAGCCAGCGCCGGGCGGCATGCTGGCAAGCACGGGTGACGGCGGTGGCGGGCTGGGCGCCCGGCGGGCCGAATGCGGTGGGGGACGGTGTGCTCATCGGGTGGTCCTCGCAGGCGCCGAGGCCATGTGCCCGGGCGATGCGCCGATGCTAGGCAGGCAGCCTGGCCGGCGGGCCCGCCCAGGTGACAGGCAGCCGGCGCCGCCGATGCTCGCTATCCCTGACGCCGCAGGCGCGGCTCAAGCCGCCAACTGCCGCACCAGGTCGTCGAGTGCCAGCGTGCCCAGGTGCCGGCCGTCGGCCGCCACCAGGTTGGCGTGGCGTGCGCCAGCATCCAGCAACGCATGCGCGGCCTCGGCCAGCGTGGCCTCGGCCGCCAGCGCCGGGCCGGCGACCGGCGCGCCCGGCCGGGCCAGCGCGCCGCAGCGCAGCCGCCGGCCGCGGTGCAGGCCGCGCAGGAAAGCGGCCACATGGTCGTCGGCCGGCTGCAGCACCACCAGTGCCGGCTGGCCCTGCTGCAGCACCCGGCCCTCGCGCAGCAGCACCAGGTGGTCGGCCAGCCGCAGCGCCTCGTCCAGGTCATGGGTGACGAACACCACGGTCTTGCGCAGCTCGGCCTGCAGACCCAGCAGCAGGTCCTGCAGCGCCGTGCGGTGCAGCGGGTCCAGGGCCGAGAACGGCTCGTCCAGCAGCAGCAGCGGTGCGTCGGCGGCCAGCGCACGCGCCAGACCCACGCGCTGCTGCATGCCGCCGGACAGTTCAGCCGGCCAGGCAGCGGCCACGTCGGCCAGGCCCACGCGCTGCAGCCAGTGCCGCGCCCACGTGGCCGCTTCGGCGGGCGTCGTGCCACGCAGGCGCAGCGGCCAGGCCACGTTCTGCAGCACCGTGTGGTGCGGCAGCAGGGCATGGCGCTGGAACACCATCGCCGTGGCCTGCTGGCGCCAGCGGCGCAGCGCGTCCTGGGTCAGCGCGGTCACGTCGACGTCGCCGCACAGCACCCGGCCGGCCGTGGGCTCGACCAGCCGGTTGACCAAGCGCAGCAGCGTGCTCTTGCCCGAGCCCGACTGGCCCATCACCACGGTGATGGCGCCGGCCGGCAGGTCCAGGTCCACGCCCTGCAGCGCCGGCCGCGCGACGCCGGGCCAGGTCTTGCCCAGGCCCTGCAGGCGAAGGGCTGGCGCGGCCTCAGCCATCGCCCTGCCCCGCCGATGCCGGCGGCTGCCGGTGGCGCTGCAGCCGCCAGCCCCAGGCCTGGGCGATGCGGTCGAACACCACGGCGATGACCACGATGGCCAGGCCGTTGAACAGGCCCAGGGCCACATGCTGGTTGTTGATGGCCCGCAGCACCGGCTGGCCCAGGCCCTGCACGCCGATCATCGCGGCCACCACCACCATCGCCAGCGCCATCATGATGGTCTGGTTGATGCCGGCCATCAGCGTGGGCAGAGCCAGCGGCAGTTGCACCTGGGTCAGCGTCTGCCAGCGGGTGGCGCCGAAGGCATCGGCCGCCTCCAGCACGTCGCGGTCGACCTCGCGCAGTCCCAGGCTGGTCAGCCGCACCATCGGCGGCAGCGCATAGGCCAGCACCGCCAGCAGGCCCGGCACGCGGCCGATGCCCAGCAGCATCACCGCCGGGATCAGGTAGACGAAGCTGGGCAGGGTCTGCAGCAGGTCGAGCAGCGGCGTCAATGCCCGCTGCAACCAGGGCAGCCGCGCCATCGCCACGCCCAGCGGGCCGCCGATGGCCACCGCCAGCACGGTGGCCACGGCCACCATCGCCAGCGTCTTCAGCGTGTCGTCCCACAGGCCGAACAGGCCCAGCAGCGCCAGCGCGGCGGCGCTGCCCAGGGCCAGCGCCCAGCGGCGGGATGCGGCCCAGGCCAGGGCTGCCACGGCGATCAGCAGCCCCCACCAGGGCAGCGCCAGCAGCACCTGCTCGGCGCCGTTCAGCAAGGACTGCAACGGCGCGAACGCTGCCTCGATCGCCGCGCCGTGGCGCTCGCTGAAGGCGCTGAAGCCGCGGTCGATGGCCTGCTGCAGCCCGGCCAGCCTGTCCGCGCTCAGCGCCGGAAAGCCGCTCACAGCGCCGCGCGCACCTTGGCCGCCACCGCCGGGTCGACCCAGGCCTGCCAGACCTCGGGCCGGGTCTTCAGGAACTGCCGCGCCGCCTGCTCGCCGCTGGCCTGCTGCGTGCGCATCCACGCCAGTTGCGCATTCAGCGTCGCGCTGTCCCAGCTGCGGCGCGCCAGGTAGGCGTAGGCCGCACCGCCCGCTTGCTTGAAGCGGTCGGTCACCAGGGTCAGCACCTCCGCCCTCGGCCAGGTGTTGGGCTTGGGGTCGGCGCAGCCCGCCAGGCGGGTGCAGCGCTGCCATTCGGCGGCGTCGTGGGCCACGCCATCCGCCAGCTTGACCATCGGGTACCGGCCCAGCAGCGGCGTGGGCGACCAGTAGTAGCCCAGCCAGCCCTGCCTGCGCTGGTGGGCGCGGGCGACGGTGCCGTCCAGCGCCGCAGCGCTGCCGGGGTCGACCAGCACGAAGCCCTGGCCGCCCGCGCCCAGGGCCTTGAACAGGTTGGCGATGACGATCTGGCACTGCCAGCCGGCCGGGCAGCCGTGGATGGCGCCCTGCTTGGTGTTCTCCGGCGCCGGGAACAGGTCGGGCCGCTTCAGCGCATCGGCGATGCTGCGGATCTCGGGGTGCGCATCGGCGACGAACTTCGGGATCCACCAGCCCTCGACGCCGCCGTCCTTCAAGGCCGTGCCGGCCAGGTGCAGCTTGCCGGCGGCCACCGCCTTTTCCACCGGCTCGCGCACGCCGTTGATCCAGGCCTCGGGGGCCACGTCGGGCTGGCCCTTGGCGACCATCGCCGTCAGCGTGGGCAGGGTGTCGCCGGCGACCAGCTCGACCTGGCAGCCGTAGCCGGCCTGCAGGATCAGCCGGTCGACCTGGGCCAGCAGCTCGGCCGAGGCCCAGTTCATCTGCGCCAGCGTCAGCCGGCCGCAGGCGTTGGCATGGCCGGCGGCGGCCAGCAGCAGGCAGACAAGGGCACGGGGAGCGAGGCGCATGCCCGGCAGCTTAGCCGGGTCCCTGCTGGTGCCGCGCCAGTTGGGTCTGCTGGCAGGCGGCGCGCACCTGGCCCAGCGTGGTCAAGCCCATGCCGGCCAGCAGCGGCAGCAGCTTCAGGAACACGGCGGCCGTGACCTGCGCATCGCCCAGCGCCGTGTGGCGGCCGACCACGGCCACGCCCAGGCGCCGGGCCACGGCGTCGAGCGCATGGCTGTCGGCGCTGGGGTGCACCACGGCCGAGAGCAGCAGCGTGTCCAGCACCGGCTGGTCGAAGCGCAGGCCGGTCGCTGCCTCCTTCAGCTGCAGGAAGCGCATGTCGAAGGCCGCGTTGTGCGCCACCAGCACCGAATCGGCCGCGAAGGCGTGAAAGCCCGGCAAGACCTGAAGAATGTGCGGTTGCCCTGCCACCATGTCCGGCGTGATGCCGTGGATCGGAATGCCGGCGGCCGGGATGTCGCGCCGCGGGTCGACCAGCTGCTCGTAGCGCTCGCCCTGCAGCAGCCGGCCATTGACGATGCGCACCGCGCCGATCTGCAGGATCTCGTCGCCCGCCATCGGCTGCAGGCCGGTGGTCTCGGTGTCGAACACGGTGAAGGCCAGGCCCGCCAGCGGCCGGTCGTCCAGCGCATGGCCGCTGTCGCTGTCGTCGCCGAAATGGGCGAACAGGTCGAAGTCGACCACCTCGGGCCGGCTGTCGGCCGCCCCCAGCGCCGCCACCGGCGCGGCCCGCGGCAGCAGGAAGCGGAAGAAGGCCTCGTGGCGCACGCGGTCGCGCTCGAACCAGAACTCGCCGCCGTGGCGCTGCACCACGTCGCGCACGCACAGCGGCGCGGCACCGGCGGTCGCGGGCAGCGGGTCCAGCTCCCAGCCCATCACCGTCTCGGTGCTCATGGCATGGCCGGCCCAGACCAGGTCCAGGTGCGCCCGCGTGTCGCCCGCGGCCTGCAAGCGCAGGTGCAGGGTGCGCACGTCGCGCTCGCCGTGCAGGCGCTGCGCCAGGCCGCACAGCGCCTGCAGCAGGGCGAAGCTGTCGAGCTGCAGCCACAGCGTCTCGTCCACCTCGCGCAGCCCCACCTTCAGCGCGCCGGCGGCCACGCCGCGCGCCATCGCGGGTGCGGCGGCCTGCATGAAATCGGCGCCGCGCATGTCGTCCAGCGGCCAGCGGCTGGCCGCGGGCAGGGCCTGGGCGTTCAGCCGCCGGCCCATGGCCAGCGCCTCGTCGCGGATCACGCCGATGAACTGCGCATGCAGCGGCGGCGGCAGATCGGGATCGCCGAGCATCTCCACCGCCGCCTGCAGGTTGGCCAGGCTGCCGCGCTGGCCCTCGGTCAGCGCCAGCAGGGCGCGGTCCCGGGCCGCATCCTCGGCGTGGCTGCGGGTCACGTTGTCCAGCACCAGCACATAGCCGGCCAGGGGAATGGCCACGCCATCGGCGCCCGTCTCGGCCGATGTCGCATCGGCCGCCGCCCGAACCGGCGCCAACTGCACCCGCAGCAACTGGCCACCGCGGGTGGCGGTGACGAACTGCGCGCTGGGATGGGCCTCGCCGCGCGCCAGGCGCTGCTGCACCGCCTCCAGCGCATGCGTGACCAGGGCGCGGTCGAGCACGCCATGGATCGACCGGCCCAGGCCGATCAGGCCGCCGCCGCTGTCCCCACCTGCGCCTGCACCGGCCAGGGCCTGCATCTGCAGCCGGGCGCGCGGGTTGTACAGCAGCACCCGGCCATCGAGGTTGCAGACCACCACGCTCTGGGTCAGCTCGTTCATCAGCGCGGCCAGGCGGTTGCGTTCCTGGGCAATGCCCTGACTGGCCTGCGCCACGGCAGCATCGATGTCGGCGGTGAGCCGGTCGCGCTGCCGCGCCAGCGCACTCAGGCTGACCGCCAGGCCCAGCAGCGCCGCATCACCCACCTGCGGCAGGGGTTGCGACTGCGGACCATGCACCAGCAACGCCGCGGCGTCGTGCAGCTGGCGCGGCGCGATCAGCCAACGCCGCAGCAACGGCTGGGCCAGCGCGGCAGCGCCCAGCGCGATGGCCAGGGCGATGACCACCAGCACCGACCGTTGCGGCGCCAGGGCGCTGGCGACAGCGCCCTCGTTGTCGGCCGGCAGGGCCGACCACAGCAGCGCGCCGGCCACGCCGGCAAACAAGGCCAGCAGCGCCAGCACCGCCGCCACCACCGCGGCGGAGGCCCGCAACTGCACCTGGCTGGTCGTGGCCGTCGGCGTCGTCATGCCTGCGCCGCCGGGCCGGCCAGCAACGCGCGCACCTGCGCCACCAGGGCCTGGGTCGAGAACGGCTTGGTGACATAGGCGTCGGCGCCCAGCCCCAGGCCCTTGGCCACATCGGTGTCGCGGCCCTTGGCGCTGAGCATCAGCACCAGGGTGCCCTTCAACGCCTCGTCGGCACGCAGCGCGGCCAGCACCTCGTGCCCGCTCCTGCCCGGCATCATCACGTCCAGCAGCACCAGGCGCGGGCGGTGCTGCTGCAGCAGCGCCAGGGCCTGGTCGCCGTCACGCGCCTGCAGCACGGTGAAGCCCTCGCGGCGCATCAGGTAGTCCAGCGACAGCAGGATGTTCGGCTCGTCGTCGGCGATCAGGATGGTGTCGGTCATGGGATGTCTCCATCGGCTGGCTGCGGCTGTGCGGCCGCGTGCATCCAAGGTAAGGTGATCACGAAGCAGGCGCCTTGACCGCCATCAGCCGCCGGCTCGCCCAGCACCAGCCGGCCGCCGAAGTGCTCGACGATCTGCCGGCTGATCGGCAGCCCCAGGCCGGTGCCGGCCGGGCGGTGGCTGGCGTCGCCGCCCTGGCGGAACTTGTCGAACACCAGGGCGCGCTGGTCTGGCGGCACGCCGGGGCCGTTGTCCTGCACCGTGATCGTCGCGCCATGCGCGTCGCCACGCAGGCGCAGCGTGATCACCCCGCCTGGCGACGGCACGAACTTGGCCGCGTTCGACAGCAGGTTCAGCAGCACCTGCACCAGGCGGTCGGGGTCGGCGCGCAGGGTCGGCAGCGCGGGCAGCGCCGCATCGGGCAGGTCCAGGTCCAGCCGCGTGCCGCGGGTGTGCAACAGTTCGTGCACGGTCTGAGCGGCTTGCCGCACCAGCGCCACCAGGTCGACGTCGGCGCTGCGCCACTCGGCATGGCCGGCCTCGATCTTGGCGAGATCGAGCACCTGGTTGACCAGGCGGGTCAGCCGCTCGGTCTCCGCCACCACGATGCCCAGGAACTCCTGGCGCTGCGGCGCGGGCATCCCGGGGTCGTCGACCATCAATTCGGCAAAGGCCCGGATGGCAGTCAGCGGCGTGCGCAGCTCGTGCGTCACCGACGACATGAAGTCGTCCTTCAGCCGGTCCAGCTCGGCCAGGCGGGCATTGGCGGTGCGCAGTTCGTCGGTGGCCTGCTGCAGCGCGGCCGAGGTGCGGCGCAGCGCCGAGGCCTCGTCCAGGATCTGCAGCACGTCGTCCAGCGCCAGCGGCTGCTCGTCGACCACCTGCGCCACCATCAGCCGCGCCGACGCGCTGCCGATCGCGCTGGCGAGTTCGCTCTCCACCGCCTGCACCAGGGCGGCATCGGGCACCAACGCCTGCGCATCGGCCAGGCCGCGGCTGCGGGCCTGTTCGTCCAGCAGTCGCTGCGCCCGCGCCGCGCCCAGGAAGCGCACCGCCAGTGTCTGCAGATCGGCCAGCTGCGCCTGGCCGCGCCAGAACACCGGCTGCGCCAAGCCACCGGGGCGCATGGCGTCGACGAAGAGCAGCGCGCGCCCCGCCTCCAGCGCCGAGGGCGGGCGCGCCAGCGACACCCCCACGTACAGCCCCGCATTGGCCAGCAGGCTCCAGAACAGGCCGTGGGTCAGCGGGTCGAGCCCGGCCAGGCCCAGCAGGGCCTCGGGCTTGAGCAGGCCGATGCCGAAGGGTCCGTGCTCGACGACGCCCGTCCGCCACCAGCCCGACTTGGCGATGGACGGCAGCATCAGCGTCCAGGCCCAGAGGCCGAAGCCGGCGGCCAGCCCGGCCAGCGCGCCGGCCCGGGTGCCGCCCGTCCAGACTACGCCGCCCAGCAGCGCCGGTGCGAACTGCGCCACCGCGGCAAAGCTGATCAGGCCGATCGCCACCAGGGCATCCGCCTCGCCGGCCAGGCGGTAGTAGGCATAGCCCAGCAGCAGCAGCACCAGGATGGCGGCACGGCGGATCGCCAGCAGCAGCCGGCTGAGATCGGCCCGCCGGGCCACGGCCGGCAGGCGCAGCAGCAGCGGCATCACCAGGTCGTTGCACACCATCGTCGCCACCGCGATGGTCTCGACGATCACCATGCCGGTGGCCGCCGACAGCCCGCCGATGAAGGCCAGCAGCGCCAGCCCCGGCCAGCCGGCATCCAGCGGCAGCGACAGCACGAACATGTCCGCGCCGCCCGGCGCACCACCAGGGCGACCGCTGAAGTGCAGCAGCCCGGCCAGCGCGATCGGCAGCACCAGCAGATTGATCAGCAGCAGGTAGGCCGGAAAGACCCAGGCGGCGCGCTTGAGGTGCCGCTCGTCGACGTTCTCGACCACCATCACCTGGAACTGCCGCGGCAGCAGCAGCACGCTGAAGAACGACAGCAGGGTCAATGCGAACCACTGGGCATATGGAAAGGCCTGGCCCTGCCCCATCTCCAGCAGCCGCGCCAGGTCGGGCCGGGCCTGGGCGCGGGCCACGATGTCGGCGGGCCCGGCGAACAGGCCCCAGCAGATCGCCACGCCCACCACCAGGAAGGCCAGCAGCTTGACCACCGACTCGGCCGCGATCGCTGCGACCAGGCCCTCGTGGCGCTCGTCGGCGTCGAGGTGGCGGGTGCCGAAGACCATGGTGAAGCCGGCCAGCGCCAGGGCCACCGCCAGCGTGCCATCGGTCCACCAGGCGCCCGGCGGCGCGGGCGTGGCGCCCGGCGGCGTGGTCAGCACGGCAAAGCCGTTGGCCACGGCCTTCAGCTGCAAGGCGACGTAGGGCACGATGCCCACCACCGTGATCAGCGTGACCAGCCCCGCCAGCGCCCGGCTGCGGCCGTGGCGGTTGGCGATGAAGTCGGCGATGCTGGTGATGCGCTGGGCGCGGGCGATGCGGATCAGCTTGCGCAGCAGCAGCCAGGCCAGCAGCATCGCCAGCATCGGCCCCAGGTAGATCGGCAGGAACCACACGCCACCCGACGCCGCCCGGCCGACCGAGCCGAAATAGGTCCAGGCCGTGCAGTAGACGCCCATCGACAGCGCATAGACGCCGGCGTTGCCGATCACCGAGCGGCCGGCCGCGGCACGCCGGTCGCCCCAGCCGGCGACGACGAACAGCCCCAGCAGGTAGGCCAGGGACGCGCCAAGCACCAGCAGGGGTGACAACGCCGGGGACAGCATGGCGGTGCGGGCGCGTCCGTCGGGCGCGTCAGTCGGGCGCGGTTTCCAGCAGCCAGGCCAGCGCCACGATCAGCCCGGCCCAGAGGCCGAACAGCGCCAGCGGAAACAGCGGCAACCCGGCCACGATGAGCGGCCGGTCCCACAGCGCCAGCAGCGGGAAGTTCAGCAGCAGCAGGCCCGCGGCGAACAGTGCGACCAGGCGCTGCGACAGCGGGTCGGCCGCGTGCCGGCGGACGGCGGGCGGGGCAGTCGGATCGGGACGGCTGGACACGCGTCGATTCTGGCCCCCGCACCCCGACAGCAGCCTGACGGGCAGCACCGGCCGCCCGCCCCCCGCAGCCCGGGGGCGCCCTGCCGGCGCGGCATCAGGGCTTTCATCCATACCGACCACTTATCCCGCATCACGGAAAGCAGCCTCAGGGTTGCACCCGGTATTGTCAGCTTGTGTTGGGAAAGCGTCAGACATCGGTCAGACGCCGTTTCAATGATGCGCCACGCGACGACCTGGACGTCGCTTCTTTCACATTTCAGGAGACACACTGATAGCAACTGCTGGCATGGCCTCAAGGGCCCCCGCGCATGACGCGCCGATGACGAAGGAGGAGAAGAAGGTCATCTTCGCCTCGTCCCTCGGCACGGTGTTCGAGTGGTACGACTTCTACCTCTACGGCTCGCTGGCCCTGTTCATCGGCAAGCAGTTCTTCGCCGCGCTCGACCCGACGGCGCAGTTCATCGCGTCGCTGCTGGCCTTCGCCGCCGGCTTCATCGTGCGGCCCTTCGGCGCCCTGGTGTTCGGCCGCCTGGGCGACATGATCGGCCGCAAGTACACCTTCCTGGTGACGATCCTGATCATGGGCCTGTCGACCTTCATCGTCGGCATCCTGCCCAGCTACGCCAGCATCGGCGTGGCCGCGCCGATCATCCTGGTCGGCCTGCGCATCCTGCAGGGCCTGGCGCTGGGCGGTGAGTACGGCGGCGCGGCCACCTACGTGGCCGAGCATGCGCCGCACGGCAAGCGCGGCGCCTACACCGCCTGGATCCAGACCACCGCGACGCTGGGCCTGTTCCTGTCGCTGATGGTGATCCTGGGCACCCGCACGGTGATGGGCGACGCCGCCTTCGCCGACTGGGGCTGGCGCATCCCGTTCATCGTGTCGATCGTGCTGCTGGCCATCAGCGTGTGGATCCGGCTGGCGATGAACGAGTCGCCCGCGTTCAAGAAGATGAAGGACGAAGGCAAGACCTCAAAGGCGCCGCTGTCCGAATCCT
>CALMIF010000239.1 GCA_937864045.1 uncultured Aquabacterium sp. | reverse complement strand
CCCGGCGCACGATGTCCAGGTACGGCATGCCGGGCTTGACCATCACCATGTCGGCACCCTCCGCGATGTCCAGACCCACCTCGCGGATGGCCTCGTCGCTGTTGCCCGGGTCCATCTGGTAGACCTTCTTGTCGCTCTTGCCCAGGTTGGCGGCCGAACCCACGGCGTCGCGGAAGGGGCCGTAGAAGGCGCTGGCGTACTTGGCGCTGTAGGCCATGATCCGGGTATGGATGTGGCCGGCGCCTTCCATTGCCGTGCGGATGGCACCGATGCGCCCGTCCATCATGTCGCTGGGCGCGACGATGTCCACGCCGGCCTCGGCCTGGGTCAGCGCTTGTTTGGTCAGCACCGCCACCGTGGTGTCGTTGACGATGTAGCCGGTCTCGTCGAGCAGGCCATCCTGGCCGTGGCTGGTGAAGGGGTCCAGCGCGACGTCGCACAGCACGCCCAGCTGCGGGAAGTTCGCCTTCAGCGCCCGCACCGTGCGCGGCACCAGGCCGTCGGGGTTGGTGGCCTCGCGGCCGTCGGGCGTCTTCAGCTCGGGCGCGATCACCGGGAACAGCGCCATCACCGGCACGCCCAGCTGCACGCACTGCTCGGCCACGCCCATCAGGCGGTCGATGGTCAGCCGCTGCACGCCCGGCATGCTGGGAATGTCCTGCACGCGGTCATGGCCGTCGTGCACGAACACCGGCAGGATCAGGTCGCTGGGGTGCAGACGGTTTTCGCGCACCAGGTCGCGGGTGAAGGCGTCGCGGCGCAGGCGGCGCGGCCGGCTGGCCGGAAAGGCGGGCAGAGGGGGCAGGGCCATGGCGGGATCGCTCCGGCAATTAGGGATGCGCCAATTCTGCGCTGCCGGCCGGCACGGCCGGCGCCGGGCGCGCATGCGTGTTTGCGTGGATGCAGAGCGGGACTTGCGAAGTCGCCAATCTGCTAATATGAAAGCGGGTGCATGCCGCGAGGTGTGTGCCCCCTGCTTTTCCTCCCTGAGCAGGTGCCTTGGCGTGATGACAGCGACAAGGCTTCCCGCCCCAGTCCCCGTGACTGGGGTTCTTTTTTGGCCGGACGCTCACTTCGGATGCTGGGCCGGCGGCCGGGGCCGCGCGTCGTGATAATGGCGCCATGAGCTCCGCCTACCTGTGGATCAAGGCCTTCCACATCGTCTTCACCGCCAGCTGGTTCGCCGGGCTGTTCTACCTGCCGCGCATCCTGGTCAACCTGGCGATGGTGCCGGCCGACAGCCATGCCGAGCGCGAGCGCCTGCTGCTGATGGGCCGCAAGCTGGACCGCTTCGCCACGCTGCTGATGGTGGTGGCGCTGGCACTGGGCCTGTGGCTGTGGTTCGGTTTCGGCGCGGCGCGCTTCGCCGGCAGCGGCTGGCTGCATGCCAAGCTGGCCCTGGTGGCGCTGGTGATCGGCTTCCAGCACATGAGCCGCGCCCACCTGCGCCGCTTCGAGTCCATGGCCAACCAGAAGAGCCACCGCTGGTTCCGCGTCTTCAACGAGGTGTCGGTGCTGCTGTTCATCGGCATCGTCGTGCTGGCGGTGGTCAAGCCCTTTTAGGCGCGCCGGGGCCATGCGCAGCAGCCCCGCCATGGCGCATGCCACCGGTGTCTCGCGCAGCTCGGCCGTGCCGCTGGCCTGGGCCTGGGCCGGGCTGATCGTCTACGCCAGCCTGTTTCCGTTCGACGGCTGGCGCTGGCCGCCCGGGGCGCAGGCGTGGCAACTGTTGCGCCTGGCCTGGCCGCGCTACTTCATCCCCTTCGACATCGCCGGCAACCTGCTGGCCTACGCGCCGCTGGGCGGCCTGGCGGCGCTGGCCGCGCTGCGGCACGGGCGGGGTCCCTGGCTGGCGCTGGCTGGTGCGGTGCTGCTGGGCAGTGCGATGTCGTATGCGATGGAAGTGGTGCAGCACCTGCTGCCGCAGCGCGTGCCCTCGCTGCTGGACTGGGTGCTCAACAGCGCCGGCACGCTGCTGGGGGCGCTGCTGGTGCTGGCCGGCAATGCGCTGGGCCTGCTGCGCCGCTGGCAGGCGGCACGCGACCGCTGGCTGGACACCGGCAACGCCGGTGCGCTGGCGCTGCTGGTGCTGTGGCCGGTGGCGCTGCTGTTTCCCACCCCGGTGCCGCTGGGCCTGGGCCAGGTGGGCGAGGTGCTGCGCGATGCGCTGTCTGCCTTGCTGGTCGACGTGCCCTGGGCGCAGCCGCTGGCCGACTGGCTGGTGCCGCCCACCGACCCCGTGGCACCGCTGTCGCCGCAGGCCGAGGCGCTGGCGGTGATGCTGGGCCTGCTGTCGCCTTGCCTGCTGGCCTTCTCCGCAGCGCGGCCGGGCTGGCGCCGGCTGGGGCTGGCGCTGGGTGCCGCAGCGCTGGCCATCGGCGCCACCACGCTGTCGACGGCGTTGAACTTCGGCCCCGACCATGCCCTGGCCTGGCGCACGCCCGGCACGCTGGCCGCCCTGGGCGTGGCCCTGTTGCTGGCGCTGGCGGCGCTGTGGCTGCCGCCGCGGCTGGCCGGCGCGCTGGCCCTGGTGGCGCTGACCGGCGGCGCGGTGCTGGTGCACGGCGCGCCCACCGATCCCTACTACGCCGACAGCCTGCAGGGCTGGGAGCAGGGCCGCTTCGTGCGCTTCCACGGCGTGGCGCAGTGGCTGGGCTGGCTGTGGCCCTATGCGGCCATGGGCTGGCTGCTGGCCCGCGTGGGCCGGCGCTGAGCGCGCCATCCCGGCCGCTGCACGCCCAGGGTTTCCCCGGGCGCTCTCTACAATCCCGGGCGATGAGCTATTACAAGCACCACATCTTCTTCTGCCTCAACCAGCGCAGCAATGGCGAGGCCTGCTGCGCCGACCATGCGGCGCAGGCCGGCTTCGACCACTGCAAGCAGTCGGTGAAGAAGGCCGGCCTGGCTGGCGTGGGCGGGGTGCGGGTGAACAAGGCCGGCTGCCTGGACCGCTGCGCGGGCGGCCCGGTGGCCGTGGTCTACCCCGACGAGACCTGGTACACCTTCGTCGACAACAGCGACATCGACGAGATCGTCGAGTCGCACCTGAAGCAGGGCAAGCCCGTCACCCGGCTGATGCTGGCCCCCGGCGTCGGCCGCTGACCCGGCGATGAAGCCCGACACCCAGCGCTCCAGCATCGCCGGCCCGGCCGGCGCCGTGGAATGCGCGACCGACCTGCCCGCCGACGCGCCGCGCGGCACCGCGGTGATCTGCCACCCGCACCCGCAGTTCGGCGGCACGCTGGACAACAAGGTGGTGCAGACGCTGGCAAGGGCGGCCGTGCAGCTGGGGTACCGGGCCGTGCGCTTCAACTTCCGTGGCGTGGGCGCGTCGGCCGGCACCTGGGACGAGGGCCGCGGCGAGATCGACGACGCGCTGGCGGTGGTGGCCGCCGAACGTGCCGCACGCCCCGATCTGCCGATCCTGCTGGCCGGCTTTTCCTTCGGCGGCTACGTGGCCGCCCATGTCGCCGACCGCCTGCAGGCTGCCGGCACCCCGGCGCAGCGCCTGCTGCTGGTGGGCCCGGCGACCAGCCGCTTCACGCTGCCGGCGGCGGTGGCGCCCGACACCGTGATCATCCACGGCGAGGCCGACGACGTGGTGCCTTTGCAGGCCACGCTGGACTGGGCGCGGCCGCAGGTGCTGCCGGTGATCGTGCTGCCCGGTGTCGGCCATTTCTTCCACGGCCAGCTCACCCTGCTCAAGCAGCAGGTTGTTCAAGCGCTCGGCGGCTGAACTCCTTCTCCTCTCTTCCGGACCCTGATGAACCGTCTGCTGCCCAAGCTGCTGGCCCTGTTGCTGGCCGTCGCCCCGTTCCTGAACGCCAGCGCCCAGGCGCCCGTGCCGCCCGAGATCGCCGCCAAGGCCTACCTGCTGCTCGATGTCGCCAGCGACCAGGTGCTGGCCGAGCGCCAGGCCGACGCGCGGGCCGACCCCGCGTCGCTGACCAAGCTGATGACCGCCTGGCTGGTGTTCGACGCGCTGAAGGCGAAGAAGCTGACGCTGGAGCAGGCGCTGCCGGTGTCGTTGCGCGCCTGGTCCGAGCGCAAGGGCGGCGGCTCGTTGATGTTCATCGACACGACGATGACGCCCAAGGTCGACGAACTGCTGCGCGGCATGATCGCCGTCTCGGGCAACGACGCCGCAGTGGCGCTGGCCGAGGGCGTGGGCGGCACGCTGGACGGCTTCGTCGGCATGATGAACCGCCAGGCCCAGGCCTGGGGCCTGAAGAACACCCAGTTCAAGAACGTGACCGGCCTGACCGAGGCCGGCCACTACAGCAGCGCCCGCGACCTGTCGGTGATCGCCGCACGCATCGTGCGCGACTTCCCGGAGTACTACGCTGCCTACTACGCGCTGCGCAACTACACCTACAACGGCATCAAGCAGGACAACCGCAACATGCTGCTGGGGCGCGACGCGTCGATCGACGGCATGAAGACCGGCTACACCGACGCCGCCGGCTACTGTCTGGTGGCCAGCGCCCAGCGCGACTTTCCCAACGGCAAGCGGCGCCTGATCAGCGTGGTGATGGGCACGGCCTCGCGCGAGGCCCGCGCCGGCGAGAGCCAGAAGCTGCTGAACTGGGGCTGGACGGCCTGGGACGCGGTGCGCCTGTTCGACGGCGGCAAGGCCGCCACCACGGTGCCGGTGTGGAAGGGCGCCCAGCCCACGGCGGCGCTGGGTGCGCAGCAGGCCATCGTCGTCACCGTGCCCAAGGGCGAGGGCGACAAGCTCAAGACCGCCATCGCCCGCACCGACCCCCTGGTCGCGCCACTGGCCCAGGGCCAGAAGGTGGGCACGCTGGAGGTGAGCACCGCCGCCGGCGCCAAGATCGCCAGCGTGCCCCTGGTGGTGCTGCAGGCCGTGCCCGAGGCCGGCCTCTTCGGCCGCGCCTGGGACTCGATCCGGCTGTGGATCAAGTGAGGCCCGGCTCGCCTGGGCTAAGCTGACGCCGAACCCCCGCTGAAAGGCCCGCCATGACCACCGCGCTGCCCGACACCCTGTGCCACCTGAACGGCCAGACCCTGCCGCTGCGCGACGCCAAGGTCTCGGTGCTGGACCGCGGCTTCATCTTCGGCGACGGCATCTACGAGGTGATCCCGGTCTATGGCCGGCGCTGCTTCCGCTTCGACGAGCACATGGCGCGGCTGGGCCGCAGCCTGGGCAAGCTGCGCATTGCCAACCCGCATGGCCGCGACGGCTGGCTGGCCCTGGTGCGCGAGCTGATCGCCGCCCAGCCGGCCGATGACCAGCTGGTCTACATCGAGATCACCCGCGGCGTGGCGCTGCGCGACCACGTGATGCCCGAAGGCATCGCACCCACGGTCTTCGTGATGACCAGCCCGATGAAGCCGCCCTCGGCCGAGCAGCGCCACCAGGGCGTGGCCTGCGTCACCGCGCGCGATTTCCGTTGGGAGCGCGGCGACATCAAGAGCGTGTCCCTGCTGGGCAATGTGCTGGCGCGGCAGATCTCGGCCGACCGGGGCGCGACGGAGACAGTGATGTTCCGCGACGGCTGGCTCACCGAGGCATCCGGCAGCAACGTCTGGGTGGTGCACGAGGGCGCGCTGCTGGGCCCGCCCAAGAGCGAGCATGTGCTCGACGGCATCCGCGTCGACCTGCTGGCCGAGCTGTGCGCCGAGGTCGGCATCGCCTACAACCTGCGGCCCATCGCCGAGAGCGACGTGCATGCGGCCGACGAGCTGATCCTGAGCTCCGCCACCAAGGAAGTGCTGCCGGTCACGCGGCTGGACGGCGAGCCGGTGGGCCACGGCGCGCTGCGCGGCAAGCCCGGCCCGGTGTACGCCCGGCTGTACGAGGCCTACCAGCGCGCCAAGCTTGAACAATCGATCTGAGCCTCCAACTCTGGTCGATGACTGCCATGCCCCGCGACATCCCGCCCGAAGAATCGCTGATCACCTACCCCAGCGCCTTCCCGATCAAGGTGATGGGCGCGCAGGTACCCGGCTATGTCGAGGCCATCGTCGCGATCGCGCTGCAGTTCGACCCCGGCTTCGACGCCAGCACCGTCGAGCACCGGCCCAGCAGCAGCGGCAAGTACCTGGGGCTGACGCTCACCGTCACCGCCACCAGCCGCGACATGCTCGACGAGCTGTACCGCACGCTGAGCACGCACCCGATGGTCAAGGTGGTGCTGTAGCCGCCGGGTCATGCAGGTCCGCCAGCTCGGGCGCCAGCCCTACGCGCCGACGGTCGAGGCGATGCGCGCCTTCACCGAGGCGCGCATGCCCGACACGCCCGACGAGCTGTGGCTGGTCGAGCACGACCCGGTCTACACCCAGGGCCTCGCCGGCCAGCCCGAGCACCTGCTGAACCCCGCAGGCATCCCGGTGGTGCCGACCAACCGCGGCGGCCAGGTCACGTACCACGGCCCGGGCCAGGTCGTGGCCTATCCGCTGGTCGACCTGAAGCGACTGGGGATCTACGTCAAGGAATACGTCTACCGGCTGGAAAGCGCGGTGATCCGGGTGCTGCAGGCCCATGGCGTCACCGGCCACCGGGTGGCGGGCGCACCTGGCATCTACGTGCGCCTGGCCGACCCCGGCAGCCACGCGATGCTGACCGGCCCGGCGCCGGGCGGTGACCCGTTCGCAGGTCTCGGCAAGGTAGCGGCGCTGGGCATCAAGATCAGCCGGCACTGCAGCTACCACGGCGTGGCGCTGAACGTGGCGATGGACCTGGCGCCCTTCGGCGGCATCAATCCGTGCGGCTACGCAGGGCTGCAGACGGTCGACCTCGCTAGACTCGGGGTTTCCACCGACTGGGCCACGGTGGCGCAGCAGCTGGGCGACCGGCTGGTGGCGCAATTCACGCCCTGACAAATCAACGCCCGCAGGCACGACCACCATGGCCACCGAGAACACCACCCGCGAGGCCCAGCCGGCCGCCAGCTACGACGCCACCGCCAAGCAGAAGGCCCAGGCCAAGACCGCGCGCATCCCCATCAAGGTGGTGGCGGCGGAAACGCTGAAGAAGCCCGACTGGATCCGCGTCAAGGCCGGCAGCCCCAGCACCCGCTTCTACGAGATCAAGCAGATCCTGCGCGAGCACAAGCTGCACACGGTCTGCGAGGAAGCCAGCTGCCCGAACATCGGCGAATGCTTCGGCCACGGCACGGCCACCTTCATGATCATGGGCGACAAGTGCACCCGGCGCTGCCCGTTCTGCGACGTGGGCCACGGCCGGCCCGACCCGCTGGATGTGAACGAGCCGGCCAACCTGGCCAAGACCATCGCCGCGCTGAAGCTGAAGTACGTGGTGATCACCAGCGTCGACCGCGACGACCTGCGTGACGGCGGCGCCGGCCACTTCGTCGAGTGCATCCGCCAGGTGCGCGAGCAGTCGCCGGCCACCCGCATCGAGATCCTGGTGCCCGACTTCCGCGGCCGCGACGACCGGGCGCTGGAGATCCTGAAGGCCGCGCCGCCGGACGTGATGAACCACAACCTGGAGACCGCGCCGCGCCTGTACAAGGAAGCGCGCCCGGGCAGCGACTACGCCTTCAGCCTGAACCTGCTGAAGAAGTTCAAGGCGCTGTTCCCGCACATCCCCACCAAGAGCGGGATCATGGTCGGCCTGGGCGAGACGGATGACGAGATCTTGCAGGTGATGCGCGACATGCGCGCCCACGACATCGACATGCTGACCATCGGCCAGTACCTGGCGCCCAGCGGCCACCACCTGCCGGTGCGGCGCTACGTGCACCCCGACACCTTCAGGATGTTCGAGGCCGAGGCGCAGAAAATGGGCTTCACCCACGCTGCGGTGGGCGCGATGGTGCGCAGCAGCTACCACGCGGACCAGCAGGCCGCAGGCGCTGGCGTCACGACCGCCTGAGGCAGGCGACGCGCCCATGAAAAAAGCCGGCATCTGCCGGCTTTGTCGTTTCAGGTGGGGTGCCTTCAGGCCTGCTCGGCCAGCAGCTTCTCCACCAGGGTGTGCAGCGCCGCGAAATCGGGCGCGCCGACATAGCGTTTGACGATCTCGCCGCGCTTGTTGATCAGGTAGGTGGTGGGCGTCAGCTTCACGTCGCCGAAGCTCTTCGCGATGGCGCCGGTGTTGTCGATGGCCACGCCGAACGGCAGCTGGCGCGTCTTGGCGAAGTTGGCCACGTAGGCCGGCGGGTCGTAGCTCATCGCCACCGCCACCGTCTGGTAGCCCTTGGTCTTGTACTTCTCGTGCGTGGCCATGATCTGCGGCATCTCGGCCACGCAGGTGGTGCAGCTGGTGGCCCAGAAGTTGACCAGCACGACCTGGCCCTTGAGCTTGTCGGTGCTGAGCTGCTGGCCGTCGAGCAGGGTGTAGTTCACCTGCGGCGCGGGCTCGACAGCGGCGCTGCGCCCGAAGGCCAGCCAGCCGGCGGCTGCGGCGGCCGCGAGCAGGGCGGCGGTGGCAAGATGGCGGCGGGACACGGGCATGAGGAGTCTTTCGATGCAGCGTCGCAAGTTTACGACGGGGGGGCTGGCCGGTGGCTGGCTGTGGATGGACCCGTCATGGGCCGCCGGGTTCAATGAATCGGAGGCCGCGCAGGGCGTGCGCAGCGCACTGGAGCGCGGCGCGAATGCCGCGGTCGACCTGCTGGGCCGCAGCGACGGCTTTCTCGGCAATCCGAAGGTGCGCATTCCGTTGCCCGGCTTCCTGAACGACGCGGCCAAGCTGCTGAAGGCCACCGGCGGGCAGAAGAAGGTCGACGAGCTCATCACCGCGATGAACCGCGCCGCCGAGGCCGCCGTGCCGCAGGCGCGCACGCTGCTGGTGAGCGCGGCGAAGTCGATGTCCGTGGACGATGCGCTGAAGATCGTGCGCGGTGGCGACACCTCGGTCACCGATTTCTTCGCCCGCAAGACCCGCAGCCCGCTGGGCGAGCAGTTCCTGCCGATCGTGACCAAGGCCACCGAGAAGGTGGCGCTGGCCGACAAGTACAACGCCGTGGCCGGCAAGGTGGCCAAGCTCGGCCTGGTCAAGGGCGACGACGCCAACATCCAGCGCTACGTCACCGGCAAGAGCCTGGACGGGCTCTACCTGATGATCGGCGAGGAGGAGAAGAAGATCCGCAAGGACCCGCTGGGCAGCGGCAGCGCCATCCTGCGCAAGGTCTTCGGCGCCTGAGCCGCTGCCGGCTCAGTGCTGTGCGGCCCGGCTGAGCTCCAGCACCAGCACCGGCAGCAGCATCTGCCGCAGCGCGTCCATCCCGAGCTGGGTGCTCTCGCTGATGCCTGGCGTGGCGAGGCTGCATTCGTCGCCGGACGGCAGCACTTCCACTGCAACCACACCCGGTGTGTTGCGCGTCAGCTGGGCCAGCAGGCGCGACAGGGCATCGCCCTCGAAGGCCGATTCATACAGCAGCACCTCCGGTGCACCGTCCTGGCAGAACTGGACGGCATCGGCCACCGTGGAGACGTAGTCGACCAGCAGGTCCTGCCCCTGCAGCGCCTCGCGCACCTGCTGGCGCGTGTGGCGGCGCGCGGCCAGCACCAGCAGCTGGCATCCGTTGATGGCCCGGGCGCTGCCTTCGGCCGAGGCCACCAGGTCGACCGCTGCGGCGCCTTCCAGCGTGCCGTTGACCGTGTTGAGGAACTCCATCGTCAGCAGCGTGTGTGTCGGGCCGTCCTGGCGCTGCAGCACCACGCCGGCAATGTGGGCGGTGTAGGTCAGCAGCAACCAGTCCAGCGTGTCCAGGCCCGCCAGCCGCTGGTTGCCGCCCGGTGCAGCCCAGGTGGCCGGGGTCTGGTCGGCCGGCAGGTGGGCAAAGCGGCACAGCACGCGGGCGCGCACCGGCCAGGGCCGGACGTCGATGCGCCAGTCCACGTTGGCGCGGGCCAGGCCGGCGCTCCAGTCGGCCGCAGCGTCCAGCACCGCGTGCAGCAGGCTGGCATCGCCCAGCACCTCGGCCTTGGCGGGGGCGGGTGGCAAGGCAATCGCGTCACCATTGCCATGCACGGCCAGCCCGCTCAGCACGCTGCGCAGGCCCTGCGTGAGGTCCAGGCGCTCGACGGCCTGGCGCACCGCACCGCTGGCCAGCCGGGCGATCTGCTGCCCGCGCAGGCCGACGCGCCGGGCGCCATCGATCTCGTGGCGCAGCGCCTGCAGCCCATGCCGGTCGATGCGGCCGGAGCTGGCCAGCGCCACCACCCGCTCCAGCGCCGATGTCAGCGGCACCGCCACCTCGGCGCCGATGCGCGCCACGACGTCGCCCAGCGTGGGCGCGGCGGGCAGGGGCGCGGGCGCCATGGGTTGGGCGGGCGGTTGTGCAGTCATGGGGCGTTGTTCGACGAGCGTCATGGCGAAAGTTCGGCAGGCCCGGCGGGCGTTGCATCGCGGTAACCGCATGTTGCAGGCTTCGGTGCCCGGAACAAACCCGGTCTCGCCGGGCTGTTCACGTCGATGTGACAAGCATCACGGCAGCCTTGCACGTTTGCGGTCCGGATAATCGGCTGGATGACTCAAGTTTTCTTCGCTGCCCGCCGATCGCGCGCGCGCAAGTCGACCCGATGGTGGCTCGCGGGATGGGTCGGCCTGTCCTGTGCGCTGGGCCTGCTCGTTGGCTGCGGGCCGGCGCTGGACTGGCGGCAGTTCCAGCCGGATGGCTGGCCGCTGATGCTCGCCATGCCCTGCAAGCCCTTGGACCAGCAGCGCCGGATCGACCTGGCGGGCACGAGCGTGGCGATGCGCATGCTCAGTTGCAGTGCCGACGACCATGTGTTTGCCGTCGCGTCGGCCGATGTCGGCGACCCGGCCCGCGTGGCGCCGGCCCTGCAGGCCCTGACCGACGCAGCCCGGGCGAACGTGCGTGCCAGCGTCGTTGGCGAGCAGCCCGCCGCCGTGCCCGGCATGACGCCGCAGGACCATGCCCGCCGCTGGCGGTTGCGCGGCCAGCTGCCTGACGCCCGGCCCGTGGCGGAGCAGTTGCAGGTCTTCGCGCATGGCACGCGGGTGTTCCAGGCCAGCGTCATCGGCCCCGCGGCCGACGATGCCCGGGCCGCGCCGTTGTTCGACGCGCTGCGCATACTGCCGTGAGCGCGCAGGCTGATGTGCGCTCGGCCCCTGCCGGGCTCGGCCTGCAGCGCGCATGGCCGATCTTCCTGGCCTTTGCGGCGGTCTACTTCTTCTCGGCCCTGGTGCGTGCGGTCACGGCCACCCTGGCGCCGGTGTTCAGCACCGAGCTCGGCCTGGCCGCCGGGCAGCTCGGCCTGCTGGCCGGCGCCTACTTCCTGGGCTTTGCGCTGATGCAGCTGCCCCTGGGCAGTGCGCTGGACCTCTTCGGGCCCCGCCGCGTGCTGCTGGCCTTCGTCAGTGTCGCGGTGCTGGGGTGCGCCGCCTTTGCGGTGGCGCGCCATCTGGCCGACTTGCTGCTGGCGCGGCTGCTCATCGGCGTCGGTGTGTCCGCCTGCCTGATGGCGCCCCTGACCTGCTTTCGCCACCACCTGGCGCCCGCGGCCCAGCTGCAGGCCAACTCCTGGATGCTGATGACCGGCGCCTTCGGCATGCTGGCCTCGACCCTGCCGGTGCAGTGGCTGCTGCCCCACTTCGGCTGGCGCGGACTGTTCGTGGCAGTGGCCGTGTGCATGGCCCTGGCCATGCTCGGCGTGGCCTGGCGCGTGCCCCGGGACGCAGCGCCCGCGCCGACGCAGGCCGGCGCCGGCCAGCCTGCATCGCCAGGCTACCGGGCCGTGTTCGCCCACCCGGCGTTTCGCCGTGTCGCGCCGCTCGGCTTCTTCGCCTATGGCGGCATGGTGGCGATGCAGACCTTGTGGATCGGGCCCTGGCTCACCCAGGTGGCCGGTCATTCGGCAGACCAGGCGGCGCGGGGTCTGTTCATCGTCAACCTGGCCATGCTGGCCGTCTTCTTCGCCTGGGGACTGGCCATGCCGCGCCTGACCCGCGCCGGCTTGGCGGGCGACCGCCTCATCGCCCGGACATGGCCGCTGTGCATCGGCCTGCTGCTGTGGATCGTCTGGCGCGGACCGCAAGCGGGCGCGGCATGGTGGGCGCTGTGGTGCGTCTGCACCAGCGTCGTCTCGCTGGCCCAGCCGGCGCTGGCGCAGCAGTTTCCGGCAGCGCTGGCGGGCCGGGCCCTGTCGGCCTTCAATCTGGTGATCTTTGCCGGCGTGTTCGTGCTGCAGTGGGGCATCGGCCTGGGCATCGATGCCTTGCGCGCGACCGGACTGGCCTCGGCGCAGGCGCACCGGGTCGTCTTCGCCGCCTTTGCCTTGGCCTGCGCGCTGTCGTTCCTGTGGCTGCACTGGTGTCTCTGGCGAGGCGGTCGGGCATCGGCGGGCTGTGCCGCACGCTCATAATCGGAGCGCACCCACCTGCCATGACCGCCCTGTTCATCATCGCCCACGCCCCGCTGGCCAGCGCCTTGCGCGAGGCGGCCCTGCATGCCTTCCCGGAGGCGGCGCAGGCGGTGGCGGTGTACGACGTGCCGCCCGCGGCCGATGCCGACCAGGCCCTGGCCGAGGCGCAGGCGTGCCTGCGCACGCTGGGCGCCGCCGAGACGCTGGTGCTGACCGACGTGTTCGGCGCCACCCCGTGCAACACCGCCCGCCAGCTGGCCGAACGCCCCGGTGTCCGGGTGGCGGCCGGCGTCAACGTGCCCATGCTCTGGCGCGCGCTGAACTACCGCCAGAAGCCGCTCGACGAACTGCTGACGCTGGCCCTGGCTGGCGCGGCACAGGGTGTGATGCCGGTGACCGTGACACGACCCCAGAACCAGGCGCAGAAGCCTGCCAGCCATGATCCGATCGACAGCCACCATCAGCAATAAGCTGGGCCTGCATGCGCGGGCGTCAGCCAAGCTCACCAAGCTGGCGGGCAGCTTCCGCAGCGAGGTGCACATGAGCCGCAACGGCCGCCGCATCAACGCCAAAAGCATCATGGGCGTGATGATGCTGGCCGCCGGTCTGGGCAGCGAGGTCGAGATCGAGACCGACGGCACCGACGAGCAGGCCGCCATGGACGCGCTGCTGGCGCTGATCGGCGACAAGTTCGGCGAGGGCCAGTAGCGCCCGCCGCGCCGGCGACGCTGCGCGTTGGGGCAATGCCGGACTTGCGGACCTGCTGCCTTAAAGTGACGCGATGAGCATCCAGCTGTTCGGCCAGCCCGTCTCGCGCGGCATCGCCATCGGGCGCGCGGTGCTGGTGGCATCCAGCCGCGTCGACGTGGCCCACTACTTCGTCGCCGCCGAGAACGTGCCCGCCGAGGTTGCGCGCCTGCGCCATGCCCGCGACACGGTGGTCAGCGAGATCACCACCCTGAAGGCCGACCTTCCGCCGGAGGCGCCGCCAGAGCTGGCCGCCTTGCTCGATGTGCACCTGATGCTGCTCAACGACCCGATGCTCACCGAGGCCACGCGGCACTGGATCGAGGTGCGCCACTACAACGCCGAGTGGGCGATGACGGCGCAGACCGACGTGCTGGTGCGCCAGTTCGACGAAATGGATGACGAGTACCTGCGCGAGCGCAAGGCCGACATCGAGCAGGTGGCCGAGCGCGTGCTGCGGGCCCTCGCGAAGGAGGAGGCACTGCTGCCGCAGGTGGCCCAGCAGCTCGACCATGACGATGGCGAGCCGCTGGTGCTGGTGGCAGACGACATCGCCCCGGCCGACATGCTGCAGTTCAAGGGCAGCGTCTTCAAGGGCTTCGTCACGGACGTGGGCGGGAGGACTTCGCACACCGCCATCGTCGCGCGCAGCATGGACATCCCGGCGGTGGTCGGTGCGCGGGAGGCGAGCCGCCTGGTGCGGCAGGACGACTGGCTGATCATCGACGGCGATGCCGGCGTCGTCGTCATCAACCCGACCCCCATCGTGCTGGAGGAGTACCGCTTCCGTCAGCGCGAGAGCGAACTGGAGCGAGCGCGCCTGCACCGGCTGCGGCACATGCCGTCGGTCACGCTGGACGGCCAGCCGGTCGAGTTGCTCGCGAACATCGAACTGCCTGGCGACGCGGCAAATGCGCTGGAGGCCGGCGCCGTCGGGGTGGGCCTGTTCCGCAGCGAATTCCTGTTCATGAACCGCAACGGCGAATTGCCCGACGAGGACGAACAGTTCGAGGCCTACCGTGCCGCCGTCGTGGCCATGGCCGGCCTGCCCGTGACGATCCGCACCGTCGACATCGGTGCGGACAAGCCGCTGGACCGCCTCGGCGTGCAGGAGCAACGGCACGAGTACGCGCTGAATCCGGCGCTCGGACTGCGCGCGATCCGGTGGAGCCTCGCCGAGCCGGCCATGTTCCGGCAGCAGTTGCGGGCCATCCTGCGCGCCAGCGCCTACGGCAAGGTGCGCATCCTGATCCCGATGCTGGCGCACCGCAGCGAGATCATGGCGACGCTCGATGCACTGGAACGCGCGAGGATGCAGCTCCAGGACAACGGCATCGCCTACACGGACGTGGAACTGGGCGCCATGATCGAGGTCCCTGCGGCGGCCATGACCATGCCGCTGCTGCTGCAGCACTTCGATTTCGTCTCCATCGGCACCAACGACCTGATCCAGTACACG
>CALMIF010000238.1 GCA_937864045.1 uncultured Aquabacterium sp. | reverse complement strand
ACGCCGGCCGCTGAACGTGCGCGTCAGGACCGGCGGTTGCCGACGGTGCTGGTCAGCACGCCCGAATCGGCCACGCTGCTGCTGACCCGGCCCGATGCGGCCGAGCGCTTCGCCCAGGTGCACACCGTCGTCGTCGACGAATGGCATGAGCTGATCGGCAACAAGCGCGGCGTGCAGGTGCAGCTGCTGCTGGCGCGGCTGGCGGTGTGGAACCCGCGGCTGCTGGTCTGGGGCCTGTCGGCCACGCTGGGCAACCTGGACGGCGCGCTGGCGATGCTGCAGGGCCCCAAGCCGCCGGGTGATGCGCCGCCGCTGCTGGTGCGCGGGCGCATCGACAAGACCCTGGTCATCGACACCTTGCTGCCGCCCAACCCGGGGCGCTTTTCCTGGGGCGGCCACCTGGGCGCGCAGATGCAGCAGCCGGTGGCCGACAGCATCGCCCAGGCCGTGGCCGAAGGCGGCTCGACCCTGGTCTTCACCAATGTGCGCAGCCAGGCCGAGGCCTGGTACCAGATGCTGCTGGCGGCCCGGCCTGACTGGGCCGGCGAGATCGCGCTGCACCACGGCTCCCTGGACAAGGGCGTGCGCGAATGGGTGGAGGCGGGCTTGAAGGCCGGCAGCCTGAAGGCGGTGGTGGCGACCTCGTCGCTGGACCTGGGCGTGGACTTCCTGCCGGTGTCGCGGGTGCTGCAGATCGGCTCGGCCAAGGGCGTGGCGCGGCTGCTGCAGCGTGCCGGCCGCTCGGGCCACCAGCCCGGCCGGCCCAGCCGCGTCACCCTGGTGCCGACCAACACGCTGGAGCTGGTCGAGGCCGTGGCCGTGCGCCGCGCGGTGGCGGCCGGCCAGGTCGAGCCGCGCCGCGCGCCCGAGCAGCCGCTGGACGTGCTGGTGCAGCACCTGGTCACCGTGGCGCTGGGCGGCGGCTTCACGGCCGATGCGCTTTACGACGAGGTGTGTCGGGCGCACAGCTTCCGCCACCTGCCGCGCAGTCACTTCGACTGGGCGCTGGCCTTCGTCGAGCGTGGCGGCGACTCGCTCGGCGCCTACCCGGAGTACCACCGCGTGGTGCGGGGTGACGACGGCGTCTGGCGTGTGCCCGACAAGGGCATCGCGCTGCGCCACCGGCTGCAGGTGGGCACCATCGTCGGCGACGCGATGGTGCAGGTGAAGTGGCTGTCCGGGGGCACCCTGGGCCAGGTGGAAGAGGGCTTCATCGCCCGCCTGAACAAGGGCGACTGCTTCGTCTTCGGCGGCCGGGTGCTGGAGTACGTGCGCACCCAGGACATGGCGGCCTACGTGCGCAAGGCCACCGGCAAGCGCGGCGTGGTGCCGGCCTGGAACGGCGGCCGCATGCCGCTGTCCAGCGAGCTGGCCGATGCCACGCTGGCGGTGCTGGCCGGCGTGCAGCAGGCCCCCGACGCACCGCCCGCCGAGCCCGAGCTGCAAGCCGCCGCGCCCATGCTGGCCGCGCAGCGTGCGCTGTCGCGCCTGCCCGCGCCGGGCCGCCTGCTGGTCGAGCAGTACCGCTCGCGCGAGGGCTGGCACCTGTTCGCCTACCCGTTTGCCGGCCGCCATGTGCACCTGGGCCTGGCCAGCCTGCTGGCCTGGCGGCTGGCGCGGGCGCGGCCCAACACCTTCAGCATCAGCGTCAACGACTACGGCTTCGAGCTGCTGGCAGCCGAGGCCGTCGACCTGGCGCCGGTGCTCGACGGCCGGGTGTTCGACCCCGGCCCCGACCTGCTGGCCGACGTGCTGGCCAGCCTGAACAGCAGCGAGCTGGCGCGCCGGCGCTTCCGCGAGATCGCCCGCGTGGCCGGCCTGGTCTTCGGCGGCTACCCGGGCGCGCCCAAGAGCATGCGCCAGCTGCAGGCCAGCGCCGGGCTGTTCTACGACGTGTTTCGCCAGCACGACCCGGCCAACCGCCTGCTGCACCAGGCCGATGCCGAAGTGCTGGCGCAGGAGCTGGACACCGGCCAGCTGGCCGCCTGCCTGGCCCGGCTGCACGGCGCGCCGGTCGACGCGGTGCAGCTGCGCGCGCCCAGCCCGTTCGCGCTGGCGCTGATGGTCGAGCGCTTCCGCGAGCAGGTCAGCACCGAGCAGCTGGCCGACCGGCTGGCGCGCATCGTTGCCGATGCCGAGGCCGCCATGGCCGATGGTGCGCCGGGCACGCGTGCCGCGCTGCCCACCGGCCGGCCCGGGCGCCGCCCGCCGCGCCGACGCCCGGCCGCCTGATCCGGAAGTTGCGCCCGCGGCGCACCGCTCTTCCGGCGATGGCCACCCTGGCCGCCGCGCCAACATGGCGTGTGCCCCCTGCCATGCCCGCCATCACCCTGTCCACGCCGCCCGCCACCCGCCTGCGCCAGCTGCTGGTGCTGCTCCTGCTGGCCCTGGGCCTGCTGGCCGGCGTGTCGGTGTCGCAGACCCACGCCCTGCATGCCGAGGCGGTCCAGGCCGAGGCGGTGCACCTGCCGGCGCTGATCGCCGTCAACGACCTGACGCGCCTGCTGGACGAGCAGCGTGGCCTGGCTGCGCTGCACCTGACGCAGCGCGACACGGCCGGGCGCCAGGAGCTGGAAGCCCGGCTGCAGGCCGGCCGCAGCGCCGCCGAGCGCCGCCTGGTCTACCTGGCGCGCCTGGTGGCCGACACGGCCGGGCAGGCGCACCACCGCGGCGTCAGCCAGGGGCTGGCCAGCTTCTGGGACGCGCAGGACCGGCTGATCCTGGTCTCGCGCCTGGCCACGGCCGATGCCGAGGCCGCCCGCCGCGCCCGCGCCCTGCTGACCGGCGAGGCGCAGCAGGCGTTCCTGCGCGTGCGGGCCGACATCGGCGCCTGGGCTTCGCACCTGGAACAGGCGGCGGTGCAGCGGGCGGCCGAGGCCCGCCAGGCCGCGCACCTCATGGTGCAGGCGGTGTGGGCCCTGGCCGCACTGGCGGCGCTGGCGCTGGCCGTCGGCTGGGCGGTGCTGCGCTGGCCGCAGGCGACCCGGCCGCGGACGCCGGCCTTTGCCACGGTCGACGGGCCCGACACCACGCTGCCACAGCGCCTGCGCAGCGGCATCGACCCGCATCTGCAGGCGTTGAACGACGCCGTGGCCACCGCCCGCCGCGGCGAGCCGGGCCGCGCCGCGGGCCTGTCGGCACAGGAGGCGCACCAACTGGCCGACCAGGTGGCCGCCGCCGCCCAGGGCATGCGCCGGCTGGTGGACCGACCCCGGAACACCGGAACTGCGGCCGGCACCCCGGCCGGCGAGGCGCCGAAGCGCTGACCGGCCCGGCGCCGGGCGTACAGTGCCGGCCGGTCACCCGCCGCGCCGCATGCCCGACTCCCCGAACCCGCCGCCCCCGGCGACCGCCCCCACGCTGCCGCAGGACGCCGACGGCCTGCTCAAGCTGGCGGCGCAGTCGATGTTCGACCTCTACGCACGCACCGTGCAGGGCATGCTGGTGGTCGACCGCAGCCACCGCGTGGTCTGGGTCAGCGAGGGCTACAAGCGCTTCCTGCCGGCGCTGGGCTTTGCCGGCGCGCATGAATTCGTCGGCCGGCGGGTGCAGGAGGTGGTGCCCAACACCCTGCTCGACGCCGTCATCGACAGCGGCCGGGCGATCATGGTCGACCTGCTGACCAACAAGGCCGGCACCTTCCTGGTCAGCCGGGTGCCGCTGCGCGATGCGGCGGGCCAGGTCATCGGCGCGCTGGGCATGGTGCTGGCCGACCAGAGCGACGTGACGCCGGACAGCACCATGCAGCCGCTGACGGCCAAGTTCGCCCAGCTGCAGCGCGACCTGGCCGCCGCCCAGCGCCAGCTGGAGGCCGAGCAGGTGCGCAACCGCCGGCCCAAGTACACGATCGCCGGCTACATCGGCGCCAGCCCCGCGGCGCTGGAGGTCAAGCGCCAGGCGCGGCGCGTGGCGGCCACCGGCTCCACCGTGCTGCTGCTGGGCGAGACCGGCACCGGCAAGGAGCTGCTGGCCCATGCCATCCATGCGGCCTCGCCGCGCGCCGGGCGGCCGTTCGTCGGCGTCAACATCGCCGCCGTGCCCGACAGCCTGCTGGAGGCCGAGTTCTTCGGCGTGGCCGCCGGTGCCTACACCGGCGCCGAGCGCAAGGGCCGCGACGGCAAGTTCCGCGTCGCCGACGGCGGCACCTTGTTCCTCGACGAGATCGGCGACATGCCGCTGGCCCTGCAGGCCAAGCTGCTGCGCGCGCTGCAGGAGCAGGAGGTGGAGCCGCTGGGCAGCAACCAGGTGGTGCGGGTGGACGTGCGGGTGATCGCCGCCACCAGCCGCGACCTGGCCGCGATGGTGGCCGACGGCCGCTTCCGCGCCGACCTGTACTACCGGCTGAATGTGCTGCCGATCCGCCTGCCGGCGCTGCGCGAGCGCCTGACCGACATCGAGGCCCTGGCCGAGGCCCTGCTCGACGACATCGCCCGCCGCAGCAGCCTGCCGCACAAGGCGCTGTCGGCCGATGCGCTGGACCGCCTGGCCGGCCACGACTGGCCCGGCAACATCCGTGAGCTGCGCAACGTGCTGGAGCAGGCCGCGCTGATGACCGACGCGCCGGTGCTGCGTGCCGACGACCTGGACAGCGCGCTGGCCACCGCGCCACGCACCGAACCCGCGCCGGTGGCACCGCCACCACCCGCGGCAGCCCGGGCTGCTGCCGCCGATCCGGCACCGGCGCCGGTTGCCGGGACGATCCAGCCGCTCGCCCAGGCGGTGGCCGACCTGGAGGCGCGGTCCATCGACGCCGCGCTGCAGGCCACCGGCGGCAACAAGGTGGCCGCGGCACGCCTGCTGGGCATCGCCCGCGCCACGCTCTACGAAAAGTTGCCGCCGCACTGGCGGTGAGCCCATTGCCTGGAATTCGGACATCGTCTGAAGTTCAGGCGCAGCAACTCAATGAATGTCTGAAATCCGGTCGAATCGCAGGCGTTCGACGCCAAAATCCTAGGGTTTGCACCAATCTCGTGTGGCTGGCATCGGCCTTGCGATGAGTGCGGGCTGTCGCGCCCGTCGCCGCCGCCCAACCCGAGGAGATTCCGATGACCCACCGCCTGCCCAACCGCCGCTTCGCCCTGGCCCTGCCGGCCCTGGCCGCCGCCCTGCTGGCTTCCCCTGTTGCCGCCCTGGCGCAGAAGGACGTGAAGATCGCCCTGATCAGCAGCAAGAGCGGCCCGCTCGAAGCCTTCGCCAAGCAGACCATCGTCGGCTTCAACCTGGGCCTGAACTACGCCACCGGCGGCACCATGGCCGTCAACGGCCGCAAGCTGGTGGTCATCGAGAAGGACGACCAGGGCAAGCCCGACGTGGGCAAGACCCTGCTGGCCCAGGCCTATGCCGACGACAAGGTCGACATCGCCGTCGGCCCCACCGCCAGCCCCGTGGCCCTGGCCATGCTGCCGGTGGCCGAGGAGTACAAGAAGATCCTGCTGGTCGAGCCCGCGGTGGCCGACAGCATCACCGGCGA
>CALMIF010000237.1 GCA_937864045.1 uncultured Aquabacterium sp. | reverse complement strand
CATGCGACCCCGCGTTCTCTCCGGCATGCGCCCCACCGGCGCGCTGCACCTCGGCCACTACCATGGCGCGCTCAAGAACTGGGTGCGGCTGCAGGACAGCCACGACTGCTTCTACTTCGTGGCCGACTGGCATGCGCTGACCACCCACTACGAGGACCGCGCCGTCATCGAGAAGTCGGTCTACGAGATGGTGATCGACTGGCTGGCCGCCGGCCTGGACCCGGAGAAGGCGACGATCTTCATCCAGAGCCGTCTGCCCGAGCACGCCGAGCTGTTCACCCTGCTGGCGATGGGCACGCCGCTGGGCTGGCTGGAGCGCATGCCCACCTACAAGGACCAGATCGAGAAGCTCAAGGACAAGGACCTCGCGACCTACGGCTTCCTGGGCTACCCGCTGCTGCAGGCCGCCGACATCCTGATCTACAAGGCCAGCCATGTGCCGGTGGGCGAGGACCAGGCGCCGCACGTCGAGATCACGCGCGAGGTGGCGCGCCGCTTCAACCACCTGTATGGCCGTGCGCCCGACCACGCGGCACAGGTGGCGGCTGCCATCGCCCTGTTGAGCAAGGACGATGCGCGCTACCTGGAGAAGCAGCGCAAGGCCTACGGCCAGGACGGCAGCGCCGAGGCCCTGGCCAAGGGTGAGGCGCTGGTGCGCAAGCTGCAGGCCGCAGGATCGCTGGACGACAACCGGACCGAGTTGCTGCTGGGCCATCTGAAGGGCACGGGCAGGAGCATCCTGACCGAGCCCGATGTGCTGCTGACCGAGACCAGCAAGCTGCCCGGCCTGGACGGCGACAAGATGGCCAAGAGCCGCAACAACAGCATCGCCATGCGCGACGACCCGGCGGTGGTGACCGAGAAGGTGCGCGGCATGAAGACCGACCCCGCCCGCGCCCGCCGCAGCGACCCCGGCAACCCCGAGCGCTGCCCGGTCTGGGAATTCCACAAGGTCTACACCGACGAATCCACCCGTGCCTGGGTGCAGCAGGGCTGCACCAGCGCCGGCATCGGCTGCCTGGACTGCAAGCAGCCGGTGATCGATGCCATCGTGCGCGAGCAGCAGCCCTGGCGCGAGCGGGCCGAGACCTACCTGGCCAACCCCAAGCAGATCCACTGGATCGTCGAGATGGGCACCGAGCGTGCCCGCACCGTGGCGCGCCAGACCATGAAGGACGTGCGCGAGGCGATGGGACTGAACTATTGACCCCCCCCCGTAGCGCCTGCGGCGCTCCCCCCAGGGGGCTGAGCCCGGACGTCCAAGGTCCAGTGGAGCTTGGGCGCCTGGCGAGGAGCCGGTCCGCAAGGACCGGCGCGGCCTGCAAGGCCCGCCGGCGGCCCGGCGCAGCCGCTTCCGCGGCGACTGCTGGGTCAGGCCAGCGGCAGCGCTGCCGAGGCGCCGGCCGTGCTGCCGTAGACCTCGACCCGGTTGCGGCCGGCGCGCTTGGCCTCGTACAGGCTCTGGTCGGCCTGGCCGTAGAGCCGGTCGCCCGACAGGCGGCTGCCGGCGTCGGCCACAGCAATGCCGGCCGACACCGTGACCTTCACCGGCGCGCCGCCGCCGCCAGCCGGCACGTCCAGCGCCTCGACCTCACGCCGCACCGCCTCGACCAGCCAGCGCGCGCCAGCGGCGTCGGTGGCAGGCAGCACCAGGCCGAATTCCTCGCCGCCGGTGCGGCCGAACACGTCGGACGCCCGCAGCCGGCGCCGCACCACGGTGGCAAAGGCCTGCAGCACCGCGTCGCCGGCGCGGTGGCCGTGGCGGTCATTGATCTGCTTGAAGTGGTCCAGGTCCAGCAGCACGAAGGCCACCGGCGCGGCGCCGCGGTGGGCCCGCTGCAACTCGTGCGCCAGCATCGCGTCGGTGGTGCTGCGGTTGAAGCAGCCGGTCAGGCCATCGTGCGTGGCCAGGTCCTCCATCTGGCGGGCCACGCGCTCGAACACCGCCAGGATGAAGCCGAACCCTGCCCCCAGCAGGCAGACGAAGGAGAGCAGGAAGGTCAGGCCCTGGCCCAGGCTGGCCTGCATCAGGTCGCCGTAGTCCTCGGGGTGCACCAGGGCGTGCACGGCACGCACCAGGTGCGCGGCGATGGCCAGCACGATGGTGGCGCCCACCATGCGCAGCGAGCGCTCGGCGCGCCAGCCGTGGCGCAGCAGCACGCTGACGCTGCAGGCCAGCAGCGCGGCATCGACCGCCGACATCACCGCCGTGCGCAGGAACAGCGGCCACTCCAGCATCAGCAGCAGGCCCAGCCAGATGGCCGGCTGCGCCTGCAGCAGGGCCTTCGGGCCGGCGTCGCCCCGCAGCAGCAGGTGCAGCGCCTGCGCGTACAGCGCCAGGCCCAGGCAGATCAGCGAATTGCCGACCAGCACCGACAGCTCCAGCGGCACCACGGCGCGCGCCGCCAGCCCGACGAAGCCGGCCAGCAGTGCCCAGCTGCCAAGGGTCCAGCGGCGGATCTCGGGCCGTGCGCGCACGGCCTGCTGCGACATGCCGAGTGCCAGTGTCAGCAGCAGGAAGCCGATCAGCAGGGCGAGCAGCAGGGTGGGGATGTGCAGCAGCATCGCGGCGGACGGCCGGCGGCGGATTGCGGTGGCGGCAGTATGCCCGCCCGCCGGCGGGTGCCTGGCCGCCGCGCCGCGGCACGGCAACGGCCGGGCGGCAAGCCCGTCACGGCCGCGCGGCGCGCTTGCCCCAGGCCTTGGCCAGGGCACGGCGCTGGCGCTGCAGCACGGCCGCTGCCGGCGGCGCTGGCCGCTGCGGCCCGGGCCCGGCGGGCGCGCCTTCGCGCAGCAGCTTGTGGTAATTCGCCAGCCGGTGCGCGTCCACCCCGTGCCGCACCGCGCAGCCGGGCTCCTGCAGGTGCCGGCAGTCGCGGAAACGGCACAGCGGCGCCAGCCGCGCCACGTCGGCGAACACCTCGGCCAACGGCGCGGCATCGTCCAGGTCCAGCCGCAGCGCCCGCAGGCCGGGTGTGTCGATCACGCAGGCGCCGCCGGGCAGCGGCAGCAGGCTGCGCACCGTGGTGGTGTGGCGGCCACGGCTGTCATCGGTGCGCACCGCGCCGGTGGCGCGGTCGCCTGCCGGCCCCCCGGCCGACAGCAACGTGTTCGCCAGGGTGCTCTTGCCCGCGCCGCTGCTGCCCAGCAGCACCAGGGTGCGCCCCGGCTGCAGCCAGCCCGACAACACCGCTGCGGTCGACGGCAGGCGGGTGTCCAGCGCCAGCACCGGCATGCGCGGCGGCAGCAGCGCGGCGGCCTCCGCCTGGCGCTGCACCACCCGGTCCGGCGCCACGGTGTCGGCCTTGCTCAGCACCAGCACCGCGGCCACGCCCGCGCCTTGCAGCAGGCCCAGGTAGCGCTCCAGCCGGCGCGGCTGGAAGTCGCCGTCCAGGCCCATCACCAGCAGCGCGGTGTCGATGTTGCGCACCAGCACCTGGCGCTGGCCGGCGCCACGGGCCAGGCGGCCGCCGCCGTGCACGCGGCGCGCCAGCTGGTTGACCGGCGGCAGCCGGCAGGTGATCCGGCAAGTGGTGCCGCAAGCGCCCGCGTCATCGGGCCGCGCCAGCAGCCAGTCGCCCACTGCCAGGGTCTCGTCCTGGGCCTGCAGGTCGGCTGCCAGCGCACTGTCGCAGCGTGCGCGGTGCAGCTGGCGGCCGTCGTGCAGCAGCCAGTGGTCGCGCTGCACCTCCACCAGGCGCATTGGCCGGGCCAGCGGGTCGGCCACGCCGGCGGCCAGGCGCAGGCGCAGCGTGTCGCCCAGGCCGATCTTCAGCAGGGCAGGAAAGTCGATCGAAGCAGTCATCGTGTCCAGGTCCGGATCGCCGATGGGCCGGGTGCGGCAGGCGCGGCCCGGTCGCCACCGGCAGCGGCAGGCCGCAGCGGCAATGCCAGAAGGGCGGTGGCACATTGGCGCGCACCGCAAGGGGTGGGGATCGGTGTCGGGACGCGGCAGCCGCGGGGCGGGCCGGGTCAGCAGCGGCACGGGGCCGCTGGAGTCGCAGGCTCAGCTCAGGCTGCGCGCGCCGACACGGGGAGCAGGGCAATGTCCGTCTTGTGCATGGCGGTCTCCTCGGGTGGCGTCGGCGGGCGACGAAGGCGCGCAGTGTGGTCCCGCCATGGCGGGCCGTCAACCGCCGGCGCGGCCCCCGCAGTGCACGGACGCCGTGACGGGTTGCACGTCGGCTTGACCTTGGAGAAATCCCATGGCCCCCGCAAATCTAGGGAAAACCCTATACTGCACCGCAACACGAACCCGATCCGGGTTGCAGTGCAGACAAGGAGTCACCACCATGACCAGTGCCAGCATGACCTTCGGGCGCCCCGCCCGCCTGACCATTCCCCGCGGCGCCCTGTGGTTCGCCGCTGCCACCAGCGCCGTGATCGAGGGCCTGCGCCGCGTCGACCGCTGGCAGCTCAGCCTGCTGCGCAAGGAAGAGCCACGCAGCGCCGACGAGGTGCTGGAACTGGCCCAGCGGCTGGAAGCCACCGACCCCGGCTTCGCGGCCGACCTGCGCGCCGCCGCGCTGCGCGCGATGGACGGCGGCGACCGCTGAGGCCATCGCCAGCGGCCCCCGCAGCCAGGGGAGCAGCCCCCGCCTGCGGGTGTGCCCCGGCTGCGCGGCTGGCCGCCGGCCGCTAGCATCCGCGCCGTCGTGAACCGGCGCATTCCGCCCGGTCGCTGTCGGAAGCCGCGGACATGCCGTCGATGATCGAACCTGATGCCCGGGGCCTGCCCCGCCGCCGCTGGCTGGCCGGCGCACTCGGCCTTGGTGTCGCCGTCGGCAGCCTGGGCGGTTGCGCCAGCGTGCCGCCGGCCGATGGCGAGGCCGCCGCCGATGACGGCACGCACCCGCCGGCACCGGAGGTCGTGCCCTTCTCCAGCGCCGTGCCCGGCCTGCCGCCCGAGGGCTGGCGGCCCTACGTGCTGCGCCGCGACCTCACGCGCACGCGCTACGCCGTGGTGCGTGACGGCACCCGGCGCGTGCTGCATGCCCAGGCCGCGTCGTCGGCCACCGGCCTGCGCTGCGCGGTGCACATCGACCCCGCCGAGCGCAGCCAGCTGCGCTTCAGCTGGAAGGTGCGCGACGTGCATCCGAAGGCCGACATCTCGGAGGCGGTGCTGGACGACGCACCGGCGCGGCTGATCGTCGCCTTCGATGGCGACCACACCCGGCTGCCGCTTCGCGAGCGACTGCTGTTCGACCAGGTGGAACTCTTCACCGGCCAGCGCCTGCCCTTCGCCACGCTGATGTATGTGTGGGACGGCGGCCGCCATGCGGTCGACACGGTGCACCGCAACCACCGCAGCAGCCGCATCCAGTACCTGACGGTGCAGTCGGGCACCGAGGGCACGGGGCGCTGGCTGCACTACCAGCGCGACGTGGCGGCCGACTACCGGCGTGTCTACGGCGAGGCCCCCGGCACCATCATCGGCGTGGGCGTGCTGACCGATGCCGACGCGATGAAGCTGCAATTCGAGGCCTGGTACGGCGACATCTCGCTGCGGCCTGCCCGGGCCTGACCATGTCGGCTGCCCGGGCTTGACCGCCACCTTCCCGCCCCCGCCGCCGGGCTTCCGGCTGGTCCACCACGACGACCGGGTCCTGCTCGCCGACAAGCCGGCCGACTTCCTTTGCGTGCCCGGCCGCGGTCCCGAGGGGGCCGACTGCCTGTCGGCGCGGGTCCAGGCCGACTGGCCCGATGCCCTGGTGGTGCACCGGCTGGACATGGCGACCTCCGGCCTGGTGCTGTTCGCCCGCGGTGCGGCGATGCAGCGGTCGCTGTCCATCGCCTTCGCCCAGCGGCAGATGCACAAGCGCTACGAGGCGGTGGTCGCCGGGCTGCTGGCCGAGGATGCCGGCGACATCACCCTGCCGCTGCTGGCGGACTGGCCGCGGCGGCCGCTGCAGAAAGTCGACCTGGTGGCCGGCAAGCCTTCGCACACCCGCTGGCAGGTGCTGTCGCGCGACGCTGCCGCCGGCACCACGCGCCTGGCGCTGCACCCGGTCACCGGCCGCACCCACCAGCTGCGCCTGCACCTGGCGGCCATCGGCCACCCGATCCTGGGCGACGTGTTCTACGCGCCGCCGCCCCTGGACGCCGCCGCGCCCCGCCTGCTGCTGCACGCCTGCCACCTGGCCTGGCAGGACGAGGCGGGCCAGCACGCCTTCGACAGCCCGGTCCCGTTCTGATGGCACCGCCGATGACCGCCACTCCATGACCACCCACCGCCGCGACGTCCCCCTGCCCCAGGCCAGCCGACTGCTGAACCACGGCCCCACGGTGCTGGTCAGCGCCGCCCATGGCGGCCAGCGCAACATCATGGCCGCGGCCTGGGCCATGCCGCTGGACTTCGACCCGCCCAAGGTGGCGGTGGTGATCGACAAGTCCACCTTCACCCGCGGGCTGATCGAGGCCAGCGGCGCGTTCGCGCTGCAGCTGCCCTGCGCCGCGCAGGCCGACCTCTGCTTCAGCGTCGGCAGCAGCAGCGGCGCCGCGCTGGCCGCCCAGGGCAGCGACAAGTTCGCCCGCCTGGGCCTGACCACCTTCGCAGGCAGCCGGGTCGACGTGCCGCTGCTGACCGGCTGCGTGGCCTGGCTGGAATGCCGGGTGATCGCCTGGCCCGCGGTGCAGGCCGCGCACGACCTGTTCCTGGCCGAGGTGGTCGCGGCCCAGGCCGACGCCCGGGTGTTCGACAACGGCCGCTGGCAGTTCGACAACGCAGCGCCCGCCCTGCGCACCCTGCACCACCTGGGCGCCGGCCGCTTCGTGCTGCCGGGCGAGGCCGTGCAGGGCCGGCTGCTGCCTGGCCTGGACTGATCAGCGCAACGGCGGCGCGGCGCCGCCGAGTGCCGCCACCAGCGGCGCACGCAGCCGGGCGCCGAAGTCGCGCGGTGCCACGTACTGCAGCACGCCGCGCTGGCCCGGCGCCACGGTGATGCCCAGGCCCAGTTCGGGGTAGAGCAGCGCCAGGCCGCCACCGGGCTGCGCCAGCGTCTCGGCCGGCGCGCCGAAGCGCTGGCGCACGTCGTCCTCGCTCAGCCGCACCGACGGCAGGAAGCTCAGGCCCGCCAGGCGCACCTGCGCGGCCTGGGCGCGGTGCTCGGGCTGGAGCTTGAAGCGGCGCACGCCGCCGTCCATCGGCTCGGAATCGACCGCGCCTTCGCGCCAGGCCTGCAACTGCGCCGGCGTGGCCTCGAAAGCCAGCACCAGCCGGCCGCTGACGAAGCCGGCCATGAACGGATCGGCCAGGCCCTCCAGTGCACCAGGCTCGCCCAACCGCGCCACCAGGGCCACCTGCAGGTTGTCGCCCAGGCGCGCCTGCACCTGGGCCAGCGTGTCGCGCCCGAGCTCCAGGCCGAACACCTGGGCCCGGCCGTCGGGCAGGCGGCTGACCTGCCAGGGCAGGCCGGTGCGCGCCACCGATTCGTCATCCGTCCAGGGGCCCACGCCCCCCATGCGCAGCAGCGGCAGCGCCAGCGCCACCAGCAGCACGATCACGCCGGCGCCCAGCGCCAGCACCCAGGGTTTCTTCATCCCGCCATTGTCGGTGCCAAGCCTGCGCCGGGCTGACGGCAGCACGCGGCGCAGGCCGCCCGGCGGGCCGCCCGGGCAGGCCGCTGCAGGCGGCCGGTTTATGCTCGCCGCATGCCTGCCAACCACAACAACATCTCCGCCATCACCATC
Source organism: uncultured Aquabacterium sp. (assembly GCA_937864045.1). GTDB lineage: Bacteria > Pseudomonadota > Gammaproteobacteria > Burkholderiales > Burkholderiaceae_C > Pseudaquabacterium. The sequence continues at coordinate 32,511 of CALMIF010000237.1, read as the reverse complement.
GTCACCGGCGCATCGCGCGGCCTGGGCGCCGCCTTCGTCGGCCAGCTGCTGCAGCCCGGCCATGCGCTGCTGGGCATTTCACGCGGTGACAACCCGGCGCTGCAGGCGCGCGCCGACGCCGCCGGCGCGGCCCTGACCCAGTGGCGCGCCGATCTGGCCGACCCGCAGCCGGTGGCCGCGCGCCTGGCCGCCTGGCTGGCCGGCTTCGACGGCACCCGCGTGGCCAGCGTCACGCTGATCAACAACGCCGGCGTGGTCGGGCTGCCGGCGACGCTGGACCGCGTGCCGGCGGCCACCCTGGCGCTGACGATGCGCGCCGGTCTGGAGGCGCCCCTGCTGTTGACTGCCGCCTTCCTGGCCGCCACCGGCCACTGGACCGGCCAGCGCCGGGTGCTGAACATCAGCTCGGGCCTGGGCCGGCGGGCGATGGCCGGCAGCGCCGCCTATTGCGCGGCCAAGGCCGGCATGGACCATTTCAGCCGCGCCGTGACCCTGGAACAGGCGAGCCTGCCCAACGGCGCGCGCATCGTCTCGATGGCACCGGGCGTGATCGACACCGACATGCAGGCCGAGCTGCGCGGTGCCGACGCCGCCGTGTTTCCCGAACGCGAGCGCTTCGCCGCCTTCCAGGCGCAGGGCCTGCTGGTCAGCGCCGACGACTGCGCCCGCGCGCTGCTGGCGCGGCTGGCGCGGGCCGACTTCGGCAGCGAGCCGGTGGCCGACATCCGCGAGGGCTGACGGGCCCGCCGGATCAAGGGCGCCGTGGCGGCGGCCCTGTAGCATGCGCGGTGGCCTGCAGCCGATGCGGGCCGGATAGTCCAGCACAGCGACGAGGATTTCATGGGGTTGAACGAGGCCGATCTGCACGCGCTGGCACGCCTGCTGGGCGGGTTCGGCATGAGCGTGTCGCTGGCCGACGCGGGCGGCGGTCCACCTGCGGTGCTGGCCGGCACACCGCTGCCGCAGCCCGGCAGCCCGGGCGCGACGCTGGCCCTGTCCGACGGCCGCCAGCTGCACCTGCGGCTGCGCGCCGGTGCGCAGGCGCCCGCGCCGATGGCCGCGGTGGCCGCACCGGCCCCCGCAACGCCCGCACCGGGCGAGGCCGAGGTTCCGGTGCGCGAGCGCCGCGCCGGGCCCGAGGTGGCGGACATGCGCTTTCGCCTGCTGACCGAGCACTCGATCGACATGATCGTCGCGGTCGACGCCGACCTGGCGATCCGCTATGTCTCCCCGGCATCGACCCGCCTGCTGGGCCACGCGCCGGCCGAACTGCAGGGCCACACCCTGGCCGAGCTGCTGGCGCACGAGGACCGCGCCGCCTTCATCGCCCGCCACTTCACCCGCAATGCCCAGCGCGGCCAGAGCGTGCCCGACCTGTTCCGCGCCCTGCACCGCGACGGCAGCATGCGCTGGGTGGAGGCGCGCGTGGCACGGCTGCCCTTGGGCAATGGCCTGGGCGACTACCTGGTGACGCTGCGCGACGCCGACCAGCGCCGCCACTTCGAGGAATCGCTGGACCGCGCCAACCTGGAGCTGAAGACCCTGGCCAGCACCGATGCACTGACCGGCCTGGCCAACCGGCGCCAGTTCGATGCGACTTTGCACAAGGAGTGGTACCGCGCGCTGCGCGACGCCACGCCGCTGGGCCTGCTGATGATCGACCTCGACCGCTTCAAGGCGCTGAACGACCGCTTCGGCCACCAGATGGGCGACGCCTTCCTGGCGCGCGTGGGCCAGGTCATCCGCGACAACGTGCGACGCGCCGGCGACATGGCCGCACGCTACGGTGGGGAAGAATTCGCCGTGGTGCTGCCCGGCACCGCGGCCGCCGGCGCGCTGGAGATCGCCGAGCACATCCGCCGTGCCGTGGCGGCCACCGACACCTCCGACCTGGTCGAGGGGGGCCACCGCCTCAGCGTGAGCATCGGCGTGGCCGCCACCGTGGCTCTGGCCGGCGGCGGTTCCGCCACCCTGGTGCACAGCGCCGATGCCGCGCTCTACCAGGCCAAGCGCAACGGCCGCAACCGGGTCGAGATCCTCCAATAGCCCGGCCCTGCCGGGCCCCAACCGCAGGCCCGTGCATGTCGCAGACTTCCCAGACCGCTGATCCCGTCGTCACCACCGAGATCGACGCCGCAGGCTATGCGGTGGTCACCCTGAACCGCCCGCAGGCGATGAACGCGCTGAGCAAGGCGCTGATGCGCGCCCTCACCGAGGCCATCGACGGCCTGTCTGCCAACCCGGCGGTGCGGGTGGTCATCCTGACCGGCGCCGGCCGCGCCTTCAGCGCCGGGCTCGATCTCAAGGAAATCGGCGCCGGCCAGGGCAGCCTGGGCGGCACTGAGGTCAAGCCCGGCGAGCCCGTGCCCGACCGCCAGGCCACCGACCCGGTGGCCGCCATCGGCCGCTGCCCGCACCCGGTGATCGGCGCGATCAACGGCGCGGCCGTCACCGGCGGCTTCGAGCTGGCCCTGGCCTGCGACGTGCTGCTGGCCAGCAGCAGCGCCCGCTTCGCCGACACCCATGCGCGCATCGGCGTGGCGCCGGGCTGGGGCCTGAGCCAGAGGCTGAGCCGCGCCATCGGCGTCTACCGCGCCCGCGAGGTGTCGCTGACCGGCAACTAGGTCAGCGCCGAGCAGGCCGCGGCCTGGGGCTTCGTCAACCGCGTGCTGGCGCCCGACGACCTGCTGCCGGCGGCCCGCCAGCTGGCGCTGGACATGCTGGGCACGCTGCCGCACATGCTCACCCGCTACAAGGCCATCATCAACGACGGCTGGGCGCTGGCCGGCGGCGACGCGATGGCGCTGGAGAAGGCCCGCGCCCGCGAGTTCAACAGCGAAGTGCGGGCCGACGACGTGGAGCAGCGCCGGGAGGCGGTGCGGGCCCGCAACCGGGCGGGCGGATGACGCCGGTGCCCGGTGGCCGGGCCGGCGACCTGGTGCAACTGCTGAACCTGGCGCCGCACCCCGAGGGCGGCTGGTTCCGCGAGTTCTTCCGCTCGGCCACCAGGGCACCGCAGGCCGACGGCCGCGGTGAACGCCAGGCGCTGACCAGCATCGACTTCCTGCTGGCCGCGGGCGAGCGATCGGCCTGGCACCGGGTGGCGTCGGACGAGGCCTGGCACCTGGTCGAGGGCGGCCCGCTGCGGCTGTGGCTGGTGCCACCCACGCTGGACCGCATCGACCTGCTGACCCTGGCGCCCACCGATGCCGCCGGCAGCCGACCGCGCGCCGTGGTGCCGGCGCACTGGTGGCAAGCCGCCGAGCCGGCGCCTGGCGCGGCCTACGCGCTGTGCGGCGCCACCGTGGGCCCGGGCTTCGACTTCGCCGACTTCGCCTTCGGCCGCGACGATGCGGCCTTCGTGCGGGCGCTGCCGGCGCTGCACGCCAACACGACGCGGCTGCTGTAGCCGCGCTGCGGGTCAGTGGCGAGCGGCGCGGGCCGCGGCTTCGCTGTCCTCGCGGATGTGGCGGGCGAAGTAGCGGGCGTAGAACACGCCCATGCCCAGGGTGATGGCGATCACGGCGGCGCTGAGCAGGCCGTAGTCGGTGGTGAAGAAATCGCGCAGGGCGTGCATGGCGGAGGCTCCTTCGTTGGAATGCCGCCATCTGACCACTGCCGCCACCGGCCCGCCTTGCGCTGCCGCAAGCGCCGGGCAGCGCGCCACGGGGCCAGATCAGCACCGGACGAAAAAAAGCCCCCGGTGCACAGGTCACCGGGGGCAATGCTCCTCATCGCAAACGCCGCAGTGTGCTGCAGCACCGCTGCCGGATCGGATCACGGCAGCCCAGCGCAACGCGCCACGACGGCCTCAGGTTACGGCGCCGTTCCCGTCGCTGCATCGGTACAAATGCAGAGGAACCAAGCGCGGCGTGCAGACTCCACGCCGGCGGGCCCGGCATCGGTCCGCGTCCGTCAACCGGGTCAGCCCAGGCAGATGCCCAGCGCCCGCGCCGCCGCCAGCAGCGGCGCGTCGGCCGGCACCGGGCGGCTGCGGCCTGCCACGGTGTCCAGCGGTGCCACGCCCAGGCGGTCGCCTTCCAGCGTGACCATGCCGCCCCAGCGCCCGGCGCGCACCTGCTGCGCCGCATGCCAGCCGAAGCGCGTGGCCAGCACGCGGTCGAAGGGCGTGGGCGCGCCGCCGCGCTGCACATGGCCCAGCTGCGTGGCGCGGACTTCGCTGTGGATCAGCGGCTGCAGCTGGTGCGCCAGCAGCGCGCCCACGCCGCCCAGGCGCAGCGGGTCGGGGCTGTCGGCGATGGTCTGGGCCACGCTCAGGCCGGCGCCGGCGGCATGCGCGCCTTCGGCGATGCAGATCAGCGTGCAGCCCTCGCGCTGTTCGCGGGCGCGGCAGTGCGCGGCCACGACGTCCAGCGACCACGGCACTTCCGGCAGCAGGATCACGTCGGCACCGCCGGCCATGCCGCCTTCCAGCGCGATCCAGCCGGCGTAGCGGCCCATGGTCTCGGCGATCATCACCCGGCCGTGGCTGCGGGCGGTGGTCTCCAGCCGGTCCAGCGCCTCGGCCACCACCGCCACCGCGCTGTCAAAGCCGAAGCTGCGGTCGGTGTGGCACAGGTCGTTGTCGATGGTCTTGGGCACGCCCACCACCGGCAGGCCGCGCTGGTGCAGCTTGTGGGCGATGGCCATGGTGCCGTCGCCGCCGATCACCACCAGGCCGTCCAGGCCCAGGGCGCGGGCGTTGTCCAGCACCGGGCCTGACACGTCGCCACCGCCAGCGCCGAAGTAGTGGAAGGGGTCGCAGCGGTTGTGCGTCCCCAGGATGGTGCCGCCCTGGGCCAGGATGCCGGCCACCGCCGCCGCGTCCAGCGGCACCAGCTCGCCGGTGATCAGGCCGAGAAAGCCGCGCCGGATGCCGCTGACCCGGGCACCGCAGTCATGGATCAGCGCCAGCGTGACGGCGCGGATCACCGCGTTCAGGCCCGGGCAGTCGCCGCCGCCGGTCAGGATGCCGATGTGCATGCTCAGGCCGCGAGCCATGCCGCCAGGTCGGCCTTCAGCTGCGCCAGGTCGGCCTGGCGCGTGTACATCATGTGGCCGGCGTCGTCGTAGCGGTGCGTGATGCGCGCCAGCACGGCGGGCGGCGCGTCCAGCTGGGCCAGCGACCAGTCGGTGGCGCTGTAGGGCGTGCCCAGGTCGTAGCGGGCGCTGGCCACCAGCACACGCAGGTTCGGATTGCGGCGCATCGCCCGCGCCAGGTCGTCGCTGGTGCTGGTGAAGCCGCCGGGCTCCGCCGGTGCGTCGACCGGGCCGCGCTGCCAGCGCCAGGCCTTGTGCGCCTCGCCCGACATCACCTCGTAGCGCCGGTCCGTCGGGAGGCCCAGGCTGGCGAAGTAGGCCAGCGCCGCGGCGGTGTACGGCGTCAGCACACCGTCGATGCCCGGATCGAACAGCATGTCGCGCTCGCGCCGGGCGGCCAGCGGCGCGGTGGCGCGGGCGTCCAGCCGGCCCACCAGCAGGCCGCGCGGGCGCAGCGCCTCGGTGAAGAACTGGCTGTCGCTGATGCGCAGGTTCTGGTCCTCGACCAGCACCCGCGGCAGGCCGGTCAGTTCGGCCATGCGCCGGGCGACGCGACCCCGCGCCTGGCTGGTCAGCCGCGCACCGGCATGCAGGGCGACGAGGTAGTCGCCGTTGGCGAACTCCTCGGCCGCGGCACGGGCCGCCTCCGGCGACGCGCCAAGCGATCCGCCCAGCGCGCCGTGGTACTGGGCCGTGGCCGCGTAGCCGGGCAGGAACAGCGCGTACGGCAGGTCGTTCTTGGGCTGGAAGACCAGGGTCTTCAGGTCCATCGCGCAGGACACCAGGACCACGCCGGTGAACGCCAGGCCCGCGTCGGCCATCTTGTCGGCCAGGGCTGCGCCGCGGGTGGTGCCGTAGCTTTCGCCGCACAGGTACAGCGGCGCGCCGAAGCGGCCGTTGGCCGCCAGCCAGGCGCGCATCACCTCGGCCAGGGCCTCGACGTCGCCGTCCACCGACAGCTGCTGCTTGCGCGCCGCCATGCTGGCGCTGACCGACCAGCCGGTGTGCGGCGGGTCGATGAAGACCAGGTCGAAATGCGCCAGCCAGGTCAGCGGGTTGTCCTCCACCGCATAGGGCGGCGGCGGCAGGCTGGCGTCGTCGTTGACGCGCACCCGCTTCGGCCCCAGCGCACCCAGGTGCAGCCAGATCGACGACGAGCCCGGCCCGCCGTTGAAGGCGAAGCACACCGGGCGGGCGGGGCCCGCCGGTTCGTCCTTGGCCAGGTAGGCGGTGGTGAAGATCGCCGCCTGCGGCTCGCTGCAGGCCATGTCCAGCCCGCTGCCCAGCACCGGCACGAAGCCGGCCTGCACGGTGTAGGCCAGGCGAGCGCCATCGGCCAGCAGCACGCTGTCGTCCTGGCGCACCGGCGCACGCGCCAGCAGCTGCTCGGCACGCTCGCGCAGGCGCTTGGTGGTGTCCGCGTTGTCACCGGTCGGTGCGGCGTCGGTCTTGTCGTTGTCTGCCATGTTGTTCTCCCCGGATCAGGCCGTGGCCAGGAATTGCGCGTAGCGCGCCAGGTCGACGTTGCCGCCGGACAGGATCACGCCCACCCGGGCGCCGCGCCAGGTCTCGACGCCCTCGAACAGCGCCGCCGCGCCCAGGCAGCCGGTGGGCTCCACCACCTGCTTCATGCGCTCGGCGAAGAACTGCATCGTGCGCACCAGCTGGGCGTCGCTGACGGTGACGACGCGGCTGACCAGGGCCTGGATCACCGGAAAGGTGAGATTGCCGCTGGCCTGCGTCTGCGCGCCGTCGGCAATCGTCTGCGGCACGTCGATGCTGACGATGCGGCCGGCGGCCAGGCTCTGCTGGGTGTCGTTGCCGGCCTCGGGCTCCACGCCCACCACGGTGATGCCGGGCAGCTTGTGCCTGGCCGCCACCGCGCAGCCCGAGATCAGGCCGCCACCGCCCACGCAGACCAGCAGCGCGTCGAGGTGGCCCACCTCGTCGATCAGTTCCAGCGCCGCCGTGCCCTGCCCGGCCATCACATGCGGATGGTCGTAGGGCGGGATCAGGGTCATGCCGCGTTCGGCGGCGATGCGCGCACCGATCTCGAAGCGGTCCTCGGTGTAGCGGTCGTAGAGGATCACTTCGCTGCCCGGCTGGCCGGCCTGGTAGCCGCGGGTGGCGGCCAGCTTGGCGGCGGGCGCGTCGTGCGGCATCACGATCACCGTGGGAATGCCCAGCAGCCGGCCCGACAGCGCGATGGCCTGCGCGTGGTTGCCCGAGCTGAAGGCCAGCGCGCCGGCGCGCCGCTGCGCGGGCGTGAACGCGGCGAGCGCGTTGTAGCCGCCGCGGAACTTGAAGGCGCCCATGCGCTGCTGGTTCTCGGCCTTGAAGAAGACCTGGGCGCCGGTGCGCTCGTCGGCGGTGCGCGAGCGCAGCACTGGGGTGCGGTGGGCCACGCCGGCCAGGCGGGCGGCGGCGGCTTCGATGTCGGCGAAGGAGATGGCGAGTGGCGTCATGGCCGCAGCATACCCAGGCCGTCGGCCGGGCTGCCAGGGTGGCTGTCGCAGGCTTGACAGTGCATTCCCCGTTCCGCAGGCGTGGCGTGCCGCCCCACCATCAGGCGCCACCAAGGGAGGTCACGATGTCCCTGCGCTCCCCTGTCCGCCGCCAGCTTCTGGCCGCCTGTGCCGTCGCCCTGCTGCCGCTGGCGGTCAGCCAGGCGCAGGCCCAGAGCTTCCCCATCGCCGGCAAGCCCATCCGCATCGTCGTGCCCTTCCCGGCCGGCGGGCAAACCGACATCCAGGCCCGGCTGCTGGCCGCCAAGCTGCAGCCACTGCTGGGCACCACGGTGCTGGTCGACAACAAGCCCGGCGCGTCCAGCATCCTGGGCACGATGGAAGTGGTGCGGGCACCGGCCGACGGCCACACCCTGCTGTACACGATCAGCGTCACCGCGGCGCAGAACCCGCATCTGTTCAGCAAGCTGCCCTACGACCCGTTCAAGGACCTGACGCCGGTGATGTTCGCGGCGCGCTCGACGACCGTGCTCACCGTGCCGGCCAACTCGCCGTTCAACAGCGTGCAGGACCTGATCCGGTTCGCCAAGGCCAACCCGGGCAAGCTGAACTACGCCAGCTACTCGCAGGGCAGCACCTCGCACCTGGTGTGCGAACTGATGCAACAGGCCACCGGCACGCAGATGACGCACATCCCGTTCAAGGGCTCGGCCGACGCCGGCCTGGCGCTGATGGGCGGGCAGGTCGACCTTCTGTTCGACGGCCCCACCACCGCGCTGGCCAATGCCAAGGGCGGCAAGGTGAAGATGCTGGCCTACACCGACCCCAAGCCCTACATCGCCCTGGGCAAGCTGCCCAACATGGGCGAGGCCGGCGTGCCGGGCGTGGACGTGTCGGGCGGCCTGCAGTTCTTCGGCCCGGCCAAGTTGCCGGCCGACGTGCTGGCGAAGATCAACGCCGCGCTCGCCACCGCGCTGAAGGACCCCGAGGTGGTCAAGGCCTTCATCGACGGCGGCAGCGAGGTGCTGGCGTCCACCCCGGCCGAACATGCGGCGGCCATCAAGGAACAGTACGACCGCTGGGGCGGCGTGATCCGCAAGCTGGGCCTGAAGCTGGATTGACGCAGCAGCGCACGGCGATTCAGCGCCGCACCAGCGCGTCGACCAGTTGCTCGGCCAGCGCTGCGCTGGACCTGGGGTTCCGGCCGGTCAGCAGGTTGCCATCCCGTTCGACATGGCTGAGCGAAGGAAGCAGTGCCGAATGGAAGTCGGCACCGGCGGCCTTCATCGCGTCCTCCAGCAGGAACGGCACCACGCCGTGCAGCCCGGCCAGCCGCTCTTCGGTGTTCGTGAACCCGGTCGCACGCCGACCCTGCAGGAACGGCCGGCCGTCGGCGCGCGTCGCACGCACCAGACCTGCAGGACCGTGGCAGACCGCAGCAATCGGCTTGGCGGCCTCGTCCAGGCGGGCCACCAGGGCATGCAGCACGGCATTTTCCAGCAGGTCGACCATCGGGCCATGGCAACCCGGCAGGAAGAGGCCGTCGAAGGTCCTGCCCTGCACCGACGACAGCGTCTCGCTGCTGGCGAGTGCCCGCAGCGCAGGCGCCCAAGTCTCGCGCTCCTTCTCATCCGGCTCAGTGTCGGGATCGATCGGCACCGCGCCTCCTGCCGGTGACGCCACGGTGACGTGGACACCGGCGCCAGTGACGGCGATGTAGGGGGCCGCCAACTCCTCAAGCCAGAGCCCGGTCGGATGGCCGGGCGCCAGGCTGTTGCAGCTGGTGGTGACGAAGAGGACGTGCATGGGTTGGCTCCTGGCGATGATGTGGTGCCGCCGATGATCGGGCGGCGCGGTGCCCCGTGCTGTCGGACGATCGCGCGTCGCGCCGACGGTGGTGGCGCCGCAAAGGGCCGCAGAGAGTCGGCCATGTCGTCTTTCGCCTACCTGCGGACAGGCGCATGACCGTCAGAGGACGCGTCAAGCGATGCCTAGACTCAGCGCAGCCGCCGTGACCACCTTCTCCCAGCCAGCACATGCCGTCATGTCGACGCGCCGCCGGGCAGGCGCGGGGTGATCTGCGGTGTGCAAACGCAAGCCCCGTCTCCGGCTTGACGCGGTGTCATCGACCATCCGAACGCAAGTCGGATCCGGGGTCGGCGCCCGTCCGTCCGGACGTCGTGCACGCCATGCGCTGCGCTCTCCAGCGGCCAGCGCGCCTCCCCTTGCCAGGATCGGATCCCGACCATGCCCGCTTCCAAGAAGACCGCCACCCGTCAAGCTGACTCCCGCACTTCGCCGCGTGCTGTCCGCGCTGCCAAGGCCTCCGACGCCATCGCGCTGCTGAAGGCGGACCACAAGGCCGTGGACGCGCTGTTCGCCGACTATGCGAAGACCCGCACTGCCTCACGCAAGAAGGCGCTCGTTCAGCAGATCTGCATCGCGCTCACCGTGCATGCGCAGGTCGAGGAAGAGATCTTCTACCCGGCGGTCAAGGCCGCACTGAAGGATCGCAAGCTGGTGCCGGAGGCGGTGGTGGAGCAGGCCACGATGAAGGCGCTCATCGGACAGCTGGAGGGGGTGGAACCCGACGGCGAGATGTACGACGCCAAGGTGATGGTTCTCGCGGAGTACGTCAAGCACCACGTCAAGGAAGAGCACGGCGAACTGTTCCCCAAGGCCAAGGCCACCCGGCTCGACATGGTGGCGCTCGGCGCCCAGCTCGCCAGCCGCAAGGCCGAGCTGATGGCTGCCAGCAGCTGAACCCGGCTGCCGTGGCGCGCGCACGGCGCGTCGACCGCAACTTCACGATCCGAGGACTCCACATGGCCAAGAAGCCCCCTGCAGCACCCGCATCCCCGCTCGGCGACGTCACTGTCGGCGCCGGTGGCGAGCTCCACCAGGCCCAGGGCAGGCACCCTGGCCTGACCACCAACCACGGCGTGCCCATTGCCGACAACCAGAACTCCCTGCGGGCGCACCCGCGCGGGCCGACGCTGCTCGAGGACTTCGCACTGCGCGAGAAGATCAACCACTTCGACCACGAGCGCATTCCCGAGCGCATCGTGCATGCGCGTGGATCGGGCGCCCACGGGTTCTTCGAACTCACCCAATCGCTCGAGCGCTACACCCATGCCAAGGTGCTGACCGAGGTCGGGGTGAAGACGCCCGTGTTCACCCGCTTCTCCACCGTCGCGGGCGGCGCGGGGTCGGTGGATACGCCGCGCGACGTGCGCGGCTTCGCGGTCAAGATGTACACGTCCGAGGGCAACTGGGACATCGTCGGCAACAACATCCCAGTGTTCTTCATCCAGGACGCGATCAAGTTCCCCGACCTGGTCCATGCCGTGAAGATGGAACCCGACCGCGGCTTTCCTCAGGCGGGCAGCGCGCACGACACCTTCTACGATTTCATCTCCCTCACGCCCGAGGCGATGCACATGCTGATGTGGGCCATGTCCGACCGCACCCTGCCTCGGTCGCTGCGCATGATGGAAGGCTTCGGCGTGCACAGCTTCCGGCTGATCAATGCGCAGGGCGAATCGACCTTCGTGAAATTCCACTGGCGGCCGAAGCTGGGACTGCAGTCCACGTTGTGGGACGAGGCCGTGAAGCTGCAGAGCGCGGACAACGACTTTCACCGCCGCGACCTGTTCGAGGCCATCACCTCCGGCTCCTTCCCGGAATGGGACCTCGCGGTGCAGCTGTTCACCGAGGACGAGGCACAGGACTTTCCGTTCGACCACCTGGACCCGACCAAGCTCGTTCCCGAAGAGCTGGTGCCGTTGCGGGTCGTGGGCCGCATGGTCTTGGACCGCTGGCCCGACAACTTCTTTGCCGAGACCGAGCAGGTGGCGTTCTTCCCGTCGAACATCGTGCCCGGCATCGACTTCTCGAACGACCCGCTGCTGCAGGGCCGCCTGTTCTCCTACCAGGACACGCAGCTGTCGCGACTGGGCGGGCCGAACTTCCACCAGATCCCGATCAACGCGCCCAAGTGCCCGTTCGCCAACCATCAGCGCGACGGCCACATGCAGATGGCGATCCCAAAGGGGCGCGTCGCGTACGAACCGAGCCGGCTGTCGGCGACGTCGCCCCGCGAGAACTGGACGCGCGGTTTCAGGAGCTTTGCCGAGGCGCCGTCGGGCGCCAAGGGGCGGGTGCGTGCCGAGCGCTTCGCCGACCACTACAGCCAGGCACGCCAGTTCTACCGCAGCCAGTCGTCACCGGAGCAGGCTCACATCGCATCGGCTTTGGTGTTCGAGCTGTCCAAGGTGGAGACCCTGTTCCTGCGCGAATCCATGGTCGGTCATCTCCGCCAGGTCGACGAGTACCTGGCGCGACGTGTGGCCGACGGACTGGGGCTGGAGGACCTGCCGCCGGCCGCGCCCACCGACGTGCCCGCCGAGGACCGTCCCCCGTCGCCCGCCCTGCAGATCATCGGCAAGATGAAGCCCACGCTGGAAGGACGTTGTGTCGGCATCCTCGTCGACACCGGCAGCGATGCGCAGGCGGTGCACGGGCTGCGCAAGGCGGCGGAGTCCGCCGGCGCCACCGTGAAGCTGGTGGCGCCGAAGATCGGCGGCGCCGTGCTGTCCGACGGCAAGCGGGTGGCGGCGGACGGCCAGTTGGCGGGCACGCCTTCGGTGGTGTTCGATGCCATCGCGGTCGTGCTCACGGCATCAGCGGCAGCGGCGTTCGTGCAGGAGGCCGCCGCGGTCGAGTTCGTCCGCCAGGCGTACGGCCATCTGAAGGCGATCGCGATGGATGCCGGGGCGCAGGCACTGGTGCAGGCGGCAGGCGTGGTGCCTGACGCCGGTGTGCTGGCGGTGCACGACACGGCCGCCTTCATCGACGCTGCCCAGACGCGGCAGTGGGATCGCGAACCGAACGTGCGCACGCTCGCCTGACGGGCAGCAGAGCCTCGGCGCCCGGCGCCGGGCTCCTCACTGCGCGTCAGCCGGAGCGCCGCCGCCCCTCCACTGGGCGGACAGGCCGTGGCCGGTTTACCCTTGAGGCATGCAGACAGCGACTCCGACTCAGCGCCGGTCCACCGGCACCCGCCGCAAGTTCCTGCTGGCCACGGCCGGCGTGGCTGCCGCGGGCACGGCCCTGGTCGTCGGCTGGAGCCTGCTGCCGGTGCGCCAGCGCCTGCAGCGCAGCCAGCCGCTGCCGGCGGTGCCGGGCCGGCCGGCGCTCAACGGCTGGGTCGCCATCGGCAGCGACGACCTGGTGACCGTGCTGGTGCCCAAGAGCGAGATGGGCCAGGGCGTGCTGACGGCGCTGGCGATGGTGCTGGCCGACGAGCTGGACGCCGACTGGTCGCAGGTGCGCACCGCGCACCCGCCGCCCGATGCGATCTACAACAACATCGCCACCGTCGTCGACGGCCTGCCTTTCCATCCCGATGACCACGGGATCATCCGGCGCCTGGCCGACCACCTGACGGCCAAGACCATGCGCGAGATCGGCCTGCAGGCCACCGGCGGCTCGTCGAGCATCAAGGACCTGTGGCTTCCGATGCGCCAGGCCGGCGCCAGCGCCCGGGCCATGCTGGTGGCCGCCGCCGCGCAGGACTGGGGCGTGCCGGCCGGCGAATGCAGCGTCAGCGAAGGCCGGGTGCTGCACAACCGCAGCCGGCGCAGCGCCCGCTTCGGCGAGCTGGCCACCCGCGCCGCTGCCCAGCCCCTGCCCGACAACCCGCCGCTGAAGACCGCCGCGCAGTTCACGTTGATCGGCAAGCCCACGCCGCGCCACGAGGCCGCCGCCAAGCACGACGGCAGCGCCCGCTTCGGCATCGACACCGTGCGCCCCGGCCTGCACCACGCCAGCCTGCTGATGTGCCCCACGCTGGGCGGCCGGGTGGCCAGCTTCGACGGCCGGGCCGCGCAGGCCATGCCCGGCGTGGCGCAGGTGCTGGCCGTGCCGCCGCTGCACGGCGGCACCGGCGGCGTGGCGGTGATCGCCGCCACACCCTGGCAGGCGATGGCGGCGGTGAAGGCGGTGGCCGTGCAGTGGGACCATGGCCCGGCCGCGGGGCTGAATTCATCCGGCATCCAGCAACAGCTGGCCACCGCGCTGGCGGCCGACGACGGCTTCACCTACCTGTCGCGCGGCGACGCACCCGCCGCTCTGCAGCAGGCCGCCACCACGCTGAAGGCCGACTACAGCGCGCCCCTGCTGGCCCACGCCACGCTGGAGCCGCAGAACGCCACCGTGCTGTTCGAGCCCGACGCCCCGGGCGGCGCCCGCGCCAGCGTGTGGGCGCCCACGCAAGTGCCCGGCCTGGCACGCTGGGCCGCGGCCCACGTGCTGGATCTCCCCACCGACCGCGTTGACATCGAGGTGACCCTGCTGGGCGGCGGTTTCGGCCGCCGACTGGAAGTCGACACCGTGGCCCAGGCCGCCCACATCGCCCGCGCCCTGCCCGGCAAGCCGGTGCAGACCTTCCTGACCCGTGAGCAGGACAGCACGCACGACTTCTACCGCCCGCCCTGCCTGGCGCGCTATGCCGCCGGGCTGGACGTGCAAGGCAAGCTGGTCGCCTGGCAGGCCGCATCGGCCGGGCCGTCGATCGTGCACCAGTACCTGCAGCGCCAGTTCGGCCTGCCAGGAGCCGGGCCGGACAAGACCACGGTCGAAGGCGCTTTCGACCAGCCCTATGAATGGCCCAACGCACGGGTGCGCCACAGCATCGTGCCGCTGCCGGTGCCGGTGGGCTTCTGGCGCAGCGTGGGGCATTCGCACCAGGCCTTCTTCAAGGAAAGCTTCCTCGACGAGTGCGCCCATGCGGCCAGGCAGGACCCGGTGGACTTCCGCCTGGCGCTGCTGAAGCAGCACCCGCGCCATGCCGCCGTGCTGCGCCGCGCCGCCCAGGCGGCCGACTGGGGCCAGCCGCTGGCACCGGCGGCCGACGGCGCACCGCGGGCCCGGGGCGTGGCCCTGCACCACAGCTTCGGCAGCATCGTCGCCCAGGTGGCCGAGGTCTCGCTGGACCCGCAGGACGCCCGCCGCATCCGCGTGCACCGCATCGTCGCGGCCATCGACTGCGGCACCGTGGTCAACCCCGCCGGCGTGCGCCAGCAGATGGAAAGCGCCATCGTCTTCGGCCTGTCCGCCGCGCTGGGCGGCGAGGTGACGCTGGACAGCGGCCAGGTGCAGCAGACCAACGTGCACCAGCTGGGCCTGCTGCGCGGCGCCGACTGCCCGCTGATCCAGACCGAGATCATCCCCAGCACCGCGCCGCCCGAAGGCGTGGGCGAGCCCGGCACGCCACCGGTGGCGCCCGCGGTGGCCAATGCCCTGTTCGCCCTGAACGGCCAGCGACTGCGCAGCCTGCCGCTGCGCCTCGCGTGACCCCGGAGAATCTGATGACGACGCCTCTGCGCGTGAACGGCAAGACCACCGCCGTCAACGCCACCCCCGAGACCCCGCTGCTGTGGGTGCTGCGCGGCGAGCTGCAGCTGACCGGCACCAAGTTCGGCTGCGGCATGGCGCTGTGCGGCGCCTGCACGGTGCAGATCGACGGCCAGCCCACCCGCAGCTGCATGACGCCGCTGTCGGCCGTGGGCGAACGCGGCGTCGAGACCATCGAGGGCCTGCAGGGCCCGCAGATCACCGCCCTGCGCCGCGCCTGGACCGAACTGGACGTGGTGCAGTGCGGCTACTGCCAGAGCGGCCAGCTGGTGGCCGCCGCGGCGCTGCTGAAGGCGACGCCGAAACCGACCGACGCCGACATCGACGCGGCGATGAACGGGCACCTGTGCCGGTGCGGGACGTATCCGCGGATTCGGGCGGGGATCCTGAAGGCGGCGGGAATGCTGACCAACCCAGGCGTCGCGAGCTGAACCCGCCGCCGCCGCCCTCCTGCGTCTTCAAGCTGCGCTCTCAAGGGCGGAGTCGCTGCCGCAGTCCATCGATTGTCTGCGGCGGTTCCGTCTGATGCAGCATGGCATGGCGGTTGGGACAGACAGGCCGCAAATCCCGCACAGGATCGAGTTCGTCCACCTGACCCTCCTTCGCTGCCAGCGGCGTCAAGTGGTGCACATGGATGAACCGCTCACCTTCGCAGTAGATCGAAACGTCCCGCTTCAAGTACCCGTGCGGGTGAGGTCGTGCTTCGAACCCGGCACTGGCGCAGAAGCTGTCCACAAGCAACTGAAACGCGCGCTGGGCGCTCACATCTCGGATGTAGACCTCGCACTCGGCGATGGAGGCTT
Source organism: uncultured Aquabacterium sp. (assembly GCA_937864045.1). Classification (GTDB taxonomy): domain Bacteria; phylum Pseudomonadota; class Gammaproteobacteria; order Burkholderiales; family Burkholderiaceae_C; genus Pseudaquabacterium. The sequence continues at coordinate 16,787 of CALMIF010000237.1, read as the reverse complement.
CCAATGTCGTTTTCATCGCGTTTTCCGCTCGATCCTCGCCGCAGCTTGTCACGGCGCAAACATGGCCTGCAAGGTCTGCAGCGTGGCGGCCAGCGTCACCGGCCGCAAGGCACCCAGGCGCTTCACCAGGCGTGCGCGGTCGAGCGTGCGGATCTGATCCAGCAGGATCAGCCCCTGCTTGCCCTGGAATGTCAGCGGGATGCGGAAGCCAGCGGGTCTCGAGCCGGAGGTCATCGGCGCCACGATGACGGTGCGCAGATGCGCGTTCATGTCGTCGGGCGAGATCACGACACAGGGCCGTGTCTTCTGGATCTCGCTGCCCACGGTCGGATCGAGTTGGGCCAGCCAGATCTCGCCCGTTTTCATCACCAGACCAGCTGGTCGTCGCCGTCGTTGGCGAATTCCGGCCAGGCCAAGCCGTCATCCTGCTGCTCGGCGATCCTGCGTGCGTCGTCAGCCCAGCCCTCGCGCGGGTTGCGGCGCACGGGGCGGATTTCGATCACGCCGTCACGCACCTGCAGATCGGCCGTTCCCTCCAGCCCCACCTGGGCCAGGATGGGCTTCGGGATCAGCACCCCCTGCGAGTTGCCCATCTTGCGGATCGCCACTTCCACGGCCATGCTCCAATCTTGCTTTGGAAGCACAATGGTAGCACACGGGGTGTCAGCGACCACATCAGCCGGCATCGCCACCACAGCGGCCCGCCCACGCAACCCTTGATCTGCGTCGCCTACCCCCGCCATTTCCACTGCTGACCGCCGAGGCGCAGGCGCAGGATCGTCAGGCGCGCATCCGCACGCGATCACCCGAGGGGGATGGCCATGCGATCCAGGCTGTTGCAGTCCGGTGTCCTGCTGACCACCCTGGCGGTGATGGCAGGCCTGCTGCCGGCCCCGGCCGCCGCCCAGTGCAGCCGCGTCGTCTTCTCGGCCAACCCCGACTACCCGCCCTACCACTGGGCCGAGGGCGAGCGCATCGTCGGTGCCAGCGTGGCGCTGACCGGGCGCATCCTCGACCAGCTGGGCGTGGCCTGGGAGGCGCGCCACATCGGCCCCTGGCCGCGGGTGCTGAAGTCGGCCGAGCATGCCCAGATCGACCTGGTGGTGAGCCTGAAGCCCACGCCCGAGCGCGAGGCCTACCTGGTGTTCACGCGGGCGCCGGCCTTTCCCAACCCGATGGCGGTGTTCAACGCCCGGGCCCGGCCGCTGAAGTTCGAGCAGCCGCAGGACTTGGTCGGCAAGACTGGCAGGCGCACGGCCGGCGACCGCTTCGGCGACGCCTTCGACAAGCTGGCCGCGCAGTCGCTGACCTTGGAAGACGCCGACCGCCTGAGCGTGAACTTCCAGAAGCTGGCCGCCGGGCGCATCGACTACGTGGTGACCGGCCTCTACACCGGCCGCGCCCGGCTGCTGCAGATGGGCCTGGCCGAGCGCATCACGCCACTGCCCAGGCTGGTGAACGAAGGCTTCATCCACCACGGCTTTTCGCGCCGCAGCCCCTGCGCGGCGCTGCTGGAGGCGATGAACGCCGGCCTGGAAGCCGCCCGCCGTGACGGCCTGGCGCAGCGCCTGCTGGAAGAGGCGCTGCTGCAGTGGCAGAACCGCCAGCCGGCGGCGCGGCGGCCATGAACCGGCGCACCGGCATCGGCCGGCTGGCGATCCGCCATGCGCTGCTGGCCGCCGTGCTGGGCGTGACCATCGGCCTGGGCTTCAGCGTGCTGCAGGTGGGCGACGACGACCGCGCGTCGGTGGCGGCCGAGCGGCGCGAGATCCTGCAGATGCTGGCGGTGATGCGCGAGCCGGCGGCGCAGGCCTGCAACAACCTCAACACCCAGGCGGCCCAGGTGGTGGTGCAGGGGGCGCTGTCGTATGTGCCGGTGCAAAGCGCCCGGCTGGTCAGCGACTTCGGCGAGACGCTGGCGCAGGGTCGGCACGACGCCGCCGCCGCGACCGGCGCAGACGCCTGGTGGACCCGCTTCATCGCGCCCACGCAGTCCTACAGCCTGCCGCTGAGCTTCGGCGCCGCGCACAAGCATGTGGGCGAACTGACGGTGGTGACCGCCCAGGCGCCGCGGGTCGAGCGCTTCCTGCAGGGCACCTGGCGCGACATGGGCGTGAACGTGTGGCGCGGCGTGACGGTGGCGCTGGCCCTGGGCGTGCTGTCTTTCGTCACGCTGACCCGGCCGCTGACGGCGATCGCCCGGCGCATCGGCCATGGCGCGTCGGGCCTGGCCGACACTGCGCCGCTGGCCGAGGCGCGCCGGCGCGACGAGATCGGCGAGATCGCATCGGCCTTCCAGCGCGACGAGCGCGAGGCCGGCGAGCGCACGCGCAGTCTGCAGGCATCGGCCCAGGCACTGGCCGACAGCGAAGCCGAGCTGCGCGCCGCCAATGCGCGGCTGACGGCGATGGTGGCCGACCTGGAGCGCCACAAGTCGGACATGGCGCTGATCGCCGAGCTGAACGAGCTGCTGCAGTCGGCCCGCACCGAGGACGAGGCGTTCGACGTCATCCGCACCGCGGCGGCGCGGTTGTTCGCCGACATCGGCGGCGGCTTTGCCGTGGCGGGCGAGGGCGACACGATGCTGGTCGTGGGCGCCTGGGGCGTCACCGGCGGCCTGCACGCCAGCGACCACCGCGGCGAGTGCTGGGCCATCCGCCGCGGCGGGCCGCATCTGCAGTTGCCACAGCAAGGCGTGCACTGCACGCACCAGGCGGCCGACCTGCCGACGGATGCGGCCAGCGCCACGCTGTGCACGCCGCTGTCCGTCGATGGTGAACTGCTGGGCGTGCTGCACCTGCACGGTGGCGGCGACGAGGCGGCCTTCGGCGCATCGGTGCAGCAGCGGGTGGAGGTGTTCGGCGAGGTGGTGAAGCTGGGCCTGTCGAACCTGCGCCTGCGCGACACGCTGCGCGAGCAGGCCCTGCGCGACGTGCTGACCGGCCTGCCCAACCGTCGCCTGTTCGACGAGACCCTGCCGCGAGAGCTGGCGCGCTGCCTGCGCACCGGCCAGCCGCTGACGGTGGCGGTGATCGACGTCGACCACTTCAAGCATTTCAACGACAGCGACGGCCACGATGCCGGGGACCAGGTGCTGCGCACCGTGGCCCAGGCCCTGGGCCGCGCCATCCGTGCCAGCGACCTGGCCTGCCGCTACGGCGGCGACGAGTTCATGTGCCTGCTGCCGGGCATGTCCGCACCCGATGCCGCCGCCCGCTTCGAGCGCGCCCTGCGCCAGCTGGCCGACGACGCCGGCGACGCCCCGCTGCCCGGCGAGACCGTCACCTTCACCGTCGGCCTGGCCACCGCCCCCGGCTGCGGCACCGACGCCGCCACCCTGGTCCGCGCCGCCGACGCGGCGCTGTACGTCGCCAAGGAGAAGGGACGCAACCGGGTGGAGGTGGCGGCGCCGGTGGTGGTGGCGCTGAAGCAGGTCGGGTGACGCCGCCGGCGCGCCCGGCCGGGCCGCCTGACCCTGGCCCCGCCGCGACAAGCCCATGCCTGGTGGTGGGCTAAATTGGGTGCCCTGCCCACCTGCCCTGTCGCCCGCCATGTCCACCACCGTCTACCAGGCCAAGCGCATCGTCACGATGAACCCGGCCCAGCCCGCCGCCACCCACGTGGCGGTGCGTGACGGCCGCATCCTGGCCGTGGGCGACCTGGACCGCATGGCCGCCTGGGGCGCGTTCGAGCTGGACACGCGGTTTGCCGACAAGGTGCTGCTGCCCGGCTTCGTCGAGGGCCATTGCCACCTGAAGGAAGGCGGCATGTGGGACCGGCCCTACCTGGGCTGGTTCGACCGGCGAGATCCGCAGGGCAAGGTGTGGCCCGGCGTGCGCAGCATGGATGCCGCGGTGGCGCGGCTCAGCGAGATCGACGCGCAGATGGCGGCTGCCGGCCAGCCGGCCGATGCGCCGCTGGTGGTCTGGGGCTTCGATCCGATCTACTTCGGCGGCGAGCGCATGACGGTTGAGCACCTGGACCGCGTGGGCAACGGCACGCGGCGCATCGTGGTGGCCCACGCCAACGGCCACTTGCTGAACGCCAGCAGCGCGATGCTGGCGGCCGCCGGGGTGGATGGCGACTGCGAGGTCGAGGGCGTGGTCAAGTTCGACCGCGGCCCGCTGGCGGGACAGCCCACCGGCGAGCTGCAGGAGCCGGCCGCGATGTACCTGGTGCTCAAGCATGTTGGCAACGCCGGCCTGCTGGCGCCGCTGGACGATGCCGGCCTGCGGGCCTTCGGCGCCATCTGCAAGTTGCAGGGCGTGACCACCGCCACCGACCTGGTGAACCGCCTGGGCGAGGCCGAGCTGGCGGTGCTGAGGCGCAACACCGACGACGACGATTTCCCGGTGCGCATCCTGCCGGCCTTCCAGGCCTTCCACGGCACGCACGGCGCGGCGGCGGGTGCCGAGCATGTGCGCGGCCTGATCCCGACCAGCACCGACCGCCTGCGCTTCGGCCTGGTGAAGATGATGCTCGACGGCTCGATCCAGGGCTACTCGGCGCGGCTGCGCTGGCCGGGCTATGTGAACGGCGCGCCGAACGGCATCTGGGTCACGGCGCCGTCGCAGTACGAGGCCGACTTCGAGGTCTACCACCGCGCCGGGCTGACCATCCACAGCCACACCAACGGCGACGAGGCCAGCCTGGCCGCCATCGACGCCGTGGAGCGCGTGCTGGCCCGCGCGCCCCGGCCCGACCACCGCCACACACTGCAGCACGGCCAGATGATCGACCGGCCCATGTTCGACCGCATGGCGCAGCTGGGGCTGTGCGCCAACCTGTTCGCCAACCACCTGTGGTACTGGGGCGACCAGCACCACGACATGACGATGGGCCCCGACCGCGCCCACCGGCTGGACGACTGCCGCGCCGCGCTGGACGCCGGTGTGCGCCTGGCCATCCACAGCGACGCGCCGGTGACGCCGCTGGCGCCGCTGTTCACCGCCTGGTGCGCGGTCAACCGCATCACGCCGTCGGGCCGGGTGCTGGGCGCCAGCCAGCGGCTGCGGGTGGACGAGGCGCTGCACGCCATCACCCTGGGCCCGGCCTGGACGCTGAAGCTGGACCACGAGATCGGCAGCATCGAGGTCGGCAAGCGCGCCGACTTCGCGGTGCTGGGCGACGACCCGTTCGCCGTCGACCCGATGGCGCTGAAGGACATCCCGGTCTGGGGCACGGTGCTGAGCGGCCGTGTGTTCCCGGCCGGTGGCTGAGGCCAGCCCCGCGCCGATCCCGTTCACGGTGATCGGCGGCTTTCTCGGCGCCGGCAAGACCACGCTGCTGAACCGCTGGCTGGCGCGGGCCGATGCTTTGCGCATCGCCGTGCTGGTCAACGACTTCGGCGCGATCAACATTGACGCCGGGCTGGTGGCGCAGGCCGGCAGCGACGCCATCGCGCTGAGCAATGGCTGCGTGTGCTGTGCCATCGGCGACGACCTGTCGGCCGCGCTGGCGAAGGTGCTGGCCGCGCAGCCGTGCTTCGACGCGGTGGTGGTCGAGGCCAGCGGCGTGTCCGACCCCTGGCGCATCGCCCAGTACGCCCTGGCCGAGCCGCAGTTGCAGTTGCAGGCGGTGCTGCTGCTGGTCGACGCCGCTGCGCTGGCGCAGCACCTGGCCGACCCGCTGCTGATCGACAGCCTGACCCGCCCGCTGGCCCATGCCGACCTGGTGCTGCTGAACCATGCCGACCGCGCCAGCGCCGCCGACCTGCAGACTGCCCGCGCGTGGGTGCGGGCCGATGCGCAGCGGCGCGAGCGACATGCGCCGCCCATCATCGAGACCACGCAGGCCGATCTGCCACTGGCACTGCTGGCGGATCGGCTCTACACCCCGCACGGCGGCGGGCTGGGCATGCGTCCGGCCGACCACGGCGCGCAGTTCCAGGCCTGGCAGCAGCAGCCGGCCGGCACCTTCGACGAAGCCCGGCTGCGCGCCTGGCTGCGGGCCCTGCCGCCCGGCGTGCTGCGCTTGAAGGGCTGGCTGCCGCTGGCCGATGGTCGATGGCTGGCCGTGCAGTGGGCCGGCCGCCACGCCAGCTTCAAGCGCCTGGCGACGGCCCCCGCCAGCGGTGCCGCGCTGGTCGCCATCGGCCTGGCCGGGCAGTTGCCTGCGGCCGCGCTCGGTGCCGGCCTGCAGGGTTGCCTGCAGCAGAATGATGGCTGACAACAACAGAAGGAGACACGACGATGCGCACACCGGCGCTCCACGTCCAACCCCTGGGCCCGGCCATCGGCGCCCTGGTCAGCGGCCTGCAGCTGTCCGATGGCGTCACCGACGCTCAGCGCGACACCCTGCTGGCCGCACTGCTGAAGCACCACGTGCTGTTCTTCGAAGGCCAGTCGCTGGCGCCGCTGCAGCAGCGGGCGCTGGCCGCACGCTTCGGCGACCTGCACATCCACCCGGTCTACCCGCAGGCGCCGGGCGTGCCGGAAATCATCGTGCTGGACACGTCCGACAACAACCCGCCCGACAACGACAACTGGCACACCGACGTCACCTTCCTGGCCGCGCCGGCGATGGGCGCGATCCTGTCGGCGCAGCTGCTGCCGCCCAGCGGCGGCGACACGCTGTGGGCCAGCGGCATCGCCGCCTATGCGGCGCTGTCGGCACCGTACCGGCGCATGCTGGCCGGGCTGACGGCGGAACACGACTTCCTGAAGAGCTTTCCGGCCCACCGCTTCGCCCGCACGCCCGAGGAGAAGCTGCGCTGGGACAAGGCCCGCAGTGACCACCCGCCGCGCCTGCACCCTGTCGTGCGCACGCACCCGGTCAGCGGCGCCCAAGGCCTGTTCGTCAGCGAGGGCTTCACCACCCGCATCGTCGAGCTGGGCGCCACCGAGAGCGACGCCGTGCTGCGCCAGCTGTTCGCCCATCTGGCCAAGCCCGAGTTCACCGTGCGCTGGCGCTGGAAGCTGGGCGACGTGGCCTTCTGGGACAACCGCCTGACCCAGCACTACGCCACCGCCGACTACCTGCCGGCGCGCCGAGTGATGCACCGCGCCACCATCCTGGGCGACGTGCCGTTCTACCGGCCTGACGCCGCCTGAGCCGTTGTCGGCGTGATGCGCACCAGCGCCAGCGCCGCACTGCCCAGCACCAGGCCAAAGCCGGCCCAGTCGGCGCCCGACGGCCGTTCGCCCACCACGGCCATGGCGCCGAGCACGCCCACCACCGGCACCGCCAGCGTGGTCAGCGACGACACGGTGGCGCTGGCCGAGGCCAGCAGCCGGTACCACAGCACATAGGCCACGGCGGTGGCGATCAGCACATGCCAGGCCAGGGCGATCTGCACCCGCACCGGCCACACGGCAGGCAGATGCTCGCCGGCCAGCAGCGCCGCCACGGCGGCGATCACCGACCCGATGCCCAGCTGCCACGCGGTGATGACGATGCGGTCACCCGGCGGCGGCCAGCGCTTGGTGGCCACCGTGCCCAGGGCCCAGGCCAGGGCCGCGCCCAGCGGCAGCAGCAGGCCCCAGAGTGGCGCATGCGACGCGCCGCTCGCGGCGTTGGCCAGCGCCTGCAAAACTGGCACCGCCAGCATCGCCACACCCAGCGCGCCCAGGCCCAGGGCGACCTGGCTGCGGCGGTCGGGCCGGTCGCCCAGCAGCCACCAGGCCAGACCGGCCGACATCAGCGGCATGGTGAAGGTGAGCACCGCTGCGCGCGCCGTGCTGGTGGTCAGCTGGGCGAAGGCGGTGCAGATGTTGAACACGGCCACCGTCAGCAGGCCGCCGACCAGCACCGCCGGCCACGCCGCCCGTTGCGGCAGCAGCGGGGTGCGACGCAGCACGGCCAGGCCGACCAGCAGGACCACCCCCAGCCCCAGTCCCAGGGCGCGCGCCGAGAACGGCGGAATCACCGTCAGCATGGTCTTCACCGCCGGCCAGTTCAGGCCCCAGGCGATGGCCAGCAGCGGCGGGATCAGCGCGGGGCGCATCGGAGAAGCCTGGGCACGGCAGAGGACGGTGGCATGGCCCCATGCTGGCATGCCGTGCGCAGCCCCCGCGTGCCGCAGGCGACAGCGCCGCCGCCGCCGCTGCGCCGCTTCGACGACCTGCCCGGCCCGCGCGGCCTGCCGTTGGTGGGCAACTTGCTGCAGATCCAGCCCGACCGGCTGCACCTGCAGATGGCGCAGTGGTGCCGCGAGCATGGCCCGGTGTTCAAGCTCAAGCTGGGCGGGCGCAAGGCGGTGGTCTTTGGCGACCACAGCCTGGTGCAGGCCACGCTGCGCGACCGGCCCGAGGGCTTTCGCCGCACCAGCCGGCTGCGCGAGATCGTCGAGGAAATGGGCCTGCAGGTGGGCGTGTTCAACGCCACCGGCGATGCCTGGAAGCGCCAGCGCCGCATGGTGATGCACGGCTTCGATCCCGGCCACGTGCGGCGCTACATGCCGTCGCTGCAGGGCGTGGCGCAGCGCCTGGTGCAGCGCTGGCAGGCCGCGGCGGACCTGCAGGCCACCGATGCGCAGGCGGCCATCGACTTGCAGGCCGACCTGATGCGCTACACGGTGGACACCATCGCCGGCCTGGCCTTCGGCGCGACGGTGAACACGCTGCAGACCGACGACGATGTGATCCAGCGGCACCTGGACACGATCTTCCCGGCCATCACCCGCCGCGTGTTCGCACCGCTGCCACTGTGGCGCTGGTTCCCGTCGCAGGCCGACCGCGACCTGCAGCGCAACGCGACCATGCGCCTGAAGCCGGTGGCGCCGATGCTGCCGCAGCAGGCGCTGAGGTCGTCCACCGTGGGTGGCGTGCAGATCGACGAGGGCATGATCGTCTTCGGCCTGATGCGGGTGGATTCGGTCAGCGACGCGCACATTCCGAACGCGGCGCAGTTCGACCCGCAGCGCTGGCTGGGCGATGGCAAGCCGGGCCAGGTGGCCAGCGCCGCCAGGCGCACCTCCATGCCCTTCGGCGCCGGCCCGCGCATCTGCCCGGGACGCTACCTGGCCCTGCTGGAGATGAAGATGGCGATGGCGGTGCTGCTGCAGAACTTCGACATCGAGCGCGTGGACACCCCCGACGGCCAGCCCCCGGCCGAGCAACTGAACTTCACGATGACGCCGGTGGGGCTGCGGATGCGGTTGAAGCGGCGGGTGATGACGCCCGTCTGAGGGCCGCTGCGGCCGACGACCACGGGTCCGAAAACGGCGCGTCGGCGCCCGCTGCGGCCGGCAGCATCGCGCCGTGCCTGAATCCGACGCCACCACGGCGGCCGCACCCGGGCTCGCCTCACCAACCGCCCTCCCCCGCGCCTTCGGCCACCTGGCCAGCGCCAACCTGGCCGCCCAGGCGGCCGAGCAGGTCAGCCTGGCCGCCGTGCCGATGGTGGCGGTGCTGGCGCTGCAGGCGGGGCCGGGCCAGATCGGCCTGCTGCACATGGTGCAGAGCCTGCCCTTCCTGCTGCTGGCGATTCCGCTGGGCTTGCTGGCCGACCGCCAATCGCGGCGGCGGCTGATGCTGGCCGCCGAGGCGCTGCGGGCGCTGTCGCTGGCCGCGCTGCTGGCGGGCACGGCCAACGGACGGCTGGCGCTGGCGCTGCTGGGCGTGCTGGGCTTCGTCGGCGCGGCCGGCACGGTGGGCTTCAGCGTGGCCGCACCCGCCCTGGTGCCGGCCCTGGTGCCGCGCCCCCTGCTGGGCGCGGCCAACAGCCGGCTGGAGCTGGCGCGCAGCGTGGCCTATGCCGGCGGGCCGGCGCTGGCCGGGGCCCTCGTCGGCTGGGCCGGTGGCAGCCTGGCCTTTGCGCTGGCCACGGCGCTGTCTCTGATCGCCGTCGCCCTGCTGGCGCGCCTGCCCGAGCCGCCCCGCGCGCCGGCACCGCCGCGCCACCCCTGGCTGGAGCTGAAGGAAGGCGCCGCCCTGGTCTGGCAGCACCGGCTGCTGCGCCCCATCCTGCTGACCGCCGTGGCCTGGAACCTGTCGTGGTTCGTGCTGCAGGCGGCCTACGTGCCCTACGCGATGCGCAGCCTGGGGCTGGAGGCGCAGGCCGTGGGCTTGACCCTGGCGGCCTACGGCGCCGGCATGGTGCTGGGCGCGCTGGCGGCGCCGCGCATCCTGGCCGCCCTGCCCTTCGGCACGGTGGTGGTGCTGGGGCCGCTGTGCTCGGTGCTGGCGATGGCGACCATGGCCGCCAGCCTGCTGTGGCCCACCGGCGCGCTGGCCGGCGCCAGCTTCTTCCTGTTCGGCGCCGGGCCCATCCTGTGGACCATCAGCAGCACCACGCTGCGCCAGACGGTGACGCCGCCCGCCCTGCTGGGCCGGGTGTCGGCGATCTTCCTGACCGTGAACATGGGCGCGCGGCCCGTGGGCGCGGCCATCGGCGCGGCCGTGGGCGCGCATGGGGGCGCGGCGGCCTGCCTGCTGCTGGCGCTGGCGGGCTTTGGCGTGCAGGCGGCGGTGATCAGCCTGTCGCCGGTGCGCGGGCTGGCGCAACTGCCACCGCATGCGGCTTGACCGGGACGGCCCGGCGGCCGATGCTGGCCGGATGCTGCGACGACATCTCCTCCTGGGCCCGCTGGTGCTGCCGGCGCTGCTCACCGCCTGCGCCACGCCGGCGCCGCCAACCGGCGACCTGTGGTTCGGCTTCTTCGAGACCGGCCGCCCCACGCCCGCCGACAAGGACGCGGTCGCGGCGATGCAGCGCGGCCACATCGACAATTTCAAGCGTCTGTTCGCCGAAGGACGGCTGCTGGCGGCCGGGCCGCTGGCCGACCCGGCGCGGGTCAAGCGCGGCATCGTGGTGCTGCGCGGCGCCAGCCTGGATGCACTGGCGACCTACTTCACACCCGACGACTATGTGCGCGAAGGCTACATGACGCTGAACGCGCGCCGCGCGGTGGCCCATGCGCCGCTGCACACCGAGGGCATCGATGCGAACCGCATCGAGGAGGCGCGCATCGTGCTGATCGGCCGCCCGCCGGTCAGCGATCCCGCCGCTGCCCAGCGCCAGGCCCTGCTGCGCCGCCTGGTCGATGCCGGCACGCTGGGCGCCTGGTACACGCTGGCCGACGGCCCGGTGGCCGAGCTGCTGCTGGCCCGCGGCACCGACACCGCTGGCCTGCAGGCCGCGCTGGCGCCCTATGCCGCCGCCGGCCCCGCCGTCACGGTCGACGTGTGGCGGCAGTGGATCAGCCCGGGGGTGATCGGGCCGCGCTGAGCTTCAGGGCCGGGTGCGGATGCCCGCGCCCAGGTGCTTCCAGGGCAGGTCGCCCGGGTCGGCCGCCATCGGCCCGGCGGCCTTGGCCACCAGCACCTGGCTGGCGATGGGGGTGAAGTCGGCGCGGAAGTGGTTGCTGCTCTTGACCACGATGATCCGCATCGCCTCGGGCGTGATGCCCACCATGCGCAGCAGCTCGCGGTCCAGCAGCTGCTTCTTGCCGCTGACCACGGCCACCAGCACGCCGTCGATGTCCAGGCAGGCACTCGGGCCCAGCTGCACGGTAACGCCGCGCATCATCGGGCCCTTGAGCGTGCAGCGGCCGTCGGCCAGGGCGCGCACGGTGCAACGGGCGCGCAGCGGTGCATCGCTGGGCTGGCCGGTGAAGGTGGGCACGGCCGTGCCCAGCGCCAGGTCCAGCGTGGCACCCACGCCGGCGTCGTGCGCGGCGCGGGCGGCGGCGGGGTCGAACAGCAGGCCCAGCGCCACCTGGCCCGGGAAACGCCGGCCCGCGCCCTGGGCCACCAGCGCATGCAGCAGGCCGGTGGTGTTGCTGTCGCCGCCGGCGCCGGGGTTGTCCTGGGTGTCGGCGATGACCACGGGCTTGCCGGCGTCGGCGGCAAAGGCCATGGCCTGCGCCACCGCGTCGCGTGCCGGCAGGATCTGCTGCTGCCACTGCGCCGGCGGCGCCACCAGGGCATGCAGCGCCTCCACCGCGGCCTCGGCCTGCGCGCCATGGCCCCAGACCATCGGCGCGCATTCGTCGAAGTCGCTGGCCGGGAAACCCATGCAGAAGCTCAGCACCGTGCCGAAGCGCCGGTCCAGGTCCTTCAGCGCCTCGTACAGGCCCTGGGCCGGCTGCATCCAGGTCGACTGCGCGTTCAGCGGAATCAGGAAGGGCAGGCGGCGCGAGGCCACCGGCTCACGCTGCCCGGCCTTCAGCCGCCGTGCCAGCAGCTCGGCCGCCAGCGCACCGGTGTCGGCCATGTCCACATGCGGATAGCTGCGGTAGCTGACCAGGGCATCGGCCAGGGCCAGCATGCGGCGGGTGACGTTCGCATGCAGGTCCAGGCTGGCGACGATGGGCAGGTCGGGCCCCACCACGGCGCGCAGCCGCGCCAGCAGTTCGCCTTCGCTGTCGGCCGCATCCTCGGCCACCGCGGCGCCGTGCAGGTCGAGGTAGATGCCGTCCAGCCCGCCCGCGGCGGCGGCCTGCACGTCGGCCACGATGGTGCCGGCGATGCGCTCGAAGGCGTCCCGGGTGACGAAGCTCGACGGGATGGCGCCGGCCCAGCAGCTGGGCAGCAGGGTCCAGCCCTGGGACTTGGCCGCGTCGATGAAGCCGCCGATGGGGATGTTCACGCCGGTCAGCGCGTCCTGCATCGCCCGCCCCTGGCTGAAGGCCGGGAAGCTGTCGCCGCGGGTGAAGGCGGCCCAGTCGGCCAGGCTCGGCGCGAAGGTGTTGGTCTCGTGCTGGTAGCCGGCGATCAGGATGCGGGGCATGGTGGGGCTTGGTCGGGGGCGACGGGTTGGCGGGAAGTTCAGGCGAGACGGTCCGAGCGCAGCACGCGATCACGGCCCTGCGCCTTGGCGGCGTACAGCGCCCGGTCGGCGGCCACCATCAGGCGGTCGATGTCGGCGGCGTCGGCATCACCCGGCAACCAGGCCGACACGCCGATGCTGACGCTGAAGTGCAGCGGCGCGCCGGCCACGGTGGCGGGCTGCCGGGCGATGCGCTGGCGCAGCCGCTCGGCCAGCACCTCGGCACCGTCGGGCGTGGTCTGCGGCAGCAGGGCGGCAAATTCCTCGCCGCCGACGCGGCCGAAGATGTCGCCCTGGCGCATCACGCCCTCGGCGGTGGCGGCGAAGCTGCGCAGCACGGCGTCGCCGCCGGCATGGCCCAGGCGGTCGTTGACCGACTTGAAGTGATCGAGGTCGATCATCAGCAGCGCCACCGGCTGGCCGTGACGCTGGGCGCGGGCCAGCTCGTCGGCGGCCAGGTCGGTGAAGCGGCGGCGGTTGTTCACGCCGGTCAGCGCGTCGGTGTGGGCCAGGGCCTCCAGCCGCGCCTCGGTCTCCTTGCGGCGGGTGATGTTCTGGCGCAGGCCAGCCACGCGCAGCGGCTCGCCGTCGGGCGCCCGGTCCACCACCCGGCCGCGCACCTGCATCCACACCCAGTGCCCGCGCTTGTGGCGGATGCGGAGCTCGCACTCGAAGATGCTGGTGTTGCCCAGCAGGTGCGCCTCCCAGGCCAGGATGCGGCCGGCAGCGTCCTCGGGGTGGACCAGGGCATCCCAGGCATCCAGCGTGTCGGGCACCTCGTCACGGCTGTAGCCCAGCATGGCGTGCCAGTGGCTGTTGACCGAGCGCATGAACCCGGCGCGCAGGTCGGCATCCCAGAACACCAGGTCGGCGTCCATCATCGCCAGGTCCATCAGCGCGGCCAGCTCCTGCTGGGCCCGGTGGCGGGCGGTGACGTCGCGCCAGCGCACCACCAGCGCAGTCTCGGCGCCGGGCACCGGCGTGGGTGCCACGTGGCGCTCGAACACGCGGCCATCGGCCAGCGGCACCTCGTCGAAGAACAGGGCCGTGTCGGTCTGCGCCAGGCGGGCCAGGCTGGCCAGGTAGGCGTCCGGGTCGGCGACCTGGCGCGCCGTGTGGTGGCGCAGTTCCAGCGCATCGCCGCGCGCCAGCATCGCCGGCGGAAAATTCCACAGCTGCTCGAAAGCCCGGTTGCAGGCCAGCAGCCGGCCGCCGCGGGTGACCACCACCACGCCGTCGGGCGTGTTGTCGAAGCTGGCGCGGATGACGGCCGCGACCAGTGGATCGTCGGGCGGTGGTGGCACCGGTGCGGCTCAGGCGCTGCCGAAGGCGAAGTCGCGCCCCGGCGCGGCCGCGAACAGCGCCCGGGTGTAGGCGTGCTGCGGGTTGCCGAAGACCTGGTGCGCGGGGCCGTACTCCACCATCTCGCCCTTGCTCATCACCGCCAGCTGGTCGCAGATCTGGCTGGCCACGCGCAGGTCGTGGGTGATGAACAGCATCGCCAGGTTCAGGCGGCTGCGGATCTCCTCGAACAGCTTCAGCACCTGGGCCTGCACCGACACGTCCAGCGCGCTGACCGCCTCGTCGGCCACCAGCAGCTCGGGCTCCATCATCAGCGCCCGGGCGATGCAGATGCGCTGGCGCTGGCCGCCGCTGAACTGGTGCGGGTAGCGGTCCATCGCGCTCACGTCCATGCGCACCAGGGCCAGCAGCTCACGGGCGCGCTGCAGGGCCGTCTCGCGCGACAGGCCGTAGTTCATCGGGCCTTCGATCATCGCCTCGGCCACGGTGCGGCGCGGGTTCAAGGACCGGTACGGATCCTGGAAGACGATCTGCACCCGCTGGCGCAGCGGCCGCAGGCGGGCGGCGGACAGCATGGCGATGTCCTCGGCAGCCTCGCCGGGGCGGTCGCCGCCCAGCATGACGCTGCCGCCGCTGGGGTCGATCAGGCGCACGATGCAGCGCGCCACGGTGGACTTGCCCGAGCCCGATTCACCGACGATGCCCAGGGTCTGGCCGCGGCGGATCTCGAAGTTCACGTCCTTGGCCGCATGCACGGTGCGGGCGCCACCCATCCAGCCCTTGGTGGCATAGGTCTTGGCCAGGCCCTGCACCTTCAGCACCACCGGCGCGGCCGCGTCGTTGGGCCGTTCCTTCAGGTGCAGCGTGGGCACGGCGGCCATCAGCATGCGGGTGTAGTCGTGGCTGGGGCGCTGCAGCACGGCGGCCTTCGGCCCGATCTCGACCATGTCGCCCAGGCGCAGCACGGCCACGCGGTGCGCCACCTCGGCCACCACGCCGAAGTCGTGGGTGATGAACAGCACGCCGGTGCCGTGGCGCTTCTGCAGGTCCAGCACCAGCTTCAGCACCTGGGCCTGTGTGGTCACGTCCAGCGCGGTGGTGGGCTCGTCGGCGATCAGCAGCACCGGGTCCAGCACCAGGGCCATCGCGATCATGATGCGCTGGCGCTGGCCGCCCGACAGCTGGTGCGGGTAGCTGGCGACCATGCGCTCGGGGTCGGGCAGCAGCACCTCGCGCACGATGGCCAGCACCTTCTCGCGGCGCGCCGCGGCCGACAGCGTGGTGTGCTGGCGCAGCACCTCGTCGATCTGGTCGCCGCAGGTCATCACCGGGTTCAGGGCCGTCATCGGCTCCTGGAAGATCATGCTCATGCGCGTGGCGCGCAGCTCGCGCAGCCGGCTCAGCGGCGCATGGGTGATGTCCTCGCCTTCGAGCAGGATGCGCCCGCTCTTCACGGGCAGCGTCTTGGGCAGCAGGCCCATCACGCTCTGCGCAATCACGCTCTTGCCCGAGCCGGACTCGCCGACCAGGCAGACGATCTCGCCGCGGCCGACGGAGAAGCTCACGTTGCGCACCGCGGTGGCGCGGTCGCCGCCCGAGGGCAGCGCGATGGTCAGGTCCTCGACCTGGAGGATCGGAGTGGTGTCGGCCATGCTCAACCTCGCTTGGCCATCTTCGGATCGAGCGTGTCGCGCAGCCCGTCACCCAGGATGTTCACCGCCAGCACCGTCACCGCCAGGAAGATGCCCGGGAAGAAGATGTTGTGCGGATACTCGTTGAACTGCGCGCGGCCCTCGGCCATCACATTGCCCCAGGTGGGAATGTCCGGCGGCAGGCCCACGCCCAGGAAGGACAGCGCGGCCTCGGTCAGGATGCCGGCCGCGCAGATGAAGGTGCCCTGCACCACCAGCGGCGCCACGGTGTTGGGCAGCACATGGCGCAACATGATCTTCCAGGTCGGCGTGCCCAGCGAGATGGCGGCCTCGACGTAAGGCTCCTCGCGGATGGTCAGCACCAGCGAGCGCACCAGGCGCACGACGCGCGGGATCTCGGGGATGGCGATGGCGATCACCACCGTCGTCAGGCTGCCGCGCCACATCGCCACCAGGGCGATGGCGATCAGGATCGCGGGGATGGCCATCACGCCGTCCATCACGCGCATCAGCGGGCCGTCCAGCCAGCGCAGAAAGCCGGCCAGCAAGCCCAGCACGATGCCGAAGGCCAGGGCGACGACGGCCGTGCTGACGCCCACGATGAGCGACACCTGGGTGCCGTAGATCACCCGGCTGTAGATGTCGCGGCCGAAGCTGTCGCTGCCCATCAGGAAGCGGTGCTTGATCTGCTCGCCCTCCAGCGTGGTGATCTCGCCGCTCTTGCCAGGCAGCAGGTCGCGGCTGGCGGGGTCGAACAGCGAGGGGTCGACCGTGCCCAGCCAGGGCGCCAGCAGGGCCACCAGCACCAGCAGCAGCATCACCGTGCCGCCGATGCGCACGGACATGTTGCGCCGCACGCGCTGCCAGGCGCTCAGTTGCACATGGACCGTCGCGCTTTCGACCGACAGCGCCTCGAAGTCTGGAGTGGCGGCCATGTCAGTAGCGAATACGAGGATCGAAGAACACGTAGGACAGGTCCACCAGCAGGTTGACCATCACGTAGATGAACGAGAACAGCAGGATCACGCCCTGGATCGTGGGGAAGTCGCGCGCCAGCACCGCGTCCACCGTCAACCGGCCCAGGCCGGGAATGGCGTAGACCGACTCGGTGACCACCACGCC
>CALMIF010000236.1 GCA_937864045.1 uncultured Aquabacterium sp. | reverse complement strand
CGACCTGGGCTCGGCCAGCATGATCTACGTGACGCACGACCAGGTCGAGGCGATGACGCTGGCCGACAAGATCGTGCTGCTGCACACCGGCAAGCTGATCGACGAGCGTGGCAGCGTGGCCCAGGTGGGCAGCCCGATGACCCTGTACCACCGCCCGGCCAGCACCTTCGTGGCCGGGTTCATCGGCAGCCCGAAGATGAACCTGCTGCCCGGCAAGCTGGTGGGCGCCGAGGCCGGCCATGCGCTGGTGGAGGTGGCGGGCCAGCCCGTGCGCGCGGCAGTGGACGCCCGCGCCGTGGCTGCCGGCAGCGCGGTGCAGATCGGCATCCGGCCCGAGCACATCGTGGTGGCCGACACGGGCGAGGGCGCCGCCCTGCCGGCCACGCTGCTGCACGTGGAGCGGCTGGGCGATGCCTCATTGCTCTACGTGAACCCGGGCGCCGGCCTGCCGACGATGACGGTGCGTGCCGAAGGCAGCGTCGTCCGCCCGGCCGGCACGGCGCTGTCGCTGCGCCTGCTGCCCGAGGCGCTGCATGTGTTCGATGCGGCCGGCCAGGCCTGCATGCGGACGGTCGAGTTGCCTGTGTAGGTCGGGGAAGGGCTCATTGCGGACGTTCCTGCCTGGCGTTTTGTCTTGCTGACGCTTCGCAGCGTTCGCTGCACCGCGCCGGGTCTCGCCCCGGCAGGCGAGTGACTTTCTTGCGGCGGCAAGAAAGTCACCAAAGAAGCGCCGAACCAAACTGGGCGCGCCAGACCTGAGCGCTTGTCCAGGCCATGGCGCTTCGCCTCGCCTGTCCGGCTCGAACATCCCGCCCCTCAAGACCGAGAAGGTCTCCGCCTGCAGTTCCACTCACCAGGCACCCGTGCGCGTGGCGTCGCCGCAGGGCACGATGGTGCTTGAGCGTCGGGGTGGGCGGGCCTGTTTTGCGGAAGTCAAGGAGGAGTCCTATTCGCCGCTTGCGGCGTGTAGGACGGGGGACATGGAGCAAAACAGGCCTGCCCGGCCCGGCGCGATCACGCTGAACTCGGCCAGCAAGGTCCGCAATGAGCCCGAAGCGGAAGCACGCCGCTTCAGCCCAGCAACCCCAACGCCCGCAGAACCGCCGCCGCGCCTTCGGGATGCTGGAACCAACGCGCCTGCCAGCCGGCCGCCCGAGCCGCGTCGACGTTGGCCTGCACATCGTCGAAGAACAGCAGTTCGCCCGGCGAGCGGCCGAAGCGCTGCGCCGCCAGGTCGAACATCGCCCGCTCGGGCTTGATCTGCTGCACGCGGCCCGAGTAGATGCCGTCGGTGAAACGCTGCAGGAACGGGTACGCCGCCTCCAGGTGGTCGGCATAGGGCGCCGGCATGTTCGACAGGAAGAACAGCGGGTGGCCGGCCGCATGCAGTTGCTCGATCAATGCCACCGTGCCGGCGATGGGCGCGAAGTCCAGCGGCACGGCGTCGACCACGGCCTGCGCATCGGCCAACGCCAGCCCGGTGCGGCGGGCGATGCGCTGCACCAGGTCGGCGGGCTGCACCGTGCCGCGGTCGAACTCGGCCCAGTCGCCTTCGTAGCCCTGGAAGATCTGCTGCGCCCACAGGCGGGCGCTGGCTTCGTCGACGGCATGCTGCGGGATCACCCGCTGCAGCAGGGCCAGCGGCTGCCAGCGAAAGACGACACCGGCGAAGTCGAAGACGACCGTGGGCAGTGCGGTCGTGCTCACGACTTCAAGCGCGCCAGCAAGCCCGCCGTCGATGCATCCAGCCCGCTGCCATCGCCCGGCCCGGCAGCGGTGATGCGCGGCAGCAGCTGGTTGGCCAGGGCCTTGCCCAGTTCCACGCCCCACTGGTCGAAGGGGTTGATGCCCCAGACCGCGCCGCTGGTGAACACGCGGTGCTCGTACAGCGCGATCAGCGCGCCCAGGGCGTGCGGCGTCAGCGTGTCGATCAGCAATGTGGTGCTCGGCCGGTTGCCGGGGAAGGTGCGGTGGCGCGCCACCGTCAGCTTGTCCAGGCTGGCCGACGCGGTGGGGGCGCTTTCGGCCAGCGCCGCATCGGTGGCCTTGCCCTGCATCAGGGCCTGGCTCTGCGCCAGGCAGTTGGCCAGGGCCTTGGCATGCAGGTCGGCATGGCCGTGGGTGGGGTGCTTGACGGCGATGAACTCCACCGGGATCACGTCGGTGCCCTGGTGCAGCATCTGGAAGTACGCATGCTGGCCGTTGGTGCCCGGCTCGCCCCAGACCACCGGGCTGGTGCCGAAGGGCAGTGGCGCGCCGTCCAGGTCCACGCACTTGCCGTTGCTCTCCATCTCCAACTGCTGCAGGTAGGCCGGCAGGCGCTTCAGGCCCTGGTGGTAGGGCGCCACGCTGCGGCTGGTGAACTTGTGGAAGTTGCGGTACCAGACGTCGAGCAGGCCCAGCAGCGCCGGCAGGTTGGCCTCCAGCGGCGCGGTGGCGAAGTGCCGGTCCATCGCATGCGCGCCGGCCAGCAGCGCACGGAAGTGCTCGCTGCCCACGGCGATGGCGATCGGCAGGCCGATCGCGCTCCACAGCGAGTAGCGCCCGCCCACCCAGTCCCAGAAGCCGAAGGTGGTGTGGATACCGAAGGCCGCCGCCGCTTCCAGGTTGGTGGTGGCGCCGACGAAGTGCTTGGCGATGTCCGTCCCGCCGTTCTCCAGGAACCACTGCCGCGCCACCGCGGCGTTGGCCATGGTCTCCTGCGTGGTGAAGGTCTTGCTGGCGACGATGAACAGCGTCTCGGCGGGCTTGAGCTTGCGCAGCACCGGCGTGATGTCGTGGCCGTCGACATTGCTGACGAAGTGCAGCGTGATGCCCGGATGGGCAAAGGCGTCCAGCGCCGGCACCACCATCTGCGGGCCCAGGTCGCTGCCGCCGATGCCGATGTTCACCACATGGCGGATGCCCGAGGCGGCGGTGTCGCGCACCTGCTCGGCAAAGTCGAGCAGGCGGTCGAGCACGCCGTGCACGTCGGCGCTGTGCGGGCCCTGGCCGCGTGGCGCGCGCAGCGCCGTGTGCAGCACCGCCCGGCCCTCGGTGGTGTTGATCGCCGCGCCGGCCAGCATCGCTTCGCGCCGGCCTTCCAGGCCGACTTCGCGCGCCAGCTCGATCAGCAGCTTGCGGGTCTTCAGATCCCACAGGTTCTTCGACAGGTCGGCGAAGAGGCCGGCCGCCTCCAGGCTGAAGGTGGCGAAGCGGCCAGCGTCGCGGCTGAACGCCTCGCGCAGGTCCAGCTCGCGCCCATGGGCCTCGAAGTGGCCTTGCAGCGCGGCCCAGGCGACGGTGGCATCACAGCGCGGGTGGTCCATGTCACTGCTCCTTGATCAGGGCATCGAGCTTGGCCGAATCGACCGCGAAGGCACGGATGCCCTCGGCCAGCTTCTCGGTGGCCATCGCGTCCTCGTTCAGCGCGAAACGGAAGGCGGCTTCGTCGGCCGGCGTGTAGTGCACCGCCGGCAGGTCGGCATCGCGGGCCTTGGCCGCATCCAGCCGGCGCGCCAGCGGCGCGTCGGTGGCCTGCAGCTGGGCCAGCAGTTCGGGGCTGATGGTCAGCAGGTCGCAGCCCGCCAGGGCAGTGATCTGGCCGACGTTGCGGAAGCTGGCGCCCATCACCTCGGTGGCGATGCCGAAGCGCTTGTAGTGGGTGTAGATGCGCTCGACCGATTGCACGCCCGGGTCGTTGGCGCCGGCGCGGGCGGCTTCGTCCCAGGCTGCGCCGGCCTGCTTCTTGTACCAGTCGTAGATGCGGCCGACGAAGGGGCTGATCAGCTGCACCTTGGCATCGCCGCAGGCCACGGCCTGGCAGAAGGCGAACAGCAGCGTCAGGTTGCAGCGGATGCCCTCGGTTTCCAGCACGCGGGCAGCCTGGATGCCTTCCCAGGTGGCGGCGATCTTGATCAGCACCCGCTCGCGGCCGATGCCGGCGGCGGCGTACAGGT
This sequence comes from uncultured Aquabacterium sp., assembly GCA_937864045.1. GTDB lineage: Bacteria > Pseudomonadota > Gammaproteobacteria > Burkholderiales > Burkholderiaceae_C > Pseudaquabacterium. Next base: position 4,642 of record CALMIF010000236.1, on the reverse strand, counting down.
CGATCAGGCGGCGGGCACGCGCCACGGTGGCGGCGGCGTCGAAGCTCAGGCGGGCATCGACCTCGGTCGACACGCGGCCGGGCACGACCTTCAGGATCTCCAGCCCGAAGGCCACCAGCACCCGGTCGACGATGGCGTCCAGCGGCTGGCCGCGGTGGGCGGCGACGGTGGCGGCCAGCAGCGGCGCGTACTCGGGCTGCTGCACCGCCTTCAGGATCAGGCTGGGGTTGGTCGTCGCGTCGCGCGGCGCGAACTGGGCCAGCTGCTTGAAGTTGCCGGTGTCGGCGACGACGGTGGTGTGCTGCTTGAGTTGATCGAGCTGGTGCATGGTGGTGATCGGTTGCGGGGGCGACTGCGGATTAGACCGCGAAGCCCCGGCCGCCGGTGTCCAGGGCGGTTACAGCGGGCGCTGGCGCACGCAGAATGGGCGCATGGTCCTCCCCCTGCTTTCACGCCGGCGCTGGCTGGCCGCAGGCGCCGGCGGCGCACTCGGCATGGCCGCGCCGGCACGCGCCGGCGCGCCCGCCACCTGGCGCGTGGGCCCGGGCGAAGCCTTCAGCCGCGTGGCCGACGCCCTGCGGCATGCCGCCGACGGCGACACCATCGCCGTGCTGCCGGGCACCTACCGCGGCGACGTGGCGGTGGTGACGCAGCGGCGGCTGCACATCGTGGGCGTGGGCGCGCAGCCCGTCTTCGAGGCCGACGGCCGGCATGCCGAGGGCAAGGCGATCTGGGTGGTGCGCGATGGCGACATCACGATCGAGAACATCGGCTTTCGCGGCGCGCGCGTGCCCGACGCCAACGGCGCGGGCATCCGCTTCGAGCGCGGCCGGCTGCGCCTGCGCCAGTGCAGCTTTGCCGACAACCAGATGGGCGTGCTGACCAGCAACGACGCCAGCGCCGAACTCGACATCGCGCAGTGCAGCTTTGCCGATGCGCCCGACAACCCGGCGTCGCTGCCGCACCTGATCTACGTCGGCCGCATCGGCGTGCTGCGCCTGCACGACAGCCAGCTGCGCCATGGCCGGGTCGGCCATCTGCTGAAGTGCCGCGCCCGGGCGGCCGAGATCACCGGCAACCGGCTCGACGACGGGCCGGACGGCCAGGCGTCCTACGAGATCGACCTGCCCAACGGCGGGCGCGTGCTGGTGGAGGGCAACACCCTGGTGCAGAGCCCGCTGAGCCAGAACCCGGTGATGCTGGCCTATGGCGCCGAGGGCCAGGCCTGGCCCGACAGCGCGCTGACGGTGCGCGACAACACCTTCATCAACCGGCGCGCGCTGGACGGCCTGTTCATCCGGGTGTGGGACGACCGCCTGCCGCCCGGCGCGCCGGTGCTGAGCACCCGCAACCGGCTGCTCGGCCCCGGCGGCGTGGCGCTGGGCGTGGACGGGCGCTCGGTGAATGACCGGCGCGGCAACGCGCCGGACTGACCAGCACCGGCTGGCGCTGCCCAGCCGGCTGCGCGGTTGACCCGTGCAAGAAACTCATGCATCATCGTTGATGTAATCAAGTTACATCACGACTGACCGGCACCATGTCCTTCGACCTCGTTTTCTTCGGCGGCACCGGCGACCTCACCTGGCGCAAGCTCATGCCCGCGCTGTTCCAGGCCTTCCGCCACGGCAAGCTGCCCCCGGGCGGGCGCATCCTGGCCGTGGCGCGCGACGAGCGCAGCGACGCCGACTACCGTGCCTTCATCCGCGAGCGCTTCCCCGAAGTGGAAAGCGCCAAGCGCCCCAGCGAGGCCGAGTTCGCGCAGTTCGCCGAGCTGCTGCACTACCGGCGCATGGACCTGAGCCAGCCGGCCGACTACGCCGGACTGAAGCAGTGGATCGACGCGCGCGGCGCCGACACCGTGGTGCTGTATCTGGCCACCAGCCCCTACCTGTTCCCGGTGATCTGCGAGCAGCTGGGCGCCGCCGGGCTGAACGGGCCGAACGTCCGCGTGGTGCTGGAAAAGCCGCTGGGCCACGACCTGGCCAGCGCGCAGGAGATCAACCGCGTGGTGCGTGCCGCCTTCGCCGAGCACCAGGCCTTCCGCATCGACCACTACCTGGGCAAGCCGGCGGTGCAGAACCTGATGGCGCTGCGCTTCGGCAATGCGCTGTTCGAGCCGCTGTGGCGGCGCGAGAGCATCGCCAACATCCAGATCACGCTGGCCGAGGACCTGGGCGTGGGCACCCGCGGCGACTACTACGACAACACCGGCGCCCTGCGCGACATGGTGCAGAACCATGCGCTGCAGCTGCTGACGATGATCGCGATGGAGCCGCCGTCGACCAACGACGCCGACGCCATCCGCGACGAGAAGCTCAAGGTGCTGCGCTCGCTCAAGCCCTTCACGCCCGAGAGCGTGGCGCGCGACGTGGTGCGCGGGCAGTACAAGGCCGGCACCATCGCCGGGCAGAACGTGCCGGGCTACCTGGACGAGGTGAAGGTGCCCGCCGGCAGCCACTGCGAGACCTTCGTGGCGCTGCGCACCGAGGTGCAGAACTGGCGCTGGGCGGGCGTGCCCTTCTACCTGCGCACCGGCAAGCGGCTGGCGGCGCGCCATGCGCAGATCGTCGTCAACTTCCGCGAGGTGCCGCACCCCATCTTCCCGGGCTCGGCACGGGCCAACAAGCTGGTGATCAAGCTGCAGCCCGAGGACGGGCTGGAACTGCACCTGCTGGCCACCAAGGGCAGCAGCCAGGGCGAGCTGCTGGCGCCGGTCAGCCTGGACCTGGACTTCGACAAGGCCTTCGCCAGCGAGCGCGTGGGCGCCTACGAGCGGCTGCTGATGGACGCCATCGCCGGCCGGCTGAACCTGTTCGTGCGCAGCGACGAGCAGGAGCAGGCCTGGCGCTGGGTCGAACCCATCCTGCAGGCCTGGGCGAACGACCCGAACGGCCCGCGGCCCTACGCGGCCGGCACCTGGGGCCCGCCGGCGTCAAGCGCCATGGTCGCCCGCGACGGCTGCACCTGGGACGAAGAGCAATGAGCCATGAGCATGCTTGAACGGGTCAAGGCGTCGATCCCAGCCCTGCCGCCGGCAGAGCAGCGCGTGGCCAAGCTGCTGCTGGCCGACCCGCGCAGCTTCGCCACGCTGCCGGTGGGTGAGCTTGCTGACCGTGCGCATGTCAGCAAGCCCACCGTGGTGCGCTTCTGCCGCAGCGTGGGCTACGACGGCCTGGCCGACTTCAAGTTGAAGCTCGCCGGCACGGTCAACGAGGGCGTGCCCTTCGTGCACCGCGCGGTCGACGAGGACGACAAGCCGGGCGACCTGATCGTCAAGGTGATCGACAACGCGGTGGCGGCGATGCTGAAGTACCGCAACAACGCCGCCGGCCATGCCTTCGAGCAGGCGCTGGCGGCGCTGGCCGCCGCCGGGCGCGACGGCAAGCGCATCGAGTTCTACGGCGTGGGCAATTCGGGCATCGTGGCGCAGGACGCGCAGCACAAGTTCTTCCGCCTGGGCGTGCATGCCAGCGCGGTCAGCGACGGCCATGTGCAGGTGATGGCCGCCACCATGCTGGGCGCGGGCGACTGCGCGGTCATCATCAGCAACTCGGGCCGCAGCCGCGACCTGATCGACGCCGCCGACATCGCCCGCCGCAAGGGCGCCACGGTGATCGTCATCACCGCCAGCGGATCACCACTGGCCCAACTCGCCCAGACCCACGGCCAGGTGCTGCTGGCGGCCGACCACCCGGAAGACTACGACCGCTACAGCCCGATGGTCTCGCGCCTGCTGCACCTGACCATCATCGACATCCTGACCACCGGCGTGGCCCTGCGCCTGGGCCCGGGCCTGCGGCCGATGATGCAGGAGATCAAGCGCAACCTGCGGGCCAAGCGCTACATGGCGCCGGAGGCCGAGCGCGACTGACGCGACCCGGGCCGTGGCCCCGGTCAGAGGCCGAGCAACTCGCCCACGCCGTACAGCGCCGCCAGTTGCCGCAGCTTGGGGCTGGCACCGCTGATCTGCAGCGTGGCACCACGCGCCAGCACCTGGCGCCGGCAATCCAGCAGCAGGGCCAGCGCGGCGCTGTCGAGCTCGACCAGGGCCGAGGCATCGAGCACCGGCGCATCGGCCGCTGCCAGGCGCGGGCTGATGTCGGCCAGCGCGGCGCGGGCTTCGCCCATCGTGATGCGCGCCGGCAAGGCGATGCTGGTCATGCGGCGGCTCAGTTCTTGGCCTGGGCCAGGCTCTTGTTCTTCTCGGCCAGGCGCGTGATCAGCGCATCCAGGCCGCCGGCGCTCAGGTCCTTGGCGAACTGGCCCTTGTAGGCCTCGACCAGCCAGAAGCCGCCGACGTTCACGTCGTAGATCTTCCAGCCGTCGCCGGCCTTTTCCAGTCGGTAGTCGAGCTGGATCGGGTCGCCCTTGCCGCGCACCTCGCTGCGCACCACCAGTTCGGTCTGGTCGGCTGCCGCCCGCAGCGGCTTGACCACCACCGCCTGGTCCTTCACCTGGGTCAGCGCGCCGCTGTAGGTGTTGACCATCAGGGTCTGGAACTCGACCAGCATCCGCTTCTGCTGCTCGGGCGTGGCGCCGCGCCACTGCGGGCCCACGGCGCTGGCGGTCATGCGCTGGAAGTTCACGTGCGGCATCACCTTGGCGTCGACCAGGGCGCGGATCTTGCCCACGTCGCCGGCCT
>CALMIF010000235.1 GCA_937864045.1 uncultured Aquabacterium sp. | reverse complement strand
TCCCCGAACTGAGCGCGCCCTACGACGGCTTCCACGGCATGGTGTTCAGCGAGGAGAGCACCGTCGGCGCCTTCCTGCTGCGCGCCCGGCGCGAGGGCCTGCGCGACTTCGGCGCCTGCATGAGCCCGCACACCGCCTGGCTGATCCTGCAGGGCATCGAGACCCTGCCGCTGCGCATGGCCCGGCATGTGGAGAACACGCGCAAGATCGTCGCCATGCTGGCCGCCCACCCGATGGTGGCCCGCGTGGGCTACCCCGAGCTGGACGGCCACCCCAGCCAGGCACTGGCGAAGCAGCTGCTGCCGCGCGGTTGCGGCGCGGTCTTCAGCTTCGACATCCAGGGCAGCCGCGCCCAGGGCGTGGCCTTCATCGAGGCGTTGAAGCTGTTCTCGCACCTGGCCAACGTGGGCGATTGCCGCTCGCTGGTCATCCACCCGGCCAGCACCACCCACTTCCGCATGGACGACGCGGCGCTGGCGCGTGCCGGCATCGGGCCCGGCACGATCCGGCTGTCCGTTGGACTGGAGGATGCAGCCGACCTGATCGACGACCTGAAGCGGGCGCTGAAGGTGGCGGAGAAAGCGGCATGAAGCTCGACGTCAACGGGCAGAGCGCCCATGTCTACACCGGCGGCAAGCCCTTCGACCCGGCCCTGCCCTGCGTGGTCTTCGTCCACGGCGCGCTGCACGACCACAGCGTGTGGACCCTGCTGGCGCGCTGGTGCGCCCACCACGGCCACGGCGTGCTGGCGGTCGACCTGCCCGGCCACGGCCAGAGCGCCGGCCCGGTGCTGGCCAGCGTCGAGGCCGCAGCCGACTGGCTGCTGGCCTTGCTGGCCACCGCGGGCGTGAAGAACGACGGCCAGGTCACCCTGGTCGGCCACAGCATGGGCTCGCTGATCGCACTGGAAGCCGCGGCGCGTGCGCCGGCCCTCATCGGCCGCCTGGTGATGGTGGGCACGGCCTATCCGATGAAGGTCTCCGAGGCCCTGCTGAGCACCTCGGCCCAGGCGCCGCTGAAGGCCATCGACATGGTCAACAGCTTCTCGATCAGCACCCTGGCGGCCAAGCCCAGCTACCCCGGGCCGGGCATGTGGCTGCACGGCAGCAACCGGGCACTGATGCGGCGCACGCTGGCGGGCCCGAACGCGACCGGCTGCGCGGTGAACCTGTTCCACCACGACTTCAGCGTCTGCGACGCCTACAGCGGCGGCCTGGACGCGGCGGCCAAGGTCACGGCCAAGGTGACGTTCGCGCTCGGCAGCGCCGACCAGATGACGCCGCCACGCGCCACCCGCGAGCTGGCTGCCGCCCTGAAGGCGAAGGTGGCCACCCTGCCCTCGGGCCACAGCCTGCCGGCCGAGGCGCCGGACGAGTTGCTGGCGGCCCTGCGCGGCGCGCTGAACTAGGCGCGACCCAGCAACTGCGGCCGCAGTGCTGCCAGCATCGCGTCGACCATGTCGGCCAGCGTGTAGCGCGGCACCCAGCCCCAGTCACGCCGGGCCAGGCTGTCGTCGATGGCCTGCGGCCAGCTGTCGGCAATCGCCTGGCGGAAGTCGGGCACGCAGTCGAGCTGGAAGCCCGGGATGTGGCGCCGGATCTCGGCCGCGATCTCGGCCGGTGTGAAGCTGAAGGCGGCCAGGTTGTAGCTGCCGCGCTCGCTGATCGCGTCGACCGGCGCGTCCATCAGCCGCAGCGTCGCGTCGATGGCATCGGGCATGAACATCATCGGCAGCCGGGTGTCGGCGCGCAGGAAGCTGGTGTAGCGACCCTGCTTCAGGGCGCCGTGGAAGATGTCGACCGCGTAGTCGGTGGTGCCGCCGCCGGGCGGCGTCTTCCAGCTGATCAGGCCCGGGTAGCGCAGGCT
>CALMIF010000234.1 GCA_937864045.1 uncultured Aquabacterium sp. | reverse complement strand
TCGCCGATGCCCGGCTGCGGCAGCAGCAGTTCGGTCAGCACGCCATGCGGCCAGCCGCCGCCGGGCAGTTCGGCATCCAGCGCGGCAAAGCCGCTGGGGCTGACCGGCTGCGCGCCGCCGCCGATCTGGCTGGCGCGCCACACCGCCGGGTGCAGCGCCAGGTCAAGGCCGGGCGGCTCGTCGGAGGGTGCCGGCGTGGATGGCGTGCGCACCACATCGGCCTGCGGTGGTTGCGCCGGCTGCCCTGTCCGCCCAGGCGCCAGCGCCGGCCCTGCAGGCGCCACAGCGGCCCCACGACCGCCCGCCACGCCGGGCGCAGCCGCCGGCGCGTCGTCGTCGAGGTCCAGGAAGGGCAGCGGCAAGTTCACAGAATAACTGTACTTTCATACAGTGTTGTCGACAAGCGCCAGACCGCACAGCTGCGGCGCCCCTGCTGCACAGCCGCCGGATAATCCGCCACCCGCCCGGCGCCGCCGCCTTCCGTCGACAGCACCGCAGGCTCCCTGCCTCTCCATGCCCAGCCTGCTGCAGCGCTTCGCCCGCATCACCCCCTACTTCCGCCACAGCCGGCTGGCCGCGGGCGTGGCCTTCCTGGCGTCGCTTGTGGGCGCGCTGACCGAGCCGCTGATCCCGGCGATGCTCAAGCCGCTGCTCGACCAGGGCTTCAGTGCCGGCGCGCTGCCGCTGTGGCTGGTGCCGGTGGCCATCATCGGCACCTTCGCGCTGCGCGGCGCGGCGGGCTTCATCGCGCAGTACGCGCTGTCCTGGGCCGCCCACCGCGGCGTGCAGGCCCTGCGCGAGGCGATGTTCCAGCGCATCCTCACCGCCCAGCCGGCGCTGTTCGCCCGCCACTCGGCCAGCAGCCTGACCAACACCCTGGTCTACGAGGTGCAAAGCGGCGCGCTGCAGCTGGTGCAGTCGCTGCTGACCTTGCTGAAGGATTCGCTGACCCTGCTGGCCCTGCTGGTCTACCTGGTGTGGCTGAACTGGAAACTCACGCTCTTCGTCGGCGTGCTGTTCCCGGCGGTGGCGCTGCTGATGCGCAGCGTCAGCAACCGCCTGCGCCGCCTGGCCCATGAGGGCCAGGACGCCACCGACGGCCTGGCCTACGTGGTCGAGGAGAACGTGCTGGCCTGGCGCATCGTGCGCCTGCATGGCGCCGCACCCGCCCAGGCCGCCCGCTTCGAGCGCCATGCGCTGACGCTGCGCCGCGTGCTGCTGAAGACGGCGGCCTCGGCCGGCGTGATGACGCCGCTGACCCAGCTGTTCACCGCGGTGGCGCTGTCGGCGGTGATCGTGGTGGCGCTGTGGCAGAGCAGCAGCACCGGCAGCACGGTGGGCGGCTTCGTCGCCTTCATCACCGCCATGCTGATGCTGGTGGCGCCGGTCAAGCATTTGTCGGACGTGATGGCACCGATCACCCGCAGCCTGGCGGCCATCGAGCGCGGGCTGGATCTGCTGGATTCGAGCCCCGCCGAGGTGAGCGGCGACCACCAGTCCGCCACCGTGCTGCAGCGCGCCGAGGGCCGGCTGGCGCTGCAGGACGTGACCCTGCGCTACGCCGACGACCAGGCCCCGGCACTCGACGGCCTGACGCTGGACGTGGCGGCCGGCGAGACCGTGGCCCTGGTCGGCCCGTCGGGCGCGGGCAAGTCCTCGCTGATCAACCTGCTGCCGCGCTTCGTCGTGCCCACCGGCGGGCGCATCACGCTGGACGGCGTGGCCCTGGGCGACTGGCAGGTCGATGCGCTGCGCCGCCAGTTCGCCCTGGTCAGCCAGGACGTGGTGATGTTCAACGACAGCATCGCCGCCAACGTGGCCCTGGGCGCCGAGGTGGATGGCCCGCGCGTGCGCGCCGCGCTGGCCGGCGCCAACCTGCTGGACTTCGTCGACGGCCTGCCGCAGGGCATGGACACCGTGGTCGGCCACAACGGCAACCAGCTCTCGGGCGGCCAGCGCCAGCGCCTGGCCATCGCCCGCGCGCTGTACAAGGACGCGCCGATCCTGATCCTGGACGAAGCCACCTCGGCCCTGGACAGCGAGAGCGAGCGCGCGGTGCAGACCGCCCTGGACGCGCTGATGCGCGGGCGCACCACGCTGATCATCGCCCACCGCCTGTCGACCATCGAGCATGCCGACCGCATCGTGGTGATGGACGGCGGCCGGGTCGTCGAGCAGGGCACGCACACCGCGCTGCTGGCCGCCGGTGGCCTGTACGCGCGTTTGCATGCGATGCAGTTCCGCAGCTGAAAGTCCACACCGGTCAGGTCCGGCGCCCGCTGGTTAGCCTCTGCGCATGGCGACCTGCTCCCACCGCGACGGCCGAGTCCACATGCTGCAACGCCTGCTGCTGACACTGCTGCTGGGCCTGCTCAGCGCCTGTGCCGGCCTGCCGCCGCGCCTGCCGACAGCGCCGTCGACCAGCCTCAGCGACACCGCCGACACCCCGCTGGGCCGCCTGGCCGCCGCCAGCCTGCCGCCGGCGGCGGACGGGCCCTCGGGCTTTCGCCTGCTGCCCACCGGCGAATACGCCTACGGCGCGCGCATCGGCCTGACGTGGCCGACGAGTACTTCATGGGCCACCCCGAGGCCAACTTCATCGACATGGACGTGCTGTCCACCGGCGCCATCGTCGCCGACCTGGCCGCCGTGTTCGACCGCTACTGGAACAGCGACAGCGCCTGGCCGATCGCGCAGGTGCTGGGCCCGCCGGCACCGGCCGCGCAGGCGCTGGCGCGCTTCGACGCCGCGGTGGCCGCTGCCCGCCCCCTTGTGCCGGACTACCCGCAAGACCCGCTGGGCCAGGGCCCGGTCGAGCAGCAGCTGCAGCAGGGCCGGCTGCTGCAGCATGGCGCCCGTGCCCAGGTGTTTGCCGATCCGCCCGACAAGGCCGCCGGCGGCGCCCCGGGCAAGCAGCCCACCGCGGCGATGCAGGGCCTGCTGCAGGCCCTGGCCGGCGCGCGGAACGAGGTGGTGATCGTCTCGCCCTACTTCCTGCCCGGCGACGTCGGCATGCCGATGATGCGGCGCGCCGCCGAACACGGCGTGCGCACCCTGGTCTTCACCAACTCGCTGGCCACCACCGACGAGCCCCTGGTGCACCTGCACTACAGCCGCTACCGCCCCGAACTGCTGCGCATCGGCGTGCGCCTGCACGAGGTCGACCCCGGCACGACGCGCGACTCGGGCCACTTCGGCAACTTCGGCCGGTCCACGCCGCGCCTGCATGCCAAGGTGGCCCTGGTCGACCGCCGCCAGGTGCTGGTGGGCTCGGTCAACCTCGATGCCCGTTCGGCCATCGCCAACACCGAGATGGGCGTGGTCATCGACAGCCCGAAGCTGGCCGCCTAGCTGATGGGGCTGATGGGCGAAGACGAAGCCGGCGGCACGATCGGAACCGCCGCCGGCGCCCGCGGCGCCGCCAGCGGCAGCCAGTTCCGGCTGCAGCTGCGGCCCGACAGCCAGGGTGTGCAATGGGCCGGCCGCGACGCCCAGGGCCGGCCGACGCTGACCACCGACGAGCCCGGCAGCAGCCCCTGGCTGCGCTTCAAGCTGTGGCTGCAGTCGCTGTTCATCGCCGAGCGCCTGCTCTGATCCGCCGCAGCAGCGACCGCCCGGCTGCACGCTATGCTGACGGCCGACCTGCAAAGCCCATCGACGGAGACCCCACCATGACCGCCATCAGCCGCTTTCCCGTGCCCGACCTGAAGGACCTGCCCGACGACATCCGCGAACGCATCCTGGCGGTGCAGGAGAAGGCCGGTTTCGTGCCCAACGTGTTCCTGGCGCTGGCGCACCGCCCGGCCGAGTGGCGCGCCTTCATGGCCTACCACGACGCCCTGCTGGTCAAGGACACCGGCAGCCTGACCAAGGGCGAGCGCGAGATGATCATCGTCGCCACCTCGGCCGCCAACGAATGCCTGTACTGCGTGGTGGCGCACGGCGCCATCCTGCGCGTCTACGAGAAGAAGCCGCTGATCGCCGACCAGCTGGCCACCAACTACCGCAAGGCCGACATCACGCC
>CALMIF010000233.1 GCA_937864045.1 uncultured Aquabacterium sp. | reverse complement strand
TGCAACCCTGCGGCGGCACGCATGTGGCCAACACCGCCGACATCGGCGCGGTGGTGGTCACGAAGATCGAGAAGAAGAGCGCCAAGACCCGGCGCGTGGTGCTGGGCTTCGCCGAGCCGGCCTGAAACGAACGAGCCCCGGCAAGCGGGGCTCGAACCAAGCGGTCGCCATGGAACCGGCTTCGCCGCGCCATCGGCGGCGCCCCCGGGTCGAGGCGCCGCAGGCGCATCGGGGGGTTAGTTGCTGTACTTCTCGGCGCGGAAGTCGTCGTGGCAGGCCTTGCAGCTGCCGCCGACGCCGCCCATCGCGGCCTTGATCGCGTCCAGGCTGCCGCTCTTGGCGGCGGCGTCGAGCTTGGCGACCTCGGCCACCATCTTGTCGCCCGCGGCCTTGAACTTGGCGGCATCGCTCCAGATCTCGGGCTTGGCGCGGTTGGGTGCGCCCTTGTCGGTGCCGGCGCCGAAGGCCGTCATCGGCAGGCTGGCCAGGGTGTTGACGATGTTGGCGCTTTCGGCAGCGGCCTTGGCGTCGAACGGGGCGCGCCCGGCGGCCATGGCGCCGATGCGGCCCACGTGGTTGGCCATCACCGTGAACGCCGACTGGCGGTACTTGATGGCGTCCTCGGGCTTCTGGAACTGGGCTGCGGCAGGCAGGCTGGCCAACACGGCAAGGGTGGCCACGCTGGCCGGGAGCAGTCGTTTCATGCAGATCCTCCAACAGGGATGGGACGAGGCGCCCGCTGTCCACGCACGGGCGCTGCGCAGTCTACGGGTCAGCACGGGATTTATTCCTGCCCGCCTTTCCGCCCCCGTCCATCCGCCCGCCGCGGCGCCGGGGAGTGCATGGAGTTCGGCTATCGTTGGTGACCTGTGCAGATCCACGAGGCCCGCCGATGAACAGCCCTGCCGAACAAGTGCCGCGCCGTGTCTGGGACCTGCCGACGCGGCTCTTCCACTGGCTGCTGGCGGCTTCGGTCATCGGCCTGGTGGTGACGGCCAAGATCGGCGGCAATGCCATGGTCTGGCACATCCGGCTGGGCCTGCTGGTGCTGGCGCTGCTGGGGTTCCGCCTGGTGTGGGGCCTGGTCGGCGGCCGCTGGTCGCGCTTCGCCAGCTTCATCTACGCCCCGGCCACCGCCCTGCGCTACCTGCGCGGCGAGCACCGGCCTGGCGATCACTTCGAGGTCGGCCACAGTCCGTTGGGCGCGTTCTCGGTGTTCGCGCTGATCGGCCTGTTGCTGGTGCAGGTGGCCACCGGCCTGGTGGCCGACGACGAGATCGCCACCACCGGACCGCTGAACCGCTTCGTCGCCAGCGCCACCGGCCTGGCGGCCACCGCCTGGCACAAGGGCTTCGGCCAATGGATCCTGCTGGGCCTGGTCACGCTGCACATCGTCGCCATCGTGGTCTACAAGCTGCGCGGCAAGAACCTGGTCACGCCGATGCTGACCGGCGACAAGCCATTGCCGCCTGAGGTGCCCGCCAGCACCGACAGCCTGGCCACGCGCGGCCTGGCCGCCGTGGTGCTGGCCGCCACTGGCGCGCTGGCGATGTGGGTCGCCCGCCTGGGTGGATGAGGCCGCAGCACGGCGCATGAGCACGGCGTCCGACGCACCGGAAATCCGCCTGCTGGTGCCCGAGGGGCCGGCGGACATCGACGCGGCGCGCCTGCTGTTCCGCGAGTACGCCACCGGCCTCGGTGTCGACCTGTGTTTCCAGGGCTTCGACGCTGAGCTGGCCGCGCTGCCCGGCGACTACGCGCCGCCGCAAGGCATCCTGCTGCTGGCCTGGGTCGGCGATGAGCTGGCCGGCTGCGGCGCCTTCCGGCCGCTGCCCGACGTCGACTATGCCAATGCCTGCGAGATGAAGCGGCTGTACGTGCGCCCGGGCTTCCGCCGCTACGGCCTGGGCCGGTTGCTGGCGCAGGCGCTGATCGACGCGGCGCTGCAGTCGGGCTATTCGGCCATGCTGCTGGACACGCTGGACGACATGGAGGCCGCCCGCGGCCTGTACACCTCGCTGGGCTTCGAGGAAGTGCCGCCGTACTACTTCAACCCCATTCCGGGCGCGCACTATCTGAAGGTCGACCTGGGCTGAGGCTGGACGAGGAACAGTCCCTGCGGACTGTTCCCCGCCTGCCCAAGCGACCGAGCTCTGCGAGGTCCTGGGCCGCCGCGGCGCGGACAATCGGCCCATGACACCGATCACCGCATTGCCCGCGCCCGCCTCGCTGCTGGGCGAATCCCCGCTGTGGCATCCCGACGAGCAGGTGCTGTACTGGGTCGACATCCCGGGCCGGCAGCTCAACCGCTTCGACCCCGCCAGCGGCCGCCATGACGCCTGGCCGCAGGACAGCGAGCCCGGCTGCATCGCGCCGCTGCTCGGCGGCGGCCTGCTGCTGGCGGCGCGCGATGGCCTGTGGCGCGTCGACACCACCAGCGGCGAGCGGCAGCGGGTGCTGGCGCCGCCCTACGACCCGGCCGGCCAGCGCTTCAACGACGGCAAGGCCGATGCGCAGGGCCGCTTCTGGGTCGGCACCATCGACGACCGGCGCGAGCCCAGGGCAGCGCTCTACTGCCTGGACGGCGGCCAGCTGCTGCGCAAGGCCGACGGCATCGCCGCCAGCAACGGGCTGGCCTTCAGCCCCGACGGCCGCACCCTGCTGTGGGCGGACACCAAGGGCCACCGCATCCAGGCCTTCGACCTGGATGCGAGCGACGGCAGCCTGTCGCGCCAACGGGTGTTCGTCCAGTTCCCGCTGCGCGATCCGGCCGCGCCGCTGGCAGGTTATGGCGGCCGGCCCGACGGCGCGGCGATGGACAGCGAAGGCGCCTACTGGGTGGCGATGTTCGAGGGCCAGCGCCTGCTGCGCCTGGGCGCTGACGGCAGCGTGCTGGCCGAGCTGGCGCTGCCGGTGCGCTGCCCCACGATGCCCTGCTTCGGCGGGCCGGACCTGCGCACGCTGTACATCACCACCGCGCGCGACAAGCGCCCGGCCGAGGAACTGGCGGCGCAGCCGCTGGCCGGCTGCGTGCTGCAGTGCAGGGTCGAGGTGCCGGGCCTGCCGGCCCATGTGGCGCGGCTGTAACCGGACGCGGACCGCCCGCGCTCAGACCCCACGCCGCGGTCGACTCCCTGGTCACCAACGGGTTTCCACGTATACTCCCGCGGTTTGCCGCAACCAGGCGCGTCCTAGCACACATGACAAGTCGGCCATCGCAGGAAAAGGGCCGGCAAGACAGGTGGGCCGACGCAGAAGATGGGGAAGCAAATGCGCGCTTCAAGCCGCTGACTCGAGAAGAGGCAGCGGCCTTGAGGGCCCAGGATCCGCCGGTGTCACCCTGGCGGGTCGTCGCCGTGCAAGCGGTGGTGGGCGTGGTGGCTGCCCTGATCGGGTGGCTGGTCACCGGGAGGACAGAAGTCGGTTGGTCGTTGCTTTACGGTGCGGCCACCGTGGTGGTGCCGGGTGCCCTGATGGCGCGCGGCATGACCAGCAAGCTCAGCAGCATGGCGCCCGGCGCATCCGCCGTCAGCTTCATGTTGTGGGAGGCGGTCAAAATTGGCGTTTCGCTCGCGATGCTTGCGCTCGCGGGCCGCGTCGTGCAGCCCCTGGTGTGGCCGGCCCTGCTGGTCGGGCTGGTGGTGGGCATGAAGGTTTACTGGGTGGCGCTGCTGTGGCGGCGGCGCCCGATCTGAGACAAGACGGAACTGGACAACACGCATGGCAGCCGCAGAACACGCCGCAGGGAGCGGACCGACCGCCGGTGAATACATCATTCACCACCTGACCCATCTGCAGAACCACAAGCAGACGGCGATCGTCGACTTCTCGGTGTTCAACCTCGACAGCATCTTCTGGGCTGTGCTGACGGGCCTCGTCGGCAGCTTCCTGCTGTGGCGCGCCGCCAAGTCGGCCACCTCGGGCGTGCCGGGCCGCTTCCAGGCCGCCGTCGAGATGCTGGTCGAGATGGTCGACAGCCAGGCCAAGGGCATCGTGCACAACGCGCAGAGCCGCAAGCTGGTCGCGCCGCTGGCCCTGACGGTGTTCGTCTGGATCCTGCTGATGAACTCGATGGACTTCCTGCCCGTCGACCTGCTGCCCAAGATCGGCGAAATGATGGGCATCCACTACATGCGCGTGGTGCCCACCGCCGACCTGTCGGTGACCATGGGCCTGTCGGTGTCGGTGCTGCTGATCTGCCTGTTCTACAACGTCAAGATCAAGGGCTTCGGCGGCTGGGTGCACGAGCTGTTCTCGGCGCCCTTTGGCGACAAGGTCATCCTGTACCCGGTCAACTTCCTGATGCAGATGATCGAGTTCGTGGCCAAGACCGTTTCGCACGGCATGCGGCTGTTCGGCAACATGTATGCCGGCGAACTGATCTTCATGCTGATCGCGCTGATGGGCGGCGCCATTGCGGCGGGCGGCCTGACCGGCCCCCTGCTGTTCCTGGGCCACATCGTTGCAGGCACCGTGTGGGCGATCTTCCACATCCTGATCGTCGCCCTGCAGGCCTTCGTGTTCATGATGCTGACCCTGGTCTACCTGGGTCAAGCACACGACGCTCACTGAGCCGGCTGGCTCTTAGTGAACCGGGGGCGTCAAGCCCCCTGTCATCCCCCAGGCCGGCAGGCTTTGGATCCTTCGCGTTTCACTCTCTCAATCAACTCAACTCTCTAGGAGTCATCATGGAAGTCATCAGCTTTGTCGCCCTGGCCGCCGGTCTGATCATTGGTCTGGGTGCCGTCGGCGCCTGTATCGGCATCGGCATCATGGGCAGCAAGTACCTCGAGTCGGCCGCCCGCCAGCCCGAACTGATGGGCGAACTGCAGACCAAGATGTTCCTGCTGGCCGGCCTGATCGACGCGGCGTTCATCATCGGCACCGGTATCGCGCTGTGGTTCGCCACCGCCAACCCGTTCCTCGGCCAGATCGCCAACCTGCCGAAATAAGGCCACCCCGCAGCGGCTTCGCCGCTCCCCTCTAGGGGCACCGCCGACGGCCCGGCCAGGCCGGTTCCGTGGCGGTAGCTTGGTGAGAAGCCCTTATTTCACGAGGCATACAAAGTGAGCATCAACGGTACCCTCATCGCCCAGATGATCGTCTTCGCGATCCTCGTCTGGTTCACGATGTCATTCGTCTGGCCGCCGATCGCCACCGCGCTCGACGAGCGCGCGAAGAAGATCGCCGAAGGCCTCTCCGCCGCCGACAAGGCCAAGAGCGACCTCGCCGCCGCCAACCAGCGCGTCGAGCAGCAACTGGCTGCCGCCCGCACCGACGCCGCCAAGCGCCTGGCCGATGCCGAGCGCCTGGGCCAGCAACTGGTCGAGGAAGCCAAGGCCCGCGCGACCGAGGAAGGCAACAAGATCGTCGCCGCCGCCAAGGCCGAGGCCGAGCAGGAAGCCGTCAAGGCGCGTGAAGCCCTGCGCGAGCAGGTCGCCGGCCTGGCGGTCAAGGGGGCGGAAGCCATCCTGCGCCGCGAGGTCAATGCAGGCGTGCACGTCGAGCTGCTGAACCGCCTGAAGGCCGAGCTCTGAGATGGCCGAGCTTGCAACCATCGCGCGTCCCTACGCCGAGGCCTTGTTCAAGGCTGGCGGCGGTGCCGACGGCTTCCCCTGGAAGGCCCAGCTTGAAAGCGTGGCGGCCCTGGCCTCCGACCCGCAGCTGCGCCAGTTCGCTGACAGCCCCAAGGTCGCGCCGCTGCAGGTCTTCGACCTGATCGCCGGCATCGCGCTGCAGAAGGGCCTGCAACTCGATTCGCGTGTGGCCAACCTGCTGCAGGCCGTGATCGAGAACGGCCGCCTGGCCGCGCTGCCCGAGATCTCGGCGCAGTTCTCGGCCCTGGTCAATGCGCAGTCGGGGTCGTCGGACGCCACGGTCTACAGCGCCTTCCCCATCGACGACGCGGCCCTGGCCGACGTGGTGGCGACGCTGGAGAAGCGCTTCGGTCGCAAGCTCAAGGCCCGCGTCGAGATCGACGCCGAACTGATCGGTGGCATCCGCGTGGTGGTGGGCGACGAAGTGCTCGACACCTCGGTGAAGGCACGCCTGGAACAAATGAAAGTCGCCCTGACGGCGTGATGGCCGGGGGCCGCGCCGCGGTGCGTGCCCGGCCCCGCCATGACGTTGTCGCAAGGAGAACGCAATGCAATTGAATCCCGCAGAGATTTCCGAACTGATCAAGTCCCGCATCGAGGGCCTGGGCGCTTCGGCTGACATCAAGAACCAGGGCACCGTGGTGTCCGTGACCGACGGCATCGTGCGCGTGCACGGCCTGTCGGACGTGATGGCCGGCGAAATGCTGGA
>CALMIF010000232.1 GCA_937864045.1 uncultured Aquabacterium sp. | reverse complement strand
GCCAGCACCGTCTCGCCCCACTTCTCGTGCGGGATGCCGATCACGGTGACGTCCAGCACATCAGGATGGCCGCCGACGATGGCCTCGATGTCGGTCGGGAAGACGTTGAAGCCGCCCGAGATGATCATGTCCTTCTTGCGGTCGACCAGGGTGATGTAGCCCTCGGCATCGAGCTTGCCGACGTCGCCCGAGCGGATCCAGCTGCGTCCGCGGGCGTCGCGCCAGATCAGCGCGGCGGTCTGCTCGTCGCGCCGGTGGTAGCGGGCCATCATGCCGGCGCCGTAGCCGGCGATCTCGCCCACCTCGCCCGGCGGCAGCACCTTGCCGGCGTCGTCGAGGATGCAGACCTCGCAGCCCAGCACTGGCCGGCCGACGCTGTCGAAGCGGTGGTCATGCTGGTCGGGCTTGAGCATCGCGCCGAAGCCTTCGGAGAAGCCGTAGAGCTCGATCAGCTTGTTGCCGAAGCGCTGGAGCACCTCGCGCTTGGTGTCGCGCCGAAGCGGGCTGCCGGCACACAGCAGGCTTTGCAGGCCGCTGGTGTCGAAGCTGTCGAAGTCCGGCTGCGCCAGCACCATCAGGAACTGCGCCGGCACCATGAAGGTGTGCGTGATCCGTTCGCCGGCGATGGTGGCCAGGAACGCGCGCGGATCGAACGTGGGCATCACCACGCAGGTGCCGCCGGTGAAGAGCACCGGCAGCATCACCAGCCAGGTGCCGTTGGAGTACAGCGCGGTGGTGGTCAGCGCCCGGCTGCGCTCGGAAAAGCCCTGCTCGATGGCGTTGAACATCGCCCAGTGGGTGCGCGTGCGGTGGGTCTGCACGATGCCCTTGGGCAGCCCCGTGGTGCCCGAGCTGTAGATGATGTTGAACGGCAGCGCGGCGTGGCAGCTGGCCACCGGCGGCGTGGCAGGCGCATCGCCGAGGAACGCGTCGAAGCCCTGCCAGCCCGGGGCGTTGCAGAACACGCTGACCAGGGCGTCGGCGCGCAGCTTCGCGCAGCGGCTGCGGTGCTCGCCGAGGCGTTCAATGAAGTCGGCGGTGGTGAACATGGCCGCCGCGTCGCTGTCGTCGACCAGGGTGGCCAGCTGCTCGCCGGTCAGCAGGCCCGACAGCGGCACCACGCAGGCGCCGGCGCGCACCACGCCGAACATGATCTCCAGGATCTCGACCGAGTTGCCCATCAGCACCGCCACCTGGTGGCCGGGGCCGATGCCGCGGGCGTTCAGCGCGTGGGCCACGCGGTTGATGTTGGCGGCGAAGTCGCCCCAGGTTCGGCGCACCGGGCCGCAGACCACGGCCTCCTTCTGCGGATGGCTGCGGGCGTGGACCTCGAACACGTCGGGGATCAGCACGCTGGTGTCGTCGAGGGTGTCCACGCGGCGTTCGTCGTCAGGAGATGCAAACCCCGGGCAGGCTAGCAGCCAAACGCCGGTTTGCTGAGTGGGGATAGTCGGGAGGGCCGGTCGTGCGCCGCTGCCGCCCGGGTGACAGGCGCCGGCTCAAGTCGCCGGCCCAGGTGCCGAAGAGCCTGGGCAGGCACGCCGTCCCGGCGCCGCCGCTCCTGCTCTCCCGTGAGGATCGCCATGCCCCTGAGCCGCCGTCATTTCGCCCTGTTCACCGCCACCGCCGCCGCTGCGGCCGCCCTGCCCGCCCGGGCCGCCGAGGAACGCGCCAAGCCCGAGGAAGCCAAGGCCATGCTGGCCAAGGCCATGGCCCACATCAAGGCCGTGGGCCGCGACAAGGCGTTCACCGACTTCATGACCAAGCCCGGCCCCTGGGTTGACCGCGACCTGTACATCACCGTGTTCGACATGGCCGGCAAGACCCTGGCCCACGGCGCCAACAACCGCATGGTGGGCAAGGACAACCTGAACCTGCAGGACGCCAACGGCAAGTTCCACGTCAAGGAGCGCCTGGAGATCGCCAAGGCCAAGGGCAAGGGCCAGCAGGAGTTCGCCTTCCTGAACCCGATGACCAAGCAGATCGAGCCCAAGCTGATGTTCTTCGAGCGCATGGACGACATCGTGGTCGCCTGCGGCGCCTACAAGCCCGCCTGAGGCCACGACGGCATGGACAAGCCATCCAACGTCAGCCGCCTGCGCTCGATCGGCGCCCGCATCGGCCTGGCCCAGGGCGTGGTGCTGCTGGGCCTGGGCGCGGCCATCGGCACGGGGCTCATCGGGCTGCACCAGGTGGCGCAGAACACGGCCGAACTGGCCGGCGCCGGCATGCAGAAGAGCGACCTGGCCGCGCAGATGCGGCTGGACATCGTCTCCCGCGCCGACGTGGTGCGCAACATCGCGTTGACGCCCGAGGTCAACAACATGCAGGCCGACCTGAAGCGCATGGAGACGCTGGTCCAGTCCTATGCCGGCCACCGCGACAAGCTGCTGGCCCTGCAGCCTTCCGCAGCGGAGAAGGCCGCACTCGACGCGGCTGACGCCGCGGAGGCCCTGGCCGCCCCCTTCCTGAAGCAGGCGCTGGCGCTGGCCCGCACGATGCAGCCGGAAATGGCCGCCGAGATGCTGACCGGCAAGCTGGGCCCGGTGCAGCAGCGCTGGCTGGCCGCGCTGGAGCAGCTGTCGCAGGCCGCCGAGGCCGGCCGCAGCGCCGTGCTGGCCGAGGTGCAGGCGTCGCAGCAGCGCACGCGGCTGTGGATGCTGGGCACTGGCCTGGCGGCTGCCCTGGCCGGCGTGGTGATGGCCGTGGCCGTGGCGCGCGGCATCACCCGTCGCCTGGCCGACGCCGTGCGCCTGACCGGCCACATCGCCGAGGGCGACCTGACGCAGGCGGTGGACCGCAGCGGGCACGACGAGGTGGCGCAGACCCTGGGCGCCCTGGCCGACATGCAGCAGCGCCTGCAGGGCACCATCGGCGCCGTCCGCGGCGCGGTGCTGTCGATCGAGACCGCCGCCGGCGAGATCGCCGCGGGCAGCAACGACCTGTCGGCCCGCACGGAACAGAGCGCCAGCAACCTGCAGCAGACCGCCAGCGCGATGGAGCAGCTGACCGGCGCCGTGCGCAGCGCGGCCGACAGCGCCTCGACGGCCAGCCAGCTGGCGCAGTCGGCCTGCACCGTGGCGCAGAACGGCGGCAACGTGGTGGCGCAGGTGGTGCACACCATGGACGAGATCACCGGCAGCGCCCGGCGCATCGGCGAAATCATCGGCACCATCGACGGCATCGCCTTCCAGACCAACATCCTGGCCTTGAACGCGGAGGTGGAAGCCGCCCGCGCCGGCGAGAACGGCCGCGGCTTCGCCGTGGTGGCCAGCGAGGTGCGCAGCCTGGCGCAGCGTTCGGCCACGGCGGCCCGCGAGATCAAGGCCCTGATCGGCGACAGCCTGGAGAAGGTCGACGCCGGCAGCCGCCTGGTCGGCCAGGCCGGCACCACCATGGCCGAGATCGTCGACAGCGTGCGGCGGGTCAACGACGTGATCGGCGAGATCTCGCATGCCGCCAGCGAGCAGACCCAGGGCCTGGGCCAGATCAACGGCGCGGTGTCGCAGCTGGACACGATGACGCAGCAGAACGCCGCCCTGGTCGAGCAGAGCGCGGCGGCGGCCGACAGCATGCGCGAGCAGACGGCGCGGTTGTCGCAGGCCGTGGGCGCCTTCCGCCTGCAGCCGGCCTGAGCCGCCGGCGGTGTCGCGTCCCCGATAGGAGTCAGGCGGCCGGCGCGCTAGCGTCGGCCCATGACAGCCTTGGCCTACGACGACGCCGACCCCGCGGTGCGGCGCAACCCGTTCCCGCTCTACGCCCGGTTGCAGGACGCCGACCCGGTGCACTGGAGCCCGGCGCTCAAGGCCTGGGTGCTGACGCGCTACGACGACGTGCGCCAGATGATGCTCAGCGACCAGATGTCGCCCGACCGGCTGCGGCCGTTCTACGCCCAGCTGCAGGGCGAGCGCCGCGAGACCCTGGCCGAGCTGATGCGCTACATGGCGCTGTGGATGGTCTTCCGCGACCCGCCCGAGCACACGCGGCTGTGCCGTCTGGTCGGCACGGTGTTCAACCTGAAGGCGCTGGAGGCGCTGGACGGGCCGGTCACCCGCGTCGTCGACCGCCTGCTCGACACCCTGCCGCGCGGCGTGGCCATCGACTGGGCGCAGCAGGTCGCCGCGCCGCTGCCGGCCTACGTGATCATGGACATGCTGGGCATTCCGCACAGCGCCTTCCCGGAGCTGAAGGCCGCGTCGGACGAACTGCGCGCCTTCATCGGCGGCGCCCGCGCCGATGGCGACCGCTACGAGACTGCGCGCCGGGGCGCCGCCCGGCTGGCGGCCTTCTTCCGCGACCTGATCGCCCAGCGCCGCGCGGCACCTGGCGACGACTTCGTCAGCCGCATGATCGCCGCGCGCGACGACGAGGGCCGCCTCACCGAGGACGAGCTGGTCGCCACCTGCATGCTGGTGCTGTTCGCCGGCCACGAGACCACGACGCATCTGCTGGGCAACGCGGTGCACGCGCTGTTGGACGTTCCGGACCAGCTGCAGCGCTTGCGCGACGACCCGGCGCTGATCACGTCGGCGGTCGAGGAATTCCTGCGCTTCGACGGCCCGAGCAACGCGATTGCCCGGGTGGTGAAGGTCGAGCACCAGATCGACGGCAAGACGCTGCGCGCCGGCGACCGCGTGTTCGGCTTCGCCAACGCCGCCAACCGCGACCCGCGGGCCTTTGCCGACCCGCAGGCGCTGGACCTGGGCCGCACACCCAACCGGCACCTGACCTTCGGCTTCGGCGCCCATTTCTGCATGGGCGCCCCACTGGCGCGGCTGGAAGGGCAGCGCTGCATCGGCCGGCTGGTCGAGCGGTTCAGCCGGATCGAGCGTGCACCCGGTGAACCGAACTGGGTCGACGCGCTGGCGATGCGCGGCGTCGACCGGCTGCCGGTGATCCTGAACTGACGGAGACGACCATGAACGACGCCTGGATCATCGGCACCAGCTGCACGCGCTTCGGCAAGCAGCCCGGCGCCAGTTTCAAGGACCTGACGCGCGAGGCGTACCTGGCGGTGCTGGCCGATGCCGGCTTCAGCGACGGTGGGCGGATCGGCAATGCCTGGTTCGGCAACTGCGGCATGGCGCAGTTCGGCCAGGGCAACATCCGCGGCCAGGTCTGCTTCACGCCCCTGGTGCGGGAAGGCTCGTTCCCGGAGCGGGTGGGCATGACCAATGTCGAAGGTGGCTGCGCCACGGCCAGCATGGCGCTGCACGGGGCCTGGAAGGACGTGCTGTCGGGCACGGCCGACCTGAGCCTGGCGATCGGCGTGGAGAAGACCTTCGTGCCCGAGCGCATTCCCGATGCGGCGGCCAAGCAGCAGGCCATCTTCGACAACGGCATCGACCAGCTCGACCCGCAGGACTGGCGGGCCTACTACGCCGCCGCGGGCGAGCACGCCGGCAAGCCCTTCACCCCCAAGGACGGCGGCGGCACGCTGTTCATGGACACCTACGCGATGCAGGCGGCCTGGCACATCAGGCACCGCGGCACCACGCCGGCCCAGATTGCCGCCGGTGCCAGCAAGAACCACGCGATGGGCGCGAAGAACCCGCTGGCGCAGTACCGCTTCGAGGTCACGCCCGAGCAGGTAACGGGGGCGGGCGCGGTGCAGCGGGCGCAGGCCGCCGTCAGCGTGCCGACGACCCGGACACGCCCTGCAGGTGCCCCAGCGGCAGCGCCGCGCCGCTCTTGACCTCGCCCAGCGAGAAGCTGGTGTGGATGTCCTTCACATTGGGCAGGCGGAACAGCGTGTCGTGGGCCCAGCGGCTGTAGGCATCCAGGTCGGTGGTCAGCACCTGCAGCTCGAAGGTGCCGGCGCCGCTGATGTAGTGGCAGCTCACCACCTCGGGCAGCGCGCGGATCGCGTCTTCCAGCAGGGCGGTGGCCTCGCCGTTGTTGCGCTCGGCGTCCACGCGCACGAAGGCCAGCGCACCCAGGCCGATCTTGCGGCGGTCGATCTCGGCGCGGTAGCCGGAGATGATCCCCTGGCTCTCCAGCCACTTCACCCGGCGCCAGGTGGGCGCGGCCGACAGGCCGATGCGGCTGGCGAGCTCGGCATTGCTCAGGCGTGCATCGCGCTGCAACTCGGCCAGGATGGCGACGTCGTAGCGGTCCAGCCGGTCACCCGGCGGGCGGGCGGGCAGGCTGGTGTCGTCGGCGGGTGGAGCGGGCTTGAGGTCGCGGCTGGGCATGGCGGGGCGGGATGGGCTGGCCGCAGTGTCGCCCAGCCAAGCGCCCGGCCGCCGCCCCTCAGGGCAGATGGTCGAGCTGGTTGGCGGCGGTGCGGTCGCGCCCGCCCAGGACG
>CALMIF010000231.1 GCA_937864045.1 uncultured Aquabacterium sp. | reverse complement strand
GTTGATGCGCACGTCGTTGTATTCCCAGTAGCTGCCCGGCGTCTGCAGCGGGCGGCTGCCGCCCTTGGGGCCGCCAGCGGGGCGCGGGTCGTGGGCCACCTGGCGCCAGCGGTCCACCTGGTCCGGCAGGCCGAAGCAGCGGCCCTCCCACTCGCTGGTCTGCTCCAGCAGGTGGCGCCAGTGATGGGCGCGTTGTGCGGCGTGTCGAAGCCGATGCCGGGCAGCTGGGCGGCCACCGGCCGGTCCACGTCGCGCAGCAGGCCGCGCCCCTGCGCCACACCGGCCAGCATCGCCAGGCAGGTCTTGGCCACGCTGAAGGTCTGGTCGGCGCGTGCGGGCTGGCCCCAGTGCGCGATCTCGATGCCGCGCTGCCACACCACGCCGCTGCAGGGCCCGCGCTGGTGCACCGGGCCGCGCAGGCGGTTCCAGGGCGGCGGGTCGTCGTGGTGCACGCCGAAGCGCCCGGGCTCGCGCAGCGGGTCGCGCGTCCAGGGCGTCTCGTGGGCGTCGGCGAAGGCGGTGGCCGATGCCAGGGCTTGCGCAAGCGGGGTGGTCATGGGGCGCGGTGCAGTGGCGCTGGCCCGCTCAGCGCGCCGCCGCCGGAAAGGCCGGCAGCTTGCCGATGTCGCGCGGGTCGTGCTGGATGATCAGCGTGGCCTTCAGGTTCTTCTGGATCTCCTGCAGGCGCTGGATCAAGGCCACGGTCTGCGCCCGGTCGAAGTTGAAGCCCGGCACGCCGAAGCCGGTGTAGTTCTCGATGAAGTGCACCGCATCGCCGCTGAGCAGCACCGGCCCCACCTCCTTGAGCCGCACCAGCAGCACGCTGTGGCCCGGCGTGTGCCCCGGCGCGCGCAGCACCATCACGCTGCCGTCGCCGTAGACGTCCTTGTCGCCGGTCAGCGCCTCGACCGGACGCTTCTCGGCGATCCACTCGGCAAAGCCCCGGGCGTTGGCGCCCGCCATCGGCGGATTGGCGGTGATGCCGTTCCAGTCGCCCTTGCCGATCAGCAGCGTGGCGTTCTTCAGCACGGCCAGCTGGCCGGTGTGGTCGGCGTGGAAGTGGCTGATGCCCACGTGCTTCACGTCGTCGGGGTTGACGTTGGCATGCTTGAGCAGGTCGGCCAGCGTCCGACGTTCATGGTGTTTCCTGCAAGGGTGGCACAAGCGGGCCTGCAGGTTGCCAGTTCGGCGGGTGCACCGCATCGGCAGCGGCCCGGATGGACCGGCGGGATGCGTCGGCGTCGCGGCGCTGGCGTGTCAGGCGCCGGGCGCCGCCAGGCCCAGCACTGCGTCGCGGTGCTGGCGGAAGGCTGCGGCCTGCGCCGTCAGCCAGGCCAGCACCTCGCCCACGCCGGGCGCGGCATCGGCCGGCGCCACCAGCCGGTAGGCGGCGCGGCTGCGCAGCGCCGGGCCGGCGGCGGTGGCCGGAAACAGCGCCACCAGGTGGCCCGCGGCCAGGTCGTCGGCCACCAGCGCGGCCCGGCCCATGGCCACGCCCTGCCCCGCCTGCGCGGCGGCCAGCGACAGCTGGCACAGGTTGAAGTGCCGGCCGCCCGCCAGGCCGTCCGTCAGCGCTGGCGGCACGCCGGCCGGCAGCGCGGCGGCCAGCCACTGCTGCCATTCCTCGTGCGGGCCGGCGCCGGCCCAGGCCTGGTCGTCGTGCAGCAGGTCCTCGGGCCGCAGGTCGCCGGGTGCCTTCAGCTGGGGATGGGCCGCCACCCAGGCCGGGCTGGCCACCGGCAGCAGCCATTCGTCGAGAAAGGGCGTGTGCTGCAGGTCGGCATAGGCGCCGGGGTCGTAGCGCACGGCGGCTGCCAGGCCATGCCGCGCCATGCGCGCGCGGTCCAGGGCCTCGAACTCGCTGACCACCCGCAGCTCCAGGCCCGGATGGCGGCGGAAGAAGTCGCCCAGGCGCGGCGTCAGCCAGCCCATGGCGAACGACGGTGCGCAGCTCAGGCCCAGCGGCGCACCCCGCACGGGCGCGCGCAGCTTCAGCAGCCCGGCCTCCAGCGCGTCGAAGGATTCGCGCACCACGCCGTGCAGGCGCAGCCCTTCCGGCGTCAGCACCAGGGCCCGCGGGCTGCGCAGGCACAGCGGGCAACGCAGCCGCTGCTCCAGCTGCTTGACCTGCTCGCTGACCGCCCCCTGGGTGATGCACAGGGCCTGCGCCGCCTGCGTGAAGCTGCGGCAGCGCGCCGCCGCATCGAAGCAGCGCAGCCAGGACAGCAGGGACGGACTCAGGGAACTGGCCATGCCACCATTGATGAAACTAATGCCTCGATCACATTAAGTGCCTTGCTCGCCCTTCACAGGCCGGGGACGATCCGGTCCATGTCATCGAACCTTCATCTGCCGGCCATGGCGCCGCACCCTGCGGCATCCAGCGCGGGCGCCTGGCAGTCGGGCATCGCCTGGCCGCAGCTGTGCACGGCGCGGCCGTTGCTGTGGATGCAGGCGCAGCGCCTGGACAGCATCCATGGCATCGATGCGGTGACCGCGGCCGGCCTGGACGCCGCCGCGCAGCGCCTGGCCTGGTTCGCGCCACTGCTGGCGCAGTTGTTCCCGGATGAACTGGGCACCAGTGCCGGCCTGATCGAGTCGCCCCTGCTGCCGGTGCCGGCGCTGCAGTCGGCACTGGGCCTGCCGGCCGCGGCCGGGGCGCTGTTCGTCAAGGCCGACCATGCGCTGCCGGTGGCGGCCTCGGTGAAGGCGCGCGGCGGCATCCACGAGGTGCTGCAGCATGCCGAGAACCTGGCCGTGCAGCATGGCCTGCTGCCGGCAGACGCCGCCGCTCGCGCCGCGGTGGACGCGCGTGTGCTGGCGGCCGGCCCGGCGCGCGCGCTGTTCGGCGCGCACAAGGTGGCGGTGGGCTCCACCGGCAACCTGGGCCTGGCCATCGGCGTGATGGCGGCGGCGCTGGGCTTCCAGGCCGTGGTCCACATGTCGGCCGACGCCAAGGACTGGAAGAAGGCCCGCCTGCGCCAGCGCGGCGTGCAGGTGGTGGAACACGCGGGCGACTACGCCCAGGCCGTGGCTGCCGGGCGCGCCGAGGCGCTGGCCGATGCGCGTGTGCACTTCGTCGACGACGAGCGCTCGGCCTCGCTGTTCCTGGGCTACGCGGTGGCGGCGCAGCGGCTGGCCGCGCAGCTGGCCGCCGCCGGGCGGGTGGTCGATGCCGAACACCCGCTGTTCGTCCACCTGCCCTGTGGCGTCGGCGGCGCGCCGGGCGGCATCGCCTGGGGCCTGGCGAGGCAGTTCGGGGCGCATGTGCACTGCATCTTCGCCGAGCCCGTGCAATCGCCCTGCTTCCTGCTGCAGTTGCTGATCGACAACCGGGGCGCCCGGACGGTGCAGCCGGCGCTGGCGGCCCTGGCCGCGCAGGCGCAAGCCGAGGGCGAGCCGCCGTCGGTCTACGCCATCGGCCTGGACAACCGCACCGAGGCCGACGGCCTGGCCGTGCCGCGCGCCAGCGCCCTGGCCGGCGCGCTGGCCGGGCCGCTGCTGGCCGGCGCCTGCACCGTCACCGACGACGACCTGCACCGCCTGCTGCACCTGGCCGCCAGCACCGACGGGCTGCGCCTGGAGCCGTCGGCCTGCGCCGGCCTGGCCGGCCCGGCCGGGCTGTGGCGCAGCGCCGCCGGCCAGGCCTGGCTGCACCACAGCGGCGTGGCACCCCATCTGGCGCAGGCCACCCACATCGCCTGGACCACCGGCGGCCACGCCGTGCCCGACACCGAGCTGGCGCGCTTTCGTCAGCGCGGCGCAGCGCTGGCC
>CALMIF010000230.1 GCA_937864045.1 uncultured Aquabacterium sp. | reverse complement strand
GTCATCAAGGCGCGGGCCAATGCTGTCAAAGGGCGGACCCGCTGAGTCGCGAATCTTGCTCTCTCGAGCGTTCGACGGACAGTTCTGTGGCAGGTCAATGAACGGCCGCTTCTGGCCGGCCGCGAAAGTTCGTCTGGAAATTGCGGGCGGCCGCGATGCGACGTCGAGCGGTCGGCGAGCCCACGAACGCCCCTTGTCGATCGCATCGCCGCCGCCCGGGCCCGGCAGCTGGCCGGCGCCGCAAGACCCAATGCTGACAACCCTTGCCGCGACAAGCGGTCCGTCTAGCCCGATACCAGAGGTGTGCACGAATGCCAGCGCTCCAGCATGCGGGCCGCCGCCGCTGCATCGTGCATGGCAGCCATCTCCCGGGCGAGCAAGGTAGCTCCCGCGCTCAACGCGCCATCTGCCAACAGCTTCGACAGCTCCGTGCTCACCGCCTCCACAGACTGACGCTCCGAATCGACGGAACTGCCCGCACTCACCCGCGAAAGGGCGCGCGCATTGCGAAAGTGATCCGCCGCCTGCGGCAGCACCAGATGCGGCAGTCCGTGGGCTGCCGCACCGAGCATGGAGCCTGCACCGCCGTGCGAGACCACCGCATCGCAGTACGGCAACAGGGTAAGCGTGGCGCCGAGGCCGCATTGCCCGTCCGGCCCGCAATGAGCACGATCCGGTGACCCGTGCCCCGCTTGTAGGTGTGCACTTAACCGGCAGATGCACATCATGGACGGCCAGCGAGTCACCAAGCCCCAGGACACTCGGCGTCGGCACACCGACGCATTCAAGCAGGCGCTCGTCGACCGAAGCTTGGTGCCCGGCGCGTCGGTGGCTGCCATCGCGCAGGATGCTGGCATCAATGCCAACCTGCTGTTCAACTGGCGCCGCCTGCACCTGCAGTCCTTGGCGTTGCCCGTTGCCGATGCTGCGCGCGGTCCGGTGCTGCTGCCGGTGACGGTGGTCGAACCAGCGCCTGCTTCGCCCACGCCCCCTGCGTCGCCACCGGCGCCCGCTGCTCGCGTCTCGGCCGGCAGCATCGAGATCAGCATCCGTGGCACGGTGGTCCGGATCCGCGGCAGCGTCGATGAAGCCAGCCTGCGCACGGTGCTGCGTGCACTGGCCGGCACCGCATGATCGGCCTGCCGGCCAACACCCGTGTGTGGATCGTCGCGGGCCACACCGACATGAGGAAGGGCTTCGACGGCCTGGCCGCGGTGGCGCAGAGCGCACTGGCGGCCAACCCGTTCAATGGGCACGTGTTCGTCTTCCGCGGCCGGCGCGGCGACATCCTCAAGGTGCTGTGGTTCGACGGCCAGGGCCTGATGCTGCTGGCCAAGCGGCTGGAGCGCGGTCGCTTCGTCTGGCCGCAGGCCGACGCCGGCGGGGTGGTGCTGACGCCGGCGCAGCTGTCGATGCTGCTGGAGGGCATCGACTGGCGCATGCCGGTGCGTACGCACGTGCCTGACCTGGCGGCCTGACGGGGTCGGCTTGACGGGGTCGGGTACTGGATGAACTGGGCTCGGTGATCGCCCGGGTGCCCAGGCCTTGCGCGGCTGGGCACAGTGGTGTTGTGCCCAGCGATGTCCGCCACCCCGAACAGCAGTCAGACGATGCCGACGCCTTGCGCCTGGCGCTGCAGGCGCGCGATGCCGAGGTCAAGATGCTGCGCCTGCTGGTGCAGAAGCTGAAGCTGCAGATCGCCCGGCGCAACCGGATGGTCTTCGGCAGCGCCAGCGAGCGCTTCGCCGATGGCACGCCAGCCACCCAAGGCAGCCTGCTGGAAGGCCAAGCACTGGATGGAATTGGCCCGAAGAAGGCGGTTGCAGCAGCGGTGTCGCCTGCAGCCAACACGGCGGCCAACGACAAGACGGTCGACCGCAGCCTGCCCGCGCACCTGCCGCGCGAGCCACAGGTGCACCGCCCCGAGACGACACCGGCGCACCACGACGCCCAAGGCCAGCCCTGCGGCTGCGGCGAGTGTGGTGGCCGGCTGCGCGAGATCGGCCGCGACGTCTCCGAGCAGTTGGAGTACGTGCCCGGTCGCTTCAAGGTCGTGCGCCATGTGCGACCCAAGCTGGCCTGCGTGCGCTGCCAGCGGGTGTTCCAGGCGGCCGCACCCAGCCGGCCGATCAGCCGCGGCCTGCCCGGGCCGGCGCTGATGGCCCATGTGATGGTGGGCAAGTACTGCGACCATCAACCGCTGTACCGCCTGAGCGGCATCTTCGCCCGCGACGGGGTCGAGCTCGACCGCTCGACGCTGGCCGGCTGGGTGGACAAGGGCGATGCGCTGATCGACCCGCTGGTGGCGGCCGTGCGCCGCCACGTGATGGCCACCCACAAGATCCACGGCGACGACACGCCGGTGAAGGTCCTCGCCCCGGGCACCGGCAAGACCCGCACCGGCCGGCTGTGGGTCTACGTGCGCGACGACCGGCCCGCGGGCGACACCGCCCCCAGGGCGGCCTGGTTCGCCTACTCGCCCGACCGTGGCGGCGAACACCCGCAGGACCACCTGCGCGGCTTCCGTGGCGCGCTGCAGGCTGACGCGTACGCCGGCTGGCCCAAGCTCTATGCCACCGGGCGGGTGCAGGAGGTGGCGTGTTGGGCACACGCGCGCCGCAAGTGGTGGGACCTGTTCGTCGCCGGCAAGCGCGACCCCGACAGCCTGGCCGCAGAAGCGTTGCGCCGCATCCGGGCGCTCTACGAGATCGAGGACGAGGTCCGGGGGCAGTTGCCCGAGGTGCGACAAGCGCAGCGGCAGGCCCGGGCCGGGCCGCTGCTTGAGGCGCTGCACACCTGGCTGGAGGAACTGCTGCCAAGGGTGTCGACGAAATCGGAGATCGCCCAGGCCATCGGCTACAGCCTCGTGCGGTGGAAGGCGCTGACGCGCTACGTGGACGACGGGCGCCTGGAGATGGACAACAACGCCGCCGAGCGCGCCCTGCGCGGTGTGGCCTTGGGGCGCAATAAGGCGAAGTCCGCGTTTATGCGAAGTCGTGCTCGGCCTCCAGCGTCGCCGT
>CALMIF010000229.1 GCA_937864045.1 uncultured Aquabacterium sp. | reverse complement strand
AAGCCGTCGACACCGGCGTTGTTGCTGATGACGGTGAGGTTCTTCTTGCCGGTGTCGCGCAGCGCGTCGATCAGCGCCTCCGGGATGCCGCACAGGCCGAAGCCGCCAACGGCCAGCAGCTGGTCGTCGGCGACGATGCCAGCCAGTGCCGCTGCGGCGCTGGGATAGATCTTGTTCATGGAGCAGGTGTCCTTGAAGACGGTGGACGGGACGGTGCTTGCACCGGCTGAGCAGGGTCAACCGGAACGGCGCGAAGCGTACTACTTAAGCCATTACGTAGGGGTTACGTAAAATCGCCTAAGTTTCCGGAGAACCCGATGCCCGCTGCGTCCCTGGTGGAACTTCCCGCACTGCAAGCGATGCTGACCGACTTGGTCGCGCCCTGGGTGGCGCAATTGGGCCTGCAGATGCGCAGCGCCAGCCTGGGCGAGGTGGTGCTGGCCCTGCCCATCGTGCCGGCCCAGGTGCATGTGGGCGGCGTGCTGTGTGGCCAGGCGGTGATGGCGGCGGCCGACACCGCGATGATCCTGGCCATCGCCACGCAAGTCGGCGGCTTCAAGCCCATGACCACGGTGCAGCTGCAGACCAGCTTCCTGCGGCCCATCCCGGGCAGCCGCACCGATCCGGCCGGCGAGGCCCTGGTGACCGGCCGCGTGCTGCGGCTGGGCAGGAACCTGGTTTTCGGCGAGATCGAGGTGGCCGACCCCGCGGGCAAGCTGGCGGCGCATGCCACCACCACCTACGCGCTGCTGTGACACGGCCTTGAGCACCGCCATGCCCGACCTGGCGCTGGATTACCGCACCGGGTTCGATCTGGCCCCGATCGGCCTGGTGCTCAGCCGCCAGCGCCAGATCGTCGACTGCAACCAGCAGGTGCTGGCGATGTTCGGCGCGCGGCGCGACCAGCTGGTGGGCCAGAGCTTCGAGGTGCTCTACCCTACGGCCGACGAATTCCAGCGCACCGGCGAGCGCATCGTCGCCAGCCTGGATGCACAAGGCTGGTATGCCGACGACCGGGTGATGAAACGGCTGGACGGCCCGCAGCGCGGCGAGCTGTTCTGGTGCCATGTGGCCGGCCGTGCGCTGGACCCGGCCCAGCCGCATGCCGCGGGCATCTGGGCCTTCGAGGACCTGTCGGCCAAGCGCCGGCTGAAGGTCGACCTGACCGCCCGCGAACGCGAGATCGCCGCCCTGCTGGTCGACGGGCTGACCAGCAAGCAGATCGGCAGGCGCCTGGCCATCAGCCCGCGCACGGTGGATGTGTACCGGGCGCGGCTGATGCGCAAGCTGGGCGCGGCGACCACACCGGAACTGGTGAACAAGCTGCTGGCCGGTTGAACGGCCAAGACCGCTGTCGGTCTGTGTCGGCCGCGGGCTAGGATGCAGCGTTGAGCACCCGGGTGACCCACCAGAAAGGCCTGACGATGACGTCGACGTTCTTCCTCCGTCCCGGCGCGGCGGCCGTGCTGCTGGCCGCAGCCGGCGCGCAGGCCGCCAGCGTCACCTGCCAATCACGCAACCACCAGCGCGAGGACTGTCGCCTGCGGGGCGACGGTGAAGTCGTCCTGGCGCGCCAGCTCAGCAGCACCGAGTGCGTCAAGGGGCGCAACTGGGACGAGACGCGCAGCGGCGTGTATGTGACGGCCGGCTGCGGCGGCGTGTTCGAGACCCGCGGTGGCTGGAACGACGGCCGTCCGCCGGGGGGTGGCTGGAACGGCCCGCCAGGCGGCACCAACGATGGTTGGCGCGACCTGATCGGCGAGCGGACCGGCTCTGGCGAACAGGCACTGCGGCAGCGCGGCTTCCACGAGATGCGCTCCGAACCGGCGCCGGGCGGGCGCCTGGGGTACTGGCGCTCGCCGCGCCGCGACTGCATCGAAGTCCGGGTGGCCGGACCGCGGTTCCAGAACATCCGACCCGTGGACCAGCGGGCCTGTGACGGCGGCTGGCCCGGACCCGCGCCGGGCCCAGGCCCGACCGGCGGGTCGCCGCAGGCGCGCGCCGAAGCGGTCTGCCTGAACCAACCGCCCGAGGGCGAAGCTGGCGACGGCCGCATCGAGCGCAGCACCCGCCTGGGGTCCGGCGAATGGGAGATCCTGGTGCGCTATCCCAGCGGGCGATTCGCCTGCTCGGTCAACGCCCGCGGCCAGCTGCGCTCGTACGCGCCGGCGCGCTGAAGCCCGGCGGCCGGGCAGGGCGCGGTCGCGCCCTGCCCGCACGGCCGCTCAGACGAACTCCCACACCTTGCCATTGAAGCGCTGCAGCTTCATGTACTCGACCACGCGGTAGTCGTTGGGCGCGGTGCTGATGGTGCTGCCCGGCAGCAGGGCCGGGTTGCGCCAGTTCTTCAGGTTCAGCGCCTGCTTCATGATGTTCTCGCGGGTCAGGTCGTCGCCACACTGGCGCAGCACCTGTTCGATGGTCTGGCCATAGGCCCAGCCGGCGAGGTTCAGCGAGTCCTCGATCTTGGCGTCGGGCATGTACTTCTTCATCCAGTCGAAGAAGGGGGCCAGTTCGGCGTCCTTGGCCCACTGCGGGTCGGTCGCGTCCTTCATGAAGCCGGCGGTCTTGATGCCCACCGACTTGTCCAGCCCGGCCGGCATCAGCGTGGCGCCCACGCTGGCCGAGCCCAGGTGCAGGTAGGTGTCGGGCTTCCAGCCCAGGTCGGCGATCTTGCGGATCGCCTGCGCCGCCTGCTTGGCGTAGGTGAACAGCATCAGCGTGTCCACGCCCTTGCCCTTCAGGCTGATCAGCTGCGAATCAACGGTCGGGTCGGTGGCCTGGAAACTCTCGGTGGCGATGATGGCCGAGTCCTTGCCGGCCACGCCCTCGCGCAGGCCCTGCAGCAGTTCCTTGCCGAAGTCGTCGTCCTGGTAGAGCACGCCGATCTTGGCACCCGGGTGCGTGGCCAGGATGTTCTTCGCGTAGAAGGCCGCCTCGCCCATCAGCGTGGGCTGCCAGCCGATGGTCCACGGGAACTTCTCGCCGCTGGCGAACGTCGCCGAGCCGGCCGCGATGAACAGCTGCGGCATCTTCTGCTGGTTGAGGTAGGGCCGGGTGGCGGTGTTCAGCGCCGTGCCCAGCATGCCGAACATCAGCGCCACCTCGTCCTGCTCGACCAGCTTGCGCGTCATCTCCACCGCCTTGGGCGGGCTGAAGCCGTCGTCCACCGAGATGAAGTTGATCTTGCGGCCGTTGATGCCGCCCTTGTCATTGAGGAACTTGAAGTACGCGGCTTCCGCCCGGCCCAGCTGGCCATAGGCCGACGCCGGGCCGCTGTAGGCAATGGTCTGGCCGATCCTGATCTCGGTGTCGCTGGTGCCGGGGCCGTACTTCTTCTGCGCGAACGCGGCGCCAGGCAGCAGGCCGGCGGCGGCCGCGCCCAGCACGATCTGGCGGCGGGTGGTCTGGGTCATCGCTTGTCTCCTTGGTTGGAATCGGTACGGAGTTCTGATGCAGCTGTCGTCGCGAGCGGGTCGAGGTTGCGTCGGGAAGCGCAGCCGTAAGCCCGTACGGCGCGCATCGCAGGCGCAAGATCGGCCCGCGCAGCAGACAGAGGCGTCAGAACTTGTTGGGGCCCATGTAGCCGAACAGGAAGCCTGCGACCTTGCGCATCTGGATCTCCTCCGAGCCCTCGGTGATGCGGTAGCGGCGGTGGTGGCGGTAGATGTGCTCGAAGGGCTTGTGGCGGCTGTAGCCGATGCCACCGTGCACCTGCATCGCCCGGTCGGCCGCCTCGCACACCAGGCGGTTCGCCCAGTAGTTGCACATCGAGACCTTGTCGCTGAGCTTCTTCTCCACCTCGGGGTGCGGCATCTGGTCCATTTCCCAGGCCGTCTTGCGGATCAAGAGGCGCAGCATCTCGCACTGCGTGGCCAGTTCCACCAGCGGGAACTGGATGCCCTGGTTGCGCGCCAGTTCCTCGCCGAAGGGCTTGCGCTCACGCGCGTACTTGACGCTCTCGTTGACGCAGAACTGCGCCGCCCCCAGCGAGCTGGCGGCCTGGCGGATGCGGTTCTCGTGCACGAAGCTCTGCGCCAGCGGCAGGCCGCGGCCCTCGGCGCCGAACATCGCGTCGGCCGGCACCCACACGTTGGTGAAGCTCACCCGCGGGTGGTCGGTGGGCATGTTGAAGGTCCAGAGGTATTCCTCGATCTTCACGCCCGGGGTGTCGGTCGGCGTCAGGAAGCAGGTGATGCCCAGCGCGTCGCCGGCCTTGCCGCTGGTGCGCGCGAACAGCGCGCAGTGCGTGGCCGTGTGCATGCCGGTGGTCCACATCTTCTCGCCGTTGATCAGCCAGCCGTCCACGCCGTTGCGCGTCTCGCGCACGGCCTTGGTCTCCATGTGGGTGGCGTCGCTGCCGTGGTTGGGCTCGGTCAGGCCGAAGGTGATGCGGGTCTCGAAGTTCAGCTGGCCCTGGATGAACTTGTCCTTCTGCGCCTGGGTGCCGAAGTCGCGCAGCATCACGATGACCGGGAAGTTGCCGACCACCGAATGCTCGTTCTGCAGGTCGTTGAACAGGCCCAGGCCCTTGGCCGCCAGGTGGTCGCGGATCACGCTCATCCACAGGTTGCCGATGGCCTGGCCGCCGAACTCCTTGGGCAGGGGCAGGCGCCAGAAGCCGGCCTTGTCGGCGATCTTCTTGCACGCGACCAGCAGTGCCTCCCACTCGGGCCGCGGCAGGCCGCCCTTGTCGAAGTCGGTGCGCGCCCATTCACGCCGGTGGTCGAAGAAGCGCTCGTTGTCGTCCTTCGCCTGCAGCGGCTTGATCTCCTGGTCGATGAAGCGGTCCAGGTTCTTCAGGAACTCGCTCAGCTCATGCGGAAGGTTGAAGTCCATCGTGTCTCACTCCTGGGTGGTGTGTGTCGGGACCGCGCGCAATTCGACGGCGCGGCGGTACGGGGCATAACTCGGTTGGTCGATGGCCAGCTTGTCCAGCGTGCCGGTCCACAGGTGGGCGCGCAGCGCCGGGTCCTGGGCGTCGATGGCGCCGCTGCGGATGGCCAGCGCCAGCTCGGCGTCCAGCGCATCCAGCGAGGCGCCATCGGCGGCGTGCTTCAGCAGGCTTTGCAGCCGATCCAGCGCAGCTGCATCGGCGGCCGGGCCCAGGCGCATCTCACGCGCAGCCAGATCGACAGCATTGGCCGCCACGCGGGCCTGGAAGGCGGCATTGCCCTGCAGCTGCGGCAGCAGCACGTCACGCAGCAGCCGGGCAACCGCATCGAGCAGCGCGGGGCCGCGTGGGTGGTCAAGCACAGGCGTCCTCCGAGTCCAACAGGCGCAGCAGGTCGATCTGGTTCTCGGACACACGCCGGGCGATCATCGCCCGCTCGACCGACGGGTCGCGCCCGCTCTCGAACCAGTCGCGCATGCCGGCGCAGCCCAGGCCCCAGCGCAGGCTGCCGGCGGCCTGCCACCAGCGCACCCGCTGCGCATCGACCGGCTCGCCCGTGGCGCCTTGCCAGGCGGCGAACAGTTCCTCGCGCTGGCCCAGGCCGGCCACCGGGTTCGTGATCTGGCCGAAGCGCCAGGGCGGCAGGCAGACCCAGGCCAGGTCCTCGGCCGGGTCGCCCAGGTGGGCGATCTCCCAGTCGAGCACCGCGCGCAGGCCCTCCTCGCCGACGATGACATTGCCCAGCCGGTAGTCGCCATGCACCAGGTGCAGGCGCGCCGGTTCGGCGGGCAGGTGGCGCTCCAGCCATTTCAGCGACCACTCGAACACCGCGTCGGGCTGGGCCATCGCATGGCAGCGGCGCTGCAGCGCGGCCAGCGTGGCGGCGGTGCTGCGCACCGGCAGCGCGGGCAGCCTGTCCAGCGGCTGGCGGTGCAGTGCGCCGGCCGCCGCGCCCAGCTGGCGCACGAGCACGCGCCGGGCCTCGGCGTAGGGCGCATCGCGCTGGATCTTGCGGGCGATGGTCTCGCCGGCGATGCGCCGCATGATGAAGCCGTCGCCGATGCCATCGGCCGGCACCAGGGTGTGGACCACCTCGGCCACCGGCACGCCGCTGCCGGCCAGGCCGCGCACCAGATCGGCCTCCAGCGTCAGGCTCAGCGATTCATTGCCACGCAGGCCGCCGGGCGAGCGGCGCAGGATCAGGCCTTGCGGCACACCTTCACCGACCGCATCGAACGACCAGGTCTGCAGCGTGGCGCCGGCCGACAGCCGCTGCAGTGCGGCGCAGCCGGTCACCCCGGGCAGCAGGCGCGGCAGCAGCGCATCCAGCCCGGCCTGAAGGTCTTGCTGGCTACTGCTCATCGCTTCGGCCACCAGGGGTACTGCGGCGGCATGTCGCTCGACACCTTGCCGGGGAAGTTCGGCGTGCGCTTCTTGATGAAGGCGGCCACGCCCTCGCGCACATCGGCGCTGGCGCCCAGGTGCACGTTCAGCGCGGCGTCCACGCCCAGCGTGCCCCAGGGCGACGGCTCGGCGCTGAAGCGCCACAGCATCTGCCGCGTGATGGCCGTGGCCACCGGCGCGGTGTTGTCGGCGATCTCGCGGGCGATTTCCATGGCCTTGGGCAGCAGGGCCTCGGGCGCCAGCGGCTCTTCGATCAACCCGCCCCGCGCCGCCTCGGCGGCGTCGAACACGCGGCCCGAGCAGCACCAGCGCAGCGCCTGCGGCAGGCCGACGATGCGCGGCAGGAACCAGGCACTGCCGGCCTCGGGCACCAGGCCGCGGCGGGTGAACACGCAGCCGTAGCGCGAGCTGGTGCTGCCCAGGCGGATGTCCATCGGCAGCGTCATCGTCAGGCCCACGCCCACGGCCGGGCCGTTGATGGCGGCGATGCTGGGTTTCGTGCAGTTGAAGATCGCTTCGACGAAGCCACCGCCCTGGCGCGGCGCCTGCGAGTTCTTGCCGGCATCGCCGAACAGCTTGTCGGTGTCGCCGAAGCTGTTGGCGCCATCGGAGATGTCGGCGCCGGCGCAGAAGGCCCGGCCGGCGCCGGTGACCACCACCACGCGAACGGCGTCGTCGGCGTCGGCGCGCTGGAAGGCGGCGGTGAGCTCGCGACCCATCTGCGCGGTGTAGGCGTTGAGCTTGTCGGGTCGGCTCAGCGTCAGCAGCAGCACGCCGGATTCGAGCGTGCTGGTGATCTGCGGCGCGGTGGTTGGCGCGGTGGATTCCATCGGCGGTCCTGTCTCCTGGCGTCGGTCATTCGGCGATGACTGCGCTTTGATCATGGGCCGCCGGGCCGGCGTGTTGATGTCTCGTGAGCGACGGAAGCGCATCGCGGCCGCGCCGCACACTGCCCGCTGATCCGGCGCGCCATCCTGTGCGCCAGTGCTTTCCCGAGGACACCATGGACTTCGACTTTTCGCCCGACCAGCAACAGCTGAAGGACCAGGCCCGGCGCTACCTGGACGACCACTGCAGCAGCACCGCCGTGCGCGCCGTGCTCGACGGCCCGCAGAGCCACGACGCCGCGCTGTACGCCGGCCTGGGGCAGCAGGGCTTCCTGGGCGCGGCCATTCCCGAGGCCTATGGCGGCAGCGGTGCCGGCTACGGCGAGCTGTGCGTCATCGCCGAGGAACTGGGCCGTGCCGTGGCGCCGGTGCCGTTCTCCTCCTCCATCGGCCTGTGCGCCGAACTGCTGCTGCGCGCCGGCACCGAGGCGCAGAAGCAGCGCTGGCTGCCGGGCCTGGCCGATGGCAGCGTGATCGGCTGCCTAGCCCTGGCCGAGCAGCCGGGCCGGGTGACGCCGGCCTCGCTGTCGAGCACGGGCAGCCATGGCCGCATCACCGGCACCAAGCGCCCGGTGACCGATGGCGACATCGCCCACATCGCCGT
This sequence comes from uncultured Aquabacterium sp., assembly GCA_937864045.1. GTDB lineage: Bacteria > Pseudomonadota > Gammaproteobacteria > Burkholderiales > Burkholderiaceae_C > Pseudaquabacterium. The sequence continues at coordinate 1,813 of CALMIF010000229.1, read as the reverse complement.
GGTGGCGACGAAGGACGCGGGCGGCGGCGTCTCGCTGCACATCGTCGACCTCCAGGCCGCCGGCGTGCAGCGCCAGGTGCTGACCAGCATCGACCCCACGCGCAGCCAGGCGCAGATCAGCTTCACCGGCGCCGAGGCCGAGCCGCTGGGGGCGGCCGGTGCGGGCTGGGCGCTGCTGAACGCCGTGATCGACCGCGCGGCCGTGCTGATGGCCTTCGAGCAGGTGGGCGGCGCCGACAAGGCGCTGCAGACCGCCTGCGCCTACGCGCAGGAGCGCTTCGCCTTCGGCCGGCCCATCGCCAGCCTGCAGGCCATCAAGCACATGCTGGCCGACATGTACGTGTCGGCCACGCTGGCGCGCAGCAATGCCTACTACGGCGCCTGGGCGTTGCAGGCCGACGCCCCCGAGCTGGCCGAGGCCGCGGCCACCGCGCGGGTCAGCGCCAGCCAGGCCTACCAGCACTGCGCGCGCAACAACATCCAGGTCCACGGCGGCATGGGCTTCACCTGGGCCTACGACTGCCACCTGCACTACCGCCGCGCCAACCTGCTGGCGCTGCAGCTGGGCAGCCTCAGCGAATGGGAAGACCGCCTGGTCGGCCACCTCGTCGCCAAGCGCCACGCCGCCTGACCCCCGCGGACCCAAGGAGCACACCATGAACTTCGACGACACCCCGCAGGAAGCCGCGTTCCGCGCCGAGGCACGCGCCTGGATCGACGCCAACGCGCCGAAGCACCTGCACGACCAGCTGGCCGCTGCCGGCTACGGCCAGAGCCCGCTGGCCAGCGGCGACGCCATCGCCGAGAGCAAGGCCTGGCAAAAGAAGAAGCAGGAGGCCGGCTGGGCCTGCCTGCACTGGCCCAAGGAGTACGGCGGCCGGGGCGCCAGCCCGATCGAGCGCGTGATCTGGCAGCAGGAGGAAGGCGTCTACGGCAAGCTGGCCGGCATGTTCATCATCGGCCAGGGCATGATCGCGCCCACGCTGATGGGATTCACGTCCGAGGAACACAAGCGCCGCTACCTGCCGCCGCTGGCCTCGGGCGAGGAAGTGTGGTGCCAGCTGTTCAGCGAGCCGGTGGCGGGCAGCGACCTGGCCGGCCTGCGCACCAAGGCCGAGAAGGACGGCGACCACTGGATCATCAACGGCTCGAAGATCTGGACCAGCGGCGCGCACTACAGCGACCACGGCATGATCCTGACCCGCACCGACCCCAGCGTCGCCAAGCACGACGGCCTGACCATGTTCTTCTTCGACATGAAGAGCCCGGGCGTCGAGGTGCGGCCGATCAAGCAGGTCAACGGCCAGTCGGGCTTCAACGAGGTCTTCTTCACCGACCTGCGCATCCCTGACCACCAGCGCCTGGGCGCGGTGGGCAACGGCTGGAAAGTGTCGCTGACCACGCTGATGAACGAGCGCATGTCCATCGGTGCGGGCATGCCCACCGGCTTCCCCGAACTGCTGGACTTCTGTTGCGAGTTCGACACGGGATCAGGCAAGGCCGTGGACGACCCTGCGGTGCGCAGCCGCCTGGCGCAGTTCGCGGTGCGCACCAGCGGGCTGAAGTACACCGCCTACCGCAGCATCTCGGCGCTGAGCCGCGGCCAGATCCCCGGGCCGGAGAACTCGATCGGCAAGCTGGTGGCCGGCACCACGCTGCAGGAGATCGCCGCCTTCGCGATGGACCTGCAAGGCCCGTCGGGCGTGCTGTCCGAAGGCGACCAGGCCACCGCCCGGGCGCGCTTCCAGGCCATGCTGCTGCGCTCGCCGGCCACCCGCATCGAAGGCGGCACCGACGAGATCCTGCGCAACAT
>CALMIF010000228.1 GCA_937864045.1 uncultured Aquabacterium sp. | reverse complement strand
TGGGTCGGGTCCTCACTTGATCGCCGCCTGGAACTGCGCGTCGCCGAACAGCAGGCACAGCAGCTTCTGCACCAGCACCGGGTACTGCTGCTGCGCCTTCGGAATGGCCACCGCACCGACCTGCGACGAGTCCCAGCTGTCGGTGGCACGGTGCACGGCGTTGTAGCGCTCCTGGTTGTCGCGGCGCACCACGAAGCGCGCCTCGATCTCGCAGCTGTTGGTCGAGAAGCCGCCCGCAGCGATGTCGTTCTTCAGCAGCTGGCCGCTGATCTCGACGCCCGACTTCGGGTCCAGCTTGCCGGCCAGCGTCAAGTCGTTGCGCAGGGCATCGGCCAGGTAGGCGGCGTCGTCCCCGCCAACCGGCGAGGCCATGGGGTTGCCGCGCAGGCTGATGCTGGCGGCGCCTTCCGCGCCGGGCCGCACGGTGAAGCTGCCCACGTTCACCGGGGCGGGCATGGTCTTCTTCAGTTGCTCGACATTGCCGATCGACGGCTGGTCGGCGGGCGCGTTGATGGCGCAGCCGCTCAGCAGGACAGCGGCCGTGGTGATGGCGGCGAGCAGCGGCCGGTGCAGGGTGTGGATCATGGTCATCGCGTCAGAAGCGTGGAGGGAAGGCCGTCCTTGGTTGTGATTCAGCGGGCGGCCGGCGGCTCGACGCCGGTCACGGGCTGGCCATCCCGCTCGGCCGAGCGGGCCTGGGTGGTGCCGTCGGCGTTGGTGAGACGGCATTCCGCGCCCGGGACTGCCGCGCCCTGCTGGGTCAGGGTCTCGATCTTGATCGGGTGCGTGGTCTCGTTGACGACCGTCGCGCAGCCCGTCAGGGCCAGGACGCCGAGCGCGGCGCCGATGTGTCGTTCATGATGGTCCTCCTCCGCCTCGGATGGCCTGCGGCATGATGCTGGCCCCTGATGGAACATCGCCAGCACCGTCAAGGACCGCCCACAATCCGACCCGGGCTTGCGTCGGCGCAACCCGCCTCCCGGCCGCCTCGCCCACTCACCTGCCGCACCGATGATCGCCCTGCACTCCGGCCGCCGTGCCGTCCTGGCGCTGGCCCTCGCAGCCGCCGCACTGCCAGCCCTCGCCCAGCCTTTCCCCACCAAGCCCGTCACCATCCTCATCGGCTTCCCCGCCGGCGGCCCGCTCGATGCCCATGCCCGCCTGCTGGCCGACAAGCTGGCCGCGCAGCTGGGCCAGCCGGTGGTCATCGACTACAAGGCCGGTGCCGGCGGCACCGTGGGCGCGCAGGCGGTGGCGCAGAGCGCGCCCGACGGCCACACCCTGCTGATGGCCAACACCGGCACGATGGTGATCAACCCGGCGATCTACACCAAGCTGCCCTATCAGACGCTGAAGGACTTCGCCCCGGTGGCGCGCACCGCGCAGCAGCCGCTGGCCCTGGTCGTCAACCCCGCCATGCCGGCGAAGAGCGTGGCCGAGCTGGTGGCGCTGGCCAAGGCCAGGCCGGGCGGGCTGAACTACGGCTCGGCCGGCAATGGCGGCATCAGCCACCTGGTGCCCGAAATGTTGAAGGCCGCCACCGGCACCTTCATCGTGCACATCCCCTACAAGGGCAGCGCGCCGGCCTTCACCGACCTGATGGCCGGCCAGGTGCAGCTGATGGCCGAATCGGTGCCGCAGGCCGCGCAGTACGTGAAGGCCGGCAAGCTGCGGGCGCTCGCCGTCACCAGCGCCCAGCGCAACCCCGCCCTGCCCGACACGCCGACGATGGTGGAGGCCGGCGTCAAGGGCTTCGAGGTGGTGGGCTTCTACGGCGTGCTGGCGCCGGCGGGCACGCCGAAACCGGTGCTGGACAGGCTGTCGGCCGCGTTCAAGGCGGTGCTCGATGACCCGGCGATCAAGAGCCGCATGGTGCAGCAGGGCGCCGACCCGGCCTTCCTCGGCCACGAGGAGTTCGCCCGCTTCCTGGCCGCCGAGATGCCGCGCTGGGCGCAGGCGGTCCAGACTTCCGGCGCGAAATTGGACTGAGGAGCAAGACCATGCACACCGACGCCCTGGCCGTGCTCGACTTCTGGTTCGGCCCCACCGACGACCCCGGCCATGCCCAGCCGCGGGCCGCCTGGTTCAAGAAGGACGATGCCTTCGACGCGCAGATCCGCGGCCGCTTCGGCCCGCTGATCGAGCGCGCCCTGGTCGGCGGCATCGACGACTGGCTGACCCGCCCGGTCGAGCCGCTGCCGGCACTGGCACGGGTGCTGGTGCTCGACCAGTTCACCCGCAATGCCTTTCGCGGCACGGCACGCGCCTTTGCCGGCGACGGCATGGCGCTGCAGACCGCCCGCGCCCTGGTGGCCAGCGGCGCCGACCGCGCGCTCACCGGCGTGCAGCGGCAGTTCGCCTACCTGCCGTTCGAGCATGCCGAGGACCTGTCGCACCAGCGCACGTCGGTGCAGCTGTTCCAGCAACTGGCGCGTGACGAGCCGGCGCTGGCCGGCCTGGTGGAATGGGCGCAGAAACACCTGGACATCGTTGCGCGGTTCGGCCGCTTTCCGCACCGCAACGCGGCATTGGGCCGGGCCAGCACCGACGAGGAGCTGGCCTTCCTGCAGACGCCTGGCTCCGGCTTCTGACCTCGCCAGCCCTTCGCTGCGCGGCTGCGCCGTTGCGCGCATGCCACATCCTCGGCCTCAGGCCACCCGTTTCTGGCTCGTCAAGCCGGAACCGTCGCGAGGCTGCGCACAATCCATGTTGTTCCGATCTGATCGGTTGCCCGCCGGGCGCCGCCGGTGTCGGCACCGTGAATCCCCCAGGCCCTCGCGCGAGGGTCGTCCCTCCACAGCTCAGCAGGAGATCCAACCATGAAGAAGACCCTCATCACCCTCAGCGCCGTCGTTGCCGCCATGTTCGCCGCCCAAGGCGCCCTGGCCCAGGAAAAGACCCGCGCCGAGGTCAAGGCCGAAGCCAAGGAAGCCGTCAAGGCCCACAAGATCGACCAGGGTGAAGGCTCGCCCTCGCCGACGGCCGGCGCCAAGTCGACCAAGGCCCGCGCCGACGTGAAGAAGGAAGCCGCTGCCGCCGTGAAGGCCGGTGAAATCGGCAAGGGCCCGGACGTCAAGCAGTGATCACCGCGGGGCACGGCCCCGCTGCATGATCGGCAACGGCAGCCTGGCTGCGATTGCGCCAACGGCGGCGCCGCGCAAGCGGCGCCGCCGTTTTTCATGGGCGCGCGAGCGCGCGGATCAGGCCTGCGCTTCCTTCTCCTGCAGCAGGCGCCACATCACCTTGCCCGAGCCGCTCTTGGGCAGGGCGTCGACGAACTCGACGAGCTTGGGCACCTTGTAGGCCGCCATGTGCTCGCGCGCCCAGGCGACGATGTCTTCGGGCTTGGCCGTGGCGCGGTGCTCGGCGCGCAGCACGATCACCGCCTTCACCGTCTCGCCGCGGTAGGCGTCGCGGGCGCTGATGACGCAGGCCTCCTGCACCAGCGGGCACTTGAACAGCAGCAGTTCCACCTCGCTGGGCCAGACCTTGTAGCCGCTGGCGTTGATCATGCGCTTGAGGCGGTCGGTGATGAAGAAGTAGCCTTCCTCGTCCATGCGGCCCAGGTCGCCGGTGCGGAAGAAGGTCTTGCCGTCCAGTTCGATGAAGGCCGCCTTGGTCGCCCCCGGGTGGCCCCAGTAGCCCTTGAACACCTGCGGGCCGCTGCTGACGATCTCGCCGGCCTCGCCGATGGGCAGTTCGTTCAGCGTGTCGGGGTCGATGATGCGGCTGTCGGTGCCGATCACCGGAATGCCCAGGCACTGCAGCTTGGCACGCTCGGGCGGGTTGCTGTGGGTGGGCGCGGCGGTCTCGGTCAGGCCGTAGCCCTCGGCGAAGGTGATGCCGAACTCGTCGATCAGCCGCTGCGCCACCGCCTGCGGCATCGCCGCGCCGCCACCCGACAGGTACTTCAGGCTGCTCAGGTCGAAGCGGGCGTAGTTCGGGCTGCCGAACAGATCGATGATCATCGTCGGGATGCAGGTCCAGTGCGTCACCCGGTGGCGGGCGATCAGCCGGCCGGCGAGCTCACGGTCCCAGCGCGGCAGGATCACCGTGGTGGTGCCACCCGCCACCGAGGCCAGGCAGCCATAGATGAAGCCGGTGATGTGGAACATCGGCACCACGCCCAGGCTGATGGCCTCGCTGGTGGAGAAGCCCCAGATGCCGCCAGCCATCACGTTGTGCATCAGCGTGCGGTGGGTGTGCATGCAGCCCTTGGGCAGGCCGGTGGTGCCGCTGGTGTACGGCAGCAGGGCCAGATCGTCGGGCTCGGCGGTGTGCGGGCCGGGGCGATGACCGGCGGCGATGGCCTCGGTCCAGCGCGTGACGCCGGTGCTGTTGGTGGCCGCGGGCAGCGCCGGGTCGGCCTGCAGCCATTGCAGGATGGCCGGCGCGGGCGTCTCGCCGTCGTCCAGCGTGGCGGGCATGGCATCGGTGAAGCGGGTGGCGACGATGTGCGCCAGCTGCTGGTGCGCCGGCAGCCGGCCATTGGCTTCTGCCACGGTGGCAGCCAGGTCGGCGGTGGTCAGAAACATCCGCGTGCCGGGGTCGGTGATGTAGTGGCCCAGCTCGTCGGCCTTGTTCATCGGGTTGACCGGCACCACCACCGCGTCGGCGCGCAGCACCGCATGCACCGCGACCACGAACTGCGGGCAGTTCTGCATGAAGACGGCCACGCGCTCGCCCTTCTTCACGCCGTGCGCCTGCAGCCAGCCGGCCAGCGCCTCGGCCTGGGCCAGCAGGCTGGCGAAGGTCAGCGGCTGGCCGAAGAACAGGTAGGCCGGCTTGTCGGGAAAGCGCCGGGCGCTGACCTCGAGGTTGAACCACAAGCTGGTCTCGGGCAGGCGCAGCGTGCGCGGCAGCCGCTTGGGCCAGATTGCCAGGTGCGGCGGGGTGCGGGATGGCGTGCTGGGCTGGGTCATGGGGAGGACAGCGGCGCGGGGCCGGCAGAAGGCGGACGAAGCCCAGCGGTGTACCGCAGCATGTTGCGCTGCGACATGGGCAGGAACCCGTGAAAAGTCGCGCCGGCGACGGTGCTCACACCACCACCGGCTCCGGCTCCAGCCGGATGCCGAAGCGGCCGTAGACGCTTTCCTGGATGGCGCGGGCCAGGGTCATCACCTCGGCGCCGGTGGCGCCGCCGCAGTTCACCAGCACCAGGGCCTGGCGCTCGTAGACGCCGGCATTGCCCACGCGCTTGCCCTTCCAGCCGCAGGCGTCGATCAGCCAGCCCGCCGCCAGCTTGAAGCGGCCGTCGGCCATCGGGTAGTGCACGATGTGCGGGTCGCGGCCGATGATGTCGCGGCACTGCTCGGCGCTGACCACCGGGTTCTTGAAGAAGCTGCCGGCGTTGCCGATGGCGCGCCAGTCGGGCAGCTTGGCGCGTCGGATGGCGCACACCCAGTCGAACAGCGTGCGCGCATCGGGCGCGTGGTTGCCGGTCTCGGCCATGCGGCGCTCGATGTCGAGATAGCCCAGCACCGGCTGCCAGGGCTTGGGCAGGCGCAGCCGCACGCGGGTGATCACGCTCTTGCCGGCCAGCCCGCCCTCGGCGGCCGGCTGCTTGAACACGCTGTGGCGGTAGCCGAACTGGCAACGCGCAGCGTCCAGCGTCACGCTGCGGCCGGTGACCAGGTCCACCGCGTCCAGGCTGTGGAAGCGGTCGGCCAGTTCCAGCCCGTAGGCGCCGATGTTCTGCACCGGCGCCGCGCCCACGGTGCCGGGAATCAGCGCCAGGTTCTCCAGCCCCGGCAGGCCCTGGTCCAGTGTCCAGGCCACGGCCTCGTGCCAGGCCTCGCCGGCACCGAACTCGACGATCCAGGCATCGGCCGTCTCGGCCACCAGGCGCTGTCCGGGCACCGCCACCTGCAGCACCACGGCGGGCGGGTCGCGGGTCAGCACCAGGTTGCTGCCGCCGCCCAGCACCAGCTTGGGCGCGCGGCCCAGCGCGGGGTGGTCGAGCACGCGGCGGACGTCGGCATCGCTGCGGATCGTCACCAGGGTGTGCGCCACCGCCGGCAAGCCGAAGGTGTTCAGCGTGCGCAGGCTGGCCTGGTGCCGGATGTCCAGCGCGGCGGCGGCGGGCGCCTGGCCGGGGGGCGGGGGGATGGGCATCCGCCGGATTTTCGCCGACCCGGTGCCGACCGCGCGGCGGCGAGAACTGATCGACGCCGGCCCGCCTGATCGCGCCTTGGGCGCCGGCTGGCTGGGGGACACTCGGCGCCGGCTGACATGCCGCCAGCACCTCCGTCGCCGATCGATGCCTGTTCCGTCCGCCCTGCCCGGCCTCCGCTGACGATGCCCGAGCGCCTGCTCTCCGCCCAGACCGACTGGCGCCGTTCACGGCGCCGGCTGCTGCTGTCCGGCATCGCCCTGGTGCTGGCCTGCACGGCGGTGGCCTGGGTGCAGCTGAGCCAGCAGTCGCTGCTGGCCGGTGCGGGCGCCGAAGCGGCCCAGGCCGCCACCTGGCGCGTGCAGGCGCTGGACCTCGAACTGCTGCAGCTGCGCGACATGCTGCGCGAGGCCCGGCTGGAGCCGGGCGACCCGGTGCGCAGCAGCCAGGCGGCCCGGGTGCGCCAGTGTTTCGGCGACTTGGCCGCCAGCCTGCGCGCGGTGCAGGCGCAGCCCTTGCCGCCGCTGGTGCCGGCCAGCCCCGAAGACGGCGCCACCCTGGCCGCGCTGGACGACTTCGTGCGCCGCCACGGCCCCGTGCTGGGCGACGCGGCGTTGGCGATGCCGGCGCAGGCCGCCGTGTCGGCACTGGCCGACCTGGCCACGCTGCACCCGCCGCTGCAGGCCCTGGCCCGGCGCAGCCAGGTGGCGCTGGAGGCGGCGGCTGCCCAGCGTGGCGAGACACTGCGCCACCAGGCCCGGCTGGGCGTGGCGCTGACCCTGTTCATGGGCCTGATGACCGCCGTCTTCGGCCTGCAGACGCTGCGCCACTTCCGCAGCCTGGGCCAGCGCCGCCACGAGCTGCAGCAGGTGGCCGACAAGCTGCGCGAGGCCCGCGCCGAGGCCGAAGCCGCCAACCAGGCCAAGAGCGCCTTCCTGGCCAACATGAGCCACGAGCTGCGCACACCGTTCAACGGCATGCTGGGCATGCTGGCGCTGCTGGACACCGACCGCCTGGACGACGAGCAGGCCGACTACCTGCACACCGCGCGCGAATCGGCCAACCATCTGCTGGACCTGCTCAACGACATCCTCGACATCTCCAAGCTGGAGAGCGGGCGCCTGACCATCGCCCCGCACCCGCTGGACCTGCACCGCCTGCTGCGCGACGTGCACGCGCTGATGGCGCTGTCGGCCGAGGCCAAGGACCTGGCGCTGCGGGTGCACGTGGCGCCCGAGCTGCCGCAGTGGGTGCTGGCCGACGGCAAGCGCCTGAAGCAGATCCTGTTCAACCTGATGGCCAACGCGGTGAAGTTCACCGACGAGGGCGAGGTCTCGCTGACCGTGACCACGCGCCCGGCGCCGGCCGACGCGCTGGGCGCCGAGCCGATGCACGAGCTGCGCTTCGTCGTGCGCGACAGCGGCATCGGCATGAGCGAGGCGACCCGGGCGCGGCTGTTCCAGCGCTTCAGCCAGGGCGACGAGAGCCGCTCGCGGCGCTTCGGCGGCACCGGGCTGGGGCTGGAGATCTCGCGCAGCCTGGCGCGCATGATGGGCGGCGACATCACCGTCGACAGCCGCACCGGCCTGGGCTCGGTCTTCACGCTCAGCCTGGACCTGCCGGGCGCGGCGCCGGTGGCCGAGGCCGATGCCCACCGCGGCACCGGCCTGGCGGCGCCCACGCGGGCCTGGCCGGCCGCACCGGCCGGCGGCGCGGCCCGCGGGCTGGATCTGGTGGTGGCCGACGACCACCCCGTCAATCGCAAGTTCATGGCCGTGCTGCTGGCGCGCATGGGCCACCGCGTGCGCCTGGCCGCCAACGGCGCGGAGGCCGTGGCCCTGGTCGCCGAGCGCGTGCCCGACCTGGTCTTCATGGACCTGCACATGCCGGTGCAGGACGGCCTGCAGGCCACGCGCACCCTGCGCGCCGGGCCGGCGGCGATGGCGCGGGTGCCGGTGGTGGCACTGACGGCCGACGCGTTTGCCGAGACCCGCACGCGGGTGATCGACGCCGGCATGAACGAATGCCTCACGAAACCGGTGCAGGCGGACGATATCGAGGCATTGCTGGGCGCGCTGTTCGGCGCCCGGGCCGACACCGCGGCGGATAGCGAGGCCGATCCCGGGACCACCGACAGCGCCCCGACCGACCACCCGCCTGCCACCCCGGACAGCCCGGCAGCCGGCGCCTCCGCACGACCGAAGACACCCCCACCACCGATGCCCATGCCCACCGCCATCGCCCCCGCCCCGGCCGCGCCGCCGGCTGCCACCGGCGAACGGCGGCGCTTCCGCACCAGCGACGTCGCCGCGCACCTGGACATGGCGGTGATCGGCGACGTCTGCGTCGGCGTCACCCTGGCCGGCTACCAATCGGTGCTGATCGGCTTCCTGGACGACGATGGCGGCAGCGCGGCCAACCTGCTCGCCGCGCTCGACGACGGCGATGCCGGCAACCTGAAGACGCTGGCGCATGCGGTCAAGGGTGCCTCGGCCAGCCTGGGCCTGCGCTCGATCCACGCGCTGGCGCTGCGCATCGAGAGCGACGGCGCCAGCTTCGACACCGCCGACTGCGCCACCGCCGCCATCCAGGTGCGCGAGCTGATGACCACCGCCCGCGCCCTGCTGCAGCGCATGGGCTTCATCCGGCCGGCACCCTAGCCCG
>CALMIF010000227.1 GCA_937864045.1 uncultured Aquabacterium sp. | reverse complement strand
TGGGTGCGTTGTCTTCCAGCTTGTTCGAGAACAGCAGGTGGGTGGCCGGGTCGAGGATGGTGCGGGCGACACCATCGCCCATCGGCGAGCTGATGAACACTTCGGAGAACACACCGGGCTCGGTGCGCAGCGAGTTCAGCAGGCGCTTCTTCGGCTCGTCCATCGCCACCCGACCGTGGCGGTGCAGCAGTTCGATGGATTCGGGCTTCTGGCGCAGCAGGAACACCCAGTCCGAGCAGTTGAAGGCCGCCTCCATCTGCGCCGAGCCGTAGTAGTCGTCCGCGCTCTGGGTGGCGGTGCCCAGGGCACCGCCGTACTTGCGCGCACGGCGCGCGGCTTCTTCCACCACGGCGGCCTTGACCGGGTCATCGGCGCCGGCATCGCCCAGCTGCTGCTTGAGCTCGTCGATGAACAGGATCTTGCGCCGGTGGCGCGTCAGGTACATCTCGCCGGTGATCTGGTGCAGCAGCAGGATGTTGACCACTGCATGCAGATCCGGTCGGCGGCGCAGCTCCTCGTTCTCGATGACGATGAAGTCGTTGTCGAAGTCGACCGAGTTGCGGCCTTCGAACAATCGCTCGTACTGCCCACCCTTGGCGTAGGGATTGAGCATGATGGCCAGGTCGCGGATGCGCGGGTCGCCCACCACGCCCAGCTCCTCGATGGTGCCGGCCTTGAACGCATCACGCAGCGCGGTGATGGTCATGTCGGCGCCGTACTGGGCATACAGCCGCAGCACCATGGCCGAGATGGCCTTGTACTGCACCTCGTCCAGCGGACGCGACATCGACGCCATCTTGGCAATCGCCGGCACCAGCATGTCGATGTCCTCGGCGATGTCGGTCACCCGGGAGAACGGGTTCAGGCAGATGCCGGCGTCGGGCTTGAACTCGATGTAGGTGCCGCCAGCCTTGCGGCACAGCTTCTCGAACGAGCGGCCCAGGTCCAGCATCCAGACCTTGGCGCCGATGGCGCGGTAGGACCAGGCCATCTCGTTCATCAGCACCGACTTGCCCGAGCCCGGCGCGCCGATGATGGCGAAGTTGTAGTTGCCCAGGTCGTTGTCGAAGATGTCCAGCGTCATCAGCTGGCCGCGCCGGCCGCCGAACACCAGTGCCGGTGTGCGCGTGCCGCGCCACTCGGCGATCAGCGGCGCCAGGTGGATCGCGTTGGCCATCGTCTTGCGCGAGACCCGGCGCATCTTGGCCAGGTCCTTGTGGAACTTCTCCGACAGCGTCATCGGCAGGCTGGCCAGCAGCGCCTGCCGGTGCATGTAGACGTCGGCGTTGAGCTGGAAACCCCGGCCGCGCCAGATGGCGTTGGCGGTCTCCTGGGCCGCCACGGACTTGCCCGGCGTCGAGAAGATGGCGAGTTGGTGGTACAGGCTCACCAGGCTGCTGCCGATGTCGATGGCGTTGGCTGCCGCCGTCCAGTCCTGCAGCTTCTTGCCGACGTCCGGCATCACGTCGGCCATCTTGCTCTTGGCGTTCTGCGTCGCGCGCACGTGGTTGGCGGTGACGACCGACTTCATGACGTTCGGGTCGAGCACGTGCACGCCCATGGTCAGCAGGAAGGGTGCGCTATACTGCAGCGCCGGCTGCATCAGGTCGCCGATCAGAGATCCCATCTGCCAGAGCGCGAAGCGCTCGGGGAATGACTTGATCGAGTAGAAGCGCGCCTCGAGAACGTCCGCGCCGTTCTCCTTCCACAGCCGCAGGCCGGCCGGGTGCGGGTCCTGGATGGTGTCGAAGTCGATGATCTGGTCGCGGATCTCCCGGCCGTCGTCGTAGTGCAGGTTGGGACCGTCGGTCTGCGAGACGCGGTCGGGGTTGGTGAACAGGGCGCACCAGTTGATCAGGTCGGCCGCATCGCAGACGCGGTTGGGCAGCGACGCCGAGCGCAACGTGGACGACATCGACTCCCGCAGCGCCATCAACGCGTCGCGCCGGGTCAGGTCCTCGGCGTCGGCGGTGACTGCCACGCTCATCATCAGCCTGAAGTCGCGGATCGTGTAGTGGAAGCCTGCCGTCAGCGACTGTTGCGCACCCTGCAGCAGGTGGCCGACGCGCTGGCGTGCCAGCCGGTGGAAGAGGTTGTCGTTGCGCGCCGGGCGCCCCCAGTGCTTGGCCTTGTCGGCCTGGTCGGCATCCTCGACGCGCAGGTTGGCATAGCGGCGCAGCTGCTCGCGGATGTGCGGCGATGCAAAGAGGTGGAACTGGATCCCGGTGGCCGGCGGGCAGGTCGAGTACAGCGAGATCAGCACCTCGGCCATGCGGTCGTCGGCACCCGACTGCGGCATCAGCTCGAGCATGAAGCCCAGGCTGTCGCGGTTGACGAAGAGCTTCTCGTCGGCGAGGTAGGCCGAGTACGGCAGCCAGGACGCGAACTGCTCGGCCGGCGTGTCGGGAGGTGAGCCCAGCCCCAGCCAGCCCAGGCTGCCATGGCCGGGGCGGCTCCCGCCGGGAGAGGCGGCGGATCGTGTCGAAGCGGTCTGAGCGAAGGGAGTGGGCATGGCGCGTGCCTCGCAGGGATGGCCGGAAGAGGTTTCAGGTCAGTCGT
>CALMIF010000226.1 GCA_937864045.1 uncultured Aquabacterium sp. | reverse complement strand
TCGACCCGTCGTCGTGCGTCACGTCGATGACGGGTGCACGACCGGACGCCATGCCCGCCAGCACGCGTGGCGCCCCAGGTGCGCTGAGCAGCACGGCCAGCCATCGATCGGCGGACTGCACATGGGCGACCAGGCGGGTGACGTCCACCTCGTAGGAGGCCGACTGGTCGGCCCCGCGCACCGCATCGGCGGGCATCACGAACCAGGGCTGCGGGCCGTGGCGCACACCGCGGGCGTCGATCCAGTCGCCGCCCGGTCGCGACCACGCCCAACCCGACAACGCATCCACATACAGGTGCGTGGGTCCGAAGATGTCCCAAGCGAACGGCCGGCCCTGGGGCAGGCGGCTCGGGATCTCGCGCAGCGGTACGCCCTGGAAGAGGTAGGTCTGGGCGTGCCGGTAGCGCGGCGGCAGCGGGAACTGCCGCAGGAAGGCCTCGACCTGGGCCTTGCCGGCCAGCGGCGACGGGGGCGCGGCGGTCGCTTCAATCCCGCCGCGCATTCCGACGGCGCCGCGGCCATCGCAGCCGACGAACGCAACCCCGGCACCGGCGGCCAGCCGCGTCAGCCATGCCCGGCGCCCAGGGTCGCCCGCCGCCATCGGCTTCAGGCCTGCAGGCGGAAGCCGGGCTGGTGGTGGCGCAGCCAGTGCTCCAGCATCAACAGCAGCCAGACCATGGTGCCGTAGTAGTGCGGATGCTCGGGCAGGCGCTGCTGGAGCAACTGCTGCGTGAAGCCGGCGCGGAAGATGCCGCGCTGGTCCAGCGAGGCCAGCGCGTCCTTCGCCAGCGCCTGCAGGCCCGCATGGCGCACCATCCAGACCCCGAACGGCAGGCCGAAGCCCTGCTTCTTCTTGGTGATGATCTCGTCGGGCAGGAAGCCGCGCAGCGCCTCCTTGAAGAACCAGCGCAGCTTCATGCCCTTGAGCTTGTACTCGGCCGGCAGGCGCATCGAGAACGCCAGCAGGTCGTCGTCGAGCATGGGGAAGGCCACGTCGATGCCGGCCAGCCGGGTGGTGCCGCAGACCTTGGGCAGGTCGCACTCGGCCAGCGTGTAGCGCCAGTCGTACGCGAGATGCCGGTTCAGCTCGTCGGCGGCCTCGGCCTCGGCCCAGACCGCGCGCTGCTGCAGGGCGACACTGGCGGCGTCCACCTGGGCGAGCATGGCGTCCGACAGCACCTGGTCGAACCCCAGCCGTCGCAGCAGGTTGAACGCCTGGCCACGGTCAGGCAGTGGCGTGTTGGCCAGGCGCACATAGCCCGGGCCGCGCTTGAGCACCGGCACCGAGGCCACGAAGCCCTGGCGCAGCAGCGGCTCCAGCAGGTGCGTGCGCAGGGCCAGGGGCACCATCTGGTACCAGTCGAAGACCTTTTGCGTGGCGTAGCGCGAATTGCCCCCGAACAGTTCGTCACCGCCGTCGCCGGCCAGCATCCGCTCGACACCATCGGCCCGCGCATGCAGGGCGCAGTGGTAGGACGGCAGGGCCGACGAGTTGCCGAACGGCTGGTCGTAGAACGCAGCCACCTTGGGAATGTCGCGCACCAGGTCGTCGGGCGTGACATAGAGCTCCTGGTGACGGCAGCCGAAGTGGCGCGCGGCGGTTCGGGCAAAGGCCATCTCGTCGTAGCCCTCCGCCTCGAAGCCGATCGAGTAGCAGGTGACGGGTCCGTCGGCCACCTCGGCAAGCACGCCTGCCACGGTGGAACTGTCGGTGCCGCCGCTGAGGAAGCAGGCCGCGGGACCGCTGCCGAGCTGGCGGCGCACGGCCTGGCGCAGCAGTTGGCCGAACTCCTCCTTCAGCGCACCGAACGATGCCTGCCGGGCAGGCTCGAACCGCGGCACCCAGTAGGGTGTCACCTGGAGCTGGCCATCCTTGAAATGGGCACAGTGCCCGGGCGGCAGGCGTTGCACGCCGTCGAACACCGTGCGAGGCGACGGCACGATGTGGAAGTAGAGGTAGTCGAAGAGGCCCTGCGCGTCGATTTCCGAGGCGCCCAGCTGATCGGCCCGGGCTGCGAAACGCAGCGTGCTGCCGTCGACGCGATAGCACAGCGAATGCACCGCAAAGCGGTCCACGGCCATGAAGGTGCTGCCATCGGCCAGGGTCATGGCCACCGCGAAGTCGCCCTGGACCCGCGCAGCGGCGCCGGCCGGCCCGTGCAGGTCGACCAGCGACTGCCAGCGTGCCGGCTGCTCGGCGGTGGAGATGGTCTGGCCGTCAACACGCGGGCTGCCGAACAGGAGAGGGGAGGAGTCGTGGTTCATGGGGTTCGGGTGCAGCGGAAAGGACGGACCTGGCGACCTGACGGCGCCACCCCTGGCAAGGGTCGCCATCGCCGCAGGCGAGTGCTCAGCGCGATGCAGGCTCGGCCGGCGGAGTGGCCACCGCCGGCGCACTTGCCGATGGTGTCTGAGCCACCGGCGCAGACGCTGCGGTGGACGGCGCGCTGGCCGCCGGCGCGGGCAGGCGGGCCATGAATGTCTTCAGATCTCCGCCGTATTGCTGGTACTGCTGCTGCAGGGGCTGTGCCGTGGGCGCCTGGCGCAGGCCTTCTTCGAGGTGCGTCAGCGCGGCCGCGCGGGCTCCGCTCTTGTGCAAGGCCTCGGCCCATCCGGCATAGGCAGGCCAGAAATCGGGCTTCAAGCGGCGAGACTGCCCATAGGCCAACGCCGCATTGGCCAGATCGCCCAGCAGCCTGTAGGCCTCACCCATCTTCAGGTAGATGTCAGGCAGCACCAGGAAGCTGCTGTTGCTGTGGTTGATGACGTAGTTGTAGTCGGCGATGGCGGCCTTGATCAGGCCGGTGCGGATCGCCGGGGAAACGCCGGGCGCCATCGCACGCCGCACCTTGATGAGACCCCAGCAGTGATGGTGCAGGGCCCAGAAGGACGGGCCGAGTTTCGCCACCCAGCCAGCAGCACGCGGTGAGGTGTTGGTGTACGCGTCACCGTAGTTGAAGCCCTGCGTGTCGGGACAATAGACCGGGAGCAGCGCCAACTCCCCGTCGGTGACATTGGGAGGCTTCTGCGCCCAGGTTGGGCCGGACGAGGCCAGCGCAAGCAGGAGCAGGGCCGGCCAGCGGGCGAACCGCTGGTGCGCTGCAAGGGGCAATCGCGGGTGCATGTTCATGGAAGAGAGGCGAGAACCAGTCGACGGCAGCGGCCGGCATGTTGGGCGGGGTGGTCCAGCGGCCCGGGCGGAGCGTCGATTGTTGCCCAGTCGACGCTGACCGCACTGCCTGTCCCACGACAGGGTGTGCGGCGCAGTGCGCACGCACCGCCTCGCCCTGCGGCAATGCATGCAGGAATGCGCGGATCAGCGCGCCGGGCGGGCCGCCAGAAGGTCCTGCGCATGGCCGGCCACGCGCCGGGCATTGGCATCCCAGTAGAAGCCCCGCTGCCGCAGCGCAAGGCTGGCGCCCGCGCCCAGCGCCGCGCGCCGCGCCGGATCGGCCATCAGCGCGTCGAGGCGCTGCTCGATGCCCTGGTCGGCTGCCGGGTCGTACATGTCGCAGTCGGCGTCACGCACCAGCACCTCATGGTGGTTGGGCTGGTCCGGCGCCAGGATCGCCTTGCCCATCGCCATGTACTCGAACAGGCACAGCGGCGAGGCATAGGGCACGAGTGCCGTCTGCAGCGCCACGTCGAAGGCCATGGCATGGGCGGGCACGTCGGAGCGGGGGACCACGCCGGTGAACAGCAGCTTGTGGGCGATGCCCAGGCTGCGCGCCTGCGCCTCCAGCTCGTTGCGCACCGGGCCGTCGCCGACGACCATCAGCATCGCCGGGTCGTCGGCCGGGCGGCGGGCGAGCCAGGTGACGATGCGGTCGAGCTGGTCCCATTCGCGCACGAAGCCGATGAAGCCGATGACCGTGCGGCCCTGCAGCCGGTGCCTGGCCTTGGCCTCGTCGACGCCAGGCAGGGCCGCGAAATCGTGGGGGTTGATGCCGTTCGGAATCACGCGGACGCGGTCCGGCCGCACACCCATGCCCACCAGCATGTCGCCCAGCACCTGGGTGACCGGGAACACCCGCGTCGCACCGCGGAAGGTGTAGCGCTCGAAGGCATCGGCCAGGGCACCGAGCTGCAGCTGGTTGTACTTGCGCCGGGCGATCGCGTAGGGCGCGTTGACCTCCAGCAGCAACGGGATGCCGCACTGGCGGCTGACCCACACGCCGGCAGGCTGGTACAGCGCATAACGCTCGTAGATCACGTCCGGCTTGAAGCGCCGCACCGCGTCGCGCAGGCGGCGCCAGGCGACCAGGGAATAGGTGGCCTCGGCCAGTTCGTACAGCGCGCCGGGCAGGGCTTTCTTCAGCCGGCCGACCCAGCCCGCGCTGCCGCCCTGGCCGGTGTCGCTCTTGTGCACGTCGGGGCCGACCAGCAGCACCTCGTGCCCCAGGGCGCGCAACGCGGCCACCATCTCCTCGA
>CALMIF010000225.1 GCA_937864045.1 uncultured Aquabacterium sp. | reverse complement strand
CCGCACGATGCCACGCCCTCTGCCCTTCCCATTCCGATCGACCGCAGCCCTGCTGGGTGCCGGCTTGCTGCTCGCCGGCTGCGCCAGCATCCAGCCGCCACCCGCCCCGCAACTGGCGGGTCTGCCCGCCGCGTGGTCGGGCACGACGCAGACGGCTGACCCCAACGCCGCCCGCGCCGCCCTGCTCACCTGGTGGCGCCAGTTCGACGACCCGCTGCTGACCGAACTGGTCACGACCGCGCTGGACGCCAACACCGGCGTGGCCAGCGCCCGCGCTGCGCTGCGCCAGGCGCGGGCGCTGCAGGACGTGGCCGCCGCCGGCCTGGGCCCCACGGTGAGCGGCTCGGCCGACGTGCAGCGCAGCCGGGCGTCGAACAGCACCGCCAACCGCTTCGCCGCCGGTCTGGACGCCAGCTGGGAGTTGGACCTCTTCGGCGCCAACCGCAGCGCCCGTGATGCCGCCGCCGCCAGCACCCAGGCCAGCGCCGCCAGCCTGGGCGACGTGCAGGTGTCGCTGGCCGCCGAGGTGGCCCTGGCCTACCTGTCGCTGCGCAGCGGCCAGGCACGGCTGGCCATCGCCGAGGCCAACCTGGCCGCGCAGGACGAGACCCTGCAGATCACCCGCTGGCGCCTGCAGGCCGGCCTGGCTGACGGCCTGGCCGCCGAGCAGGCGCAGGCCGCCGCTGCCCAGACCCGCGCCGCGCTGCCGCCGCTGCGCACCGCCATCGCCCAGGCCGGCCATGCGCTGGCGGTGCTGACCGGCCAGCCGCCGGCCGCGCTGGACGCCCGGCTTGCCACGGCGGCTCCGTTGCCCCAGCCAGCCGCCACGCTGGCCCTGGCCGGCCCCGCCGACACCCTGCGTCAGCGGCCCGACGTGCGCGCCGCCGAATGGAAGCTGGCCGCCGAGTGGGCAACGCTGGCGCAGGCCGATGCAGCGCTGAAGCCCTCGTTCCGCCTGAGCGGCTCGCTGGGTCTGAGCGCGCTGACGCTGGGCGGATTGACCAGCGGCGGCGCGGTCGCCGCCTCGCTGCTGGGCGTCGTCACGCTGCCGGTGTTCGACGGCGGCGCGCTGCGCGGCCGGCAGCAGGCCCAGCAGGCGGTGCTGGACCAGGCGCAGCAGGCCTGGCGCGCCAGCGTGCTGGCCGCGCTGCAGGAGGTGGAAGACGCCCTCGTGGCGCTGCGCAATGACCGCGACCGCGCCCAGCGCCTGCAGACCGCCGCCACCGCCGCCGCCAACGCCGCCACCCTGGCCAGCCAGCGCTGGCGCAGCGGCCTGGTCGACTTCCAGACCGTGCTGGACACCCAGCGCAGCCAGCTCAGCGCCCAGGACAGCCTGGCCAGCGCCAGCGCCGACCTCGCCGCCGACCATGTGCGGCTCTACAAGGCCCTCGGCGGCGGCTGGGCCGACGCCGACGCCAAGGTCAGCGGCGGCTGGGCCGACGATCCGCAAACTGCTTCCGCCCCATGACCATCAACGCCCCGACCGACAACGCCCCGCCGGACCGCGCCACGCTCGACGCCCTGCTGGGCACCGGCGCCACCCGCCCCTGGTATCGCCGTGCGTGGCCCTGGCTGCTGGCCGCTGCCCTGCTGGGCGCCACGGGCGGCTGGTGGTGGTGGCAGGGCCGCCAGGCCGAGCGCGCCGCGCCGGTCTACACCACCGAGGCCGTGGCCCGCGGCAGCCTGGTGCTGAAGGTGACCGCCAACGGCACGGTGCAGCCCACCCGCAACATCAACATCGGCAGCGAGCTGTCGGGCACGGTGCGGCGGGTCCTCGTCGACGTCAACGACCGGGTCAAGAAGGACCAGGTGCTGGTGGAGCTGGACACCGCCAAGCTGCAGGACCAGGTGAAGCGCTCGCAGGCCACGCTGGCCTCGGCCCGCGCCAAGGTGCAGCAGACGGCGGCCACCATCGCCGAGGCCCGCGCCAGCCTGGGGCGGCTGGAGGAAGTGGCCCGGCTGAGCGGCGGCAAGGTGCCGTCGGCCGCCGAGCTGGACACCGGCCGCGCCACGCTCACCCGCGCCTTGGCCGACGATGCCGCGGCCCAGGCTGGCGTGCAGGACGCGCAGGCCGCGCTGTCCACCGACCAGACCAACCTGGGCAAGGCGGCGATCACCGCGCCGGCCGACGGCGTGGTGCTGACCCGCAGCGTCGACCCTGGCAACGCGGTGGCGGCGTCGCTGCAGGCCGTCACCTTGTTCACCATCGCCGAAGACCTGACGAAGCTGCGGCTGTGGGTCTATGTCGACGAGGCCGACGTGGGCAACGTGAAGCTGGGGCAGGCGGCCACCTTCACCGTGGCGGCGTTTCCGCGGCGCAGCTTTCCGGCGGCGATCTCGCGCGTGGGCTTCGGCTCGACGATCACCGAGAACGTGGTGACCTACCTCACCTACCTGGACGTGGACAACACCGACCTGGCCCTGCGCCCGGGCATGACGGCCACCGCCACCATCGTGGCGGCCAAGCACGACGACGTGCTGCTGGTGCCCAACACCGCGCTGCGCTTCACGCCCGGCACGGCGGCTGCGCCGCAGGCCAAGGGCGGCCTGCTGCAGAGCATGACGCCGCGCATGCCCGGCGGCAACCGCCGCCCCGGGTCGGCCACACCCGGCAGCACCGCCGGTGCCCGCCAGGTGTGGGTGCTGGAGGACGGCAGGGCCGAGCCGGTGGCCGTGCCCGTGGTGCCCGGCATCAGCGACGGCCAGATGACCGAGATCACCGGCGGCGGGCTGAAGCCTGGCATGCGGGTGATCACGGCGCAGCAGGTGGCGGCGTCGAAATGACTGCACCCCTGATCGAGTTGAAGGGCGTCACCAAGCGCTACGGCAGCGGTGCCACCGAACTGCTGGCACTCAAGGGCATCGACCTGACGATCGAAGCCGGCGAGTTCATCGCCATCATGGGCCCCAGCGGGTCGGGCAAGAGCACGGCGATGAACATCCTGGGCTGCCTGGACACGCCCACCAGCGGCGACTACCTGTTCATGGGCCACCCGGTGCAGCACGCCGGCCGCGACCAGCGGGCCCGGCTGCGGCGGCAGTACCTGGGCTTCGTGTTCCAGGGCTTCAACCTGCTGGCGCGCACCTCGGCGCTGGAGAACGTGGAGCTGCCCCTGCT
>CALMIF010000224.1 GCA_937864045.1 uncultured Aquabacterium sp. | reverse complement strand
CGCTTCGCCAACCCCTTCGTCGCCGGCAGCCGCGGCTTCATCGACGACGTGATCCAGCCGCACGAGACGCGCAAGCGCATCTGCCGCTCGCTGGTGATGCTGCGCGACAAGAAGCTCGAGAACCCGTGGCGCAAGCACGGGAACATCCCGTTGTGACTGGTGAGATGCAGTGCCTTACACTGAAGTAAGGAAATTGCAGGAGATCGGATCATGACCACCGCCACGCTCACCAGCAAGGGCCAGATCACCATCCCCGCCGATGTGCGTCGCAGTCTCGGCGTGCAAACCGGGGACCGTGTCGAGTTCGTCGAGATCCAGCCCGGCCGCTTCGAACTGGTGGCCGCCACGCGCTCAGTGCGTGAGTTGAAGGGCATGTTCGGCAGGTCGGCGCTCTCGTTGTCGGTCGAGGACATGAACCGCGTGATTGCAGAACAGGGCGCCAAGGCCGGATTGCGGTCGGGACGGTCCAAATGATCGGGTTGGACACCAATGTGCTTGTGCGCTACGTGATGCAGGACGATGCGCGTCAGTCGCCGCAGGCCAGCCGTGTGATTGAATCCCTGCGCGTCGACGCGCCAGGCTTTGTGCCGTTGGTGGCGCTGGTCGAACTTGTGTGGGTACTCGGGTCTGGCTACAAGCTGTCGCGCCAGCAGTTGTCCGCCGTAGTCGAGACGCTGCTGCGTAGCAAGGAATTGGTGATCGACCGAGCCGACCTGGTGACGCAGGCTCTGTCGCGGTTTTCGTCAGGTGGTGCCGACTTCGCCGATGCCTTGATCGAGCGCATCGCGGCCGCTGCAGGCTGCACGACGACGATGACCTTCGACCAGGGCGCGGCCAAGGCGGCCGGCATGACACTGGTGTCCTGAGACTTGTGATCGTTTGAGTTTGACATGGCGCGCCGCAGCTTTCTGCCTTTGTTGCATGAGCATCGACAGGCGGCCTGGTTGCTGTCTCGAGCGGCAGATGCTCACTTGGTGGGCGACAAGTCCGCCGCCGCTTCCTGTTTGGCGCAGTCCGACCTGTCGGTTCTCACTGACTACACGCTGAGCATCATCGGCCGGATCAACCCGGAGGTTCATCAGCAGAGTTCCGCTCCTGATCGGTCTGTGTTGGTGGACAGGGCGAGACAGGTTCCGATGCCATCGATGCAAACGCAGCTTGGTGTGTTCGCGAGAGATGGGTGGCACTGTCGGACATGTGGCGTGCCAGTCGTCTCCCCCCGGGCGAGGCAAGTGTTCAGCAAACACTACGCCGAGGCACGATGGGGCAAACGCAATGCAGATCGGCACAGCGGGTTGTTTGCCTTGATGGCGTCGCTGGATCATGCAGTTCCCAGGAGCAGGGGCGGAGGCAACTCCGATGACAACTTGCTGACCGCCTGCTGGCCATGTCAGTTCGGCCGAATGGACTGGACCTATGTGGAAGTCGGTTTTGAAGATCCACGCGCGCGGCCGCCAATCCGGACCACCTGGGATGGCCTCACGCGCATTTGTCAATCAGATTCGGCTGCCAACTTGATGGCCCGAAAGTCAATGGAGCGAACGATGTTCAAGAAGATCCTGATCGCCAACCGCGGCGAAATCGCCTGCCGCGTCATCAAGGCCGCCAAGAAGATGGGCATCGCCACGGTGGCGGTGTATTCCGAGGCCGACCGCGATGCCCGCCATGTGGAGCTGGCCGACGAGGCGGTGTTCATCGGCGCCGCGCCCAGCCGCGAGAGCTACCTGGTGATGGACAAGATCATCGCCGCCTGCAAGGCCACCGGCGCCCAGGCCGTGCACCCGGGCTACGGCTTCCTGTCCGAGAACGAGGAGTTCGCCAAGCGCATCGAGGAGGAAGGCATCACCTTCATCGGCCCGAAGCACTACAGCATCGCCGCGATGGGCGACAAGATCGCGTCGAAGAAGCTGGCGGACGAGGCGAAGGTCAACACCATCCCGGGCTGGAACGCGGCGATCGAATCGCCCGAGCGGGCGGTCGAGATCGCCCGCGACATCGGCTACCCGGTGATGATCAAGGCCAGTGCCGGCGGTGGTGGCAAGGGCCTGCGCGTGGCCTTCAACGACAAGGAGGCCTTCGACGGTTTTTCCGCCTGCCGCAACGAGGCCCGCAACAGCTTCGGCGACGACCGTGTCTTCATCGAGAAGTTCGTCGAGAGCCCGCGCCACATCGAGATCCAGGTGCTGGGCGATGCCCACGGCAACGTGGTCTACCTGCACGAGCGTGAATGCTCCATCCAGCGCCGCCACCAGAAGGTGATCGAGGAGGCGCCGTCGCCCTTCATCAGCGAGGCCACCCGCCAGGCCATGGGTGCGCAGGCGGTGCAACTGGCCAAGGCGGTGAAGTACCAGTCGGCCGGCACGGTCGAGTTCGTGGTCGGCAAGGACCAGAGCTTCTATTTCCTCGAGATGAACACGCGTCTCCAGGTCGAGCACCCGGTCACCGAGAGCATCACCGGCGTCGACCTGGTCGAGCAGATGATCCGCGTCGCGGCCGGCGAGAAGCTGCCGTTCACGCAGGCCGACATCCCGCGCCGCGGCTGGGCGATCGAGTGCCGCATCAACGCCGAAGACCCGTTCCGCAACTTCCTGCCGTCCACCGGCCGCCTGGTGCGCTACCAGCCGCCGGCCACCACGATGGAAGCCAGCCAGCCGGTGCCCGCGGGTGGCGGCGTGCGGGTGGACACCGGCGTGGAAGAGGGCGGCGAGATCCCGATGTTCTACGACTCGATGATCGCCAAGCTGATCGTGCACGGCAGCGACCGCAACGATGCGATCCGCCGCATGCGCGAGGCGCTGAACGGTTTCGTGATCCGCGGTGTCTCCAGCAACATCCCGTTCCAGAGCGCGCTGCTGGCGCATCCGAAGTTCGTGTCGGGTGACTTCAACACCGGCTTCATCGCCGAGAACTACCCGCAGGGCTTCCGTGCCGAGGACGTGCCGCACGACGACCCGGACTTCCTGGTCGCACTCGCGGCGGCCACCTACCGGCTGTACCGCCAGCGTGCGGCGGGCATCAGCGGCCAGCTGCCCGGCCACGAGATGCAGATCGGCCACCAGTTCGTCGTCGTCGTCAAGGGCGCCGGCGGTGCGCACCGCCATGTGCCGGTGCTGGTGCAGATGAGCGGCAAGTCCGGTGACCAGGCGACGCTGACGGTCAAGGTCGAGGGTCGCCCGCCCTACGCCATCACCACCGACTGGAGCTTCGGCGGCATCCGCGCGGCCGGCAGCTGCAATGGCCAGCCCTTCACCGCGCAGGTCGAGCGCATGGGCCTGTGGTACCGCGTGGCGCACAACGGCCTGGCCGTCGACGCCCAGGTGATGAACGCCCGCGCGTCCGAGCTGCTGCGGGTGATGCCCTTCAAGGCACCGGCCGACATGAGCAAGTTCCTGCTGTCGCCCATGCCCGGCCTGCTGGTCGACGTGGCCGTCAAGCCCGGTCAGACCGTGCAGGCCGGCGAGCGCCTGGCGGTGATCGAGGCGATGAAGATGGAGAACATCCTGACCGCGACGCAGGACGGCGTGGTCAAGGAGGTGCTGGCGGCCAAGGGCGAGAGCCTCGCGGTGGACCAGCCCATTGTCTCGTTCGCCTGAGGGAGCGCCGCATGAGCACCAAACCTTTCAAGATCCTCGGCATCCAGCAGATCGCCATCGGCGGGCCCGACAAGCAGAAGCTCAGGAGCCTGTGGGTCGACATGCTCGGCCTGACGGTCAAGAGCACGTTCGTGTCCGAGCGCGAGAACGTCGATGAGGACATCTGCGCGATGGGCGACGGCCCGACCGCGATCGAGGTCGACCTGATGCAGCCGCTGGACCCGGACAAGAAGCCGGCGGTCCACACCACGCCGTTGAACCACGTCGGCCTGTGGGTGGACGACCTGCCCAAGGCGGTGGAATGGATGACCGCCAACGGCGTGCGCTTCGCGCCAGGCGGCATCCGCAAGGGCGCCGCCGGCCACGACATCACCTTCATCCACCCCAAGGGCAACGAACAGTTCCCGCTGAGTGGCGAGGGCGTGCTGATCGAGCTGGTGCAGGCGCCGCCGGAGGTGGTGGCGGCGCTGTCCTGAGTTCGGCGACGGCAGGGTGGCTCAGCCTTTCAACCCGCCCTGCGTCAACCCACCCACCACCCGCTCCTGGAAGGCCGCGATCAGCAGCGCCATCGGCACCAGGGCGACGATCAGCGCGGCCGAGATGATCGGCCAGGGGAAGGTGAATTCGCCCTGGTACAGCGCGATGCCCACCGGCACGGTGCGCATCGTGGCGCCGGCATTCAGCGACAGCGCGAGCAGGAACTCGTCCCAGGCGTTGACGAAGGCCAGGAGGCCGGCGGTGAACACGCCCGGCGCGGCCAGCGGCACCACCACATGCCACAGCGCGCCGAGCCGGGTGCAGCCGTCGATCATCGCGGCGTTCTCCAGGTCGCGCGGAATGCTCTGGAAGAAGCTCACCAGCACCAGCGTGCACACCGGCAGGTTCAGCACGGTGTAGGGCAGCACCAGGGCGGTGTAGGTGTTCAGCAGGCCCAGCGCGCGCATGGTCTCGAAGATCGGCACCAGCAGCGTCACCAGCGGGAACATGCTGCTGGCCACGATCGTCGTCAGCACCGCCTGCCGGTAGCGCAGGTTCAGCCGGGCGATGGCGTAGGCCGCCAGCGCCGAGACGAACAGCGACAGCAATGTCGACAGCGTGGCGACGATGGCGCTGTTGAGCAGGTAGCGGCCCAGCGGCTGGTCGGTGAAGGCCTGCACGTAGTTGGCCAGCGACGGTGCCTGCGGCCACCAGGTGATGGGCTTCTTCACCAACTCGCTCTCGGGCTTGAGCGAGGTGAACAGGATCCACAGCGCCGGGAAGAAGCCGTTGAAGACGACGAGGCCGGCGGCGATCAGCCGCAGCCCGGGACCGGACCACAGCCCCTGACCCGCCACGCGCGAACCGGTGACCGCGCTCATTGCGCCTGCCGGCCGATGTGCCGCAGGTACACCGCGGTGACGGCCAGCGACATCACGAACATGCACACCGCCAGGGTCGAGCCGTAGCCCAGGTCGAGGTAGTCGATGGTGGTGGCGTGGATCAGCATGGCCAGCGTCTGCGTGGCATGGCCCGGCCCGCCCTTGGTCATCGTGTACGGGATGTCGAAGGTCTGCAGCGCGGTGATGGTGCGGAAGATCAGCGCCACCACGATGGACGGCATCAGCATCGGCACCGTTACCTGCCAGAACTGCTGCCAGGGCGTGGCGCCGTCGACCTCGGCCGCCTCGTACAGCGAGCGCGGGATCATCTGCAGCCCGGCCAGCAGGATCAGCGCCATGAACGAACTCGTCTTCCAGATGATCGTCAGGCAAATGGCGGCCATGGCCCAGCCGGGCTTGAGCAGCCACATCGTCGGGTCGCGCCGGTCTTCCAGGCCCAGGCGGATCAGCACGTCGTTGACCACGCCGTATTCGGTGTGGAAGAACCAGGCGAAGATCAGCCCGGCAAACGACAGCGGCAGCGCCCAGGGCAGCAGCAGCGCCAGGCGCACCGGCCAGCGGCGCTTGAAGGGCAGGTTGGCCAGCAGCGCCAGGCCCAGGCCGACGATCAAGGCGCCGGGCACGGTGATGACCGTGATCAACAGGGTGTTGGCGGTGGCGTTCCAGAAGTCCTGGTCCGTGAGCACCAGGGCGTAGTTGTCCAGCCCGACGAACTTCGCACCGCCGCCGCCCGACAGCCGCAGGTCGAAGAAGCTGTTCCACAGCAGGCGGCCAATCGGGTAGACCACGATCAGCGCCAGCAGCACAAACGCCGGCGCCAACAGCAGCAGGCCCAGCGTGCGTTCGCTGGGGTCGCGCAGTCTGTCCAGAAGAGGCAGGCGGTCGGCCATTGGCGATCGAGGTCAGCGCATCACGCGCCGCAGCCGGCCTTCGGTCTCGTCCACGCCCTCGGCCGGCGTCTTGGTGCGGGCCAGGATCGCGCTGGTCGTGGTGCGGATGATGTCGCTGACCTGGCCGTAGTCCTTCGACAGCGGCCGGCTCTTGCCGGCGACCACCACCGCGGCGGCGTCCTTGAACCACGGTGCCTGCCGGTTCACGTCGGCGTCGGTGTAGACCTCGGCATAGGTGGGCAGCAGCGAGCCCTCGACCGCCAGGAACTTGCTCGACGCCGGGCTGGCCAGGTGCTTGACCAGCTTGGCGGCTTCAGCCTTGTGCTTGCTGAAGGCGCTGACGGCCCACTGCCAGCCGCCCACGCAGGTGGCGCTGCGCCCGCCCGCCATCGCCGGCAGCGGCATCACGCCCACCTTGCCCTTGACCTGGCTGTCGGCATCGTCCTTGAAGCGGTCCCAGGCAAAGCCCCAGTTGATGGCGAACACCGCCTGGCCGGCCTTGAACTCGTTGACCGTGTCGGGCGTCTTCACCTCGGCCACGTTCTTCTTGATCACGCCGGCGTCCACCATGCCCAGCCAGGTGCCCAGGCCCTTGACCGCCGCCGGCTTGTCCAGCGTCAGCCGACCGGCAGCGTCGTTGAACTCCTTGCCCTGGCCCCAGTAGGGCAGCAGGAAGGTGCAGACCGCGCCCTCGATCGGCGCGCCCTGGATGCTCAGGCCCTGCAGGTTGGCGTTTCCTTCGGTGGCCTGGATCTTCTTGGCCGCCGCGCTCAGCTCGTCCCAGGTCTTGGGCTCGGCGATGCCGTGCTTGGCCAGCAGGTCCTTGCGGTAGTACATGAACATTGCGTCGGCAAAGGCCGGCAGCGCCGCCACCTTGCCGTCGACCACGTTGGCGGACGCGTACACCGGCAGATAGGGCTTCAGCGCGGTGGCGGCGGGGCCGACATAGGCGTCCAGCGGCTCCAGCCAGCCGGCGCCGAAGTACTGCGCCGGGTTGACGATGTCGATCATGTAGATGTCGATCGCCGAGTCCTTGGCATTGAGCACCGTGCTCAGGTACTGGCGCTGCAGCTCGCTGGTGGCGCCGCCGGTCTCGATGTCGATGGTGATGCCCGGGTTGGCCGCCTGGTACTGGTCGAACAGCTTGCGCATCAGGTCGGGCCGCTGGTTCTGGCCGCCGCTGAAGACGCGCAGCTTGGTCTGCGCTTGCGCGCTGAAGCCCGCCAGGCTGAAGGCCAGTGCGGCGGCCATGGTGCCGAGGGTGGTGCGTCGCAGGAAGGTCATGGTGCGTTCCAGTGTGTGGAGGGTCGGATCAGTCGGCCGGCCGCAGGCTCAAGCCGGTGTCGGCGTCGAAGAGGTGCAGATGATCGGCGTGCACGTGGACGGTGACGCCGGCACCGGGCGGTTGCGCAAAGCTGGCGCCCACGCGGGCAATCAGCTCGGCAGCACCCACGCGCAGCGTCAGCAGGCTCTCGGCGCCCAGCGGTTCGACCAGCACCACCGTGCCCGGCAGCGCCTGGTCGTCGGCATGCTGGCGCGCCAGCGTCAGGTTCTCGGGCCGCACGCCCAGGCGCATCCGCGCCACGCCGCGGGCCGCAGCGGCCAGCACGGCGGGCAGGGCCAGCGTGGCGCCGCCCAGGTCAAAGTGATCGCCGTCGATGCGGCCGTCCACCAGGTTCATCGGCGGCGCGCCGGTGAAGCCGGCCACGAACTCGGCCGCCGGCCGGTTGTAGATGCTGCGCGGCGTGGCGTACTGCATCACCCGGCCCGCCGACAACACGGCGATGCGGTCGGCCAGCGTCATCGCCTCCACCTGGTCGTGCGTCACGTAGACGATGGTCGCGCCCAGGCGCTGGTGCAGGCGCTTGATCTCGCTGCGCATCTCGTTGCGCAGCTGGGCGTCCAGGTTCGACAGCGGCTCGTCGAACAAAAAGACCTGCGGCTGGCGCACGATGGCGCGGCCGATGGCCACCCGCTGCCGCTGCCCGCCCGACAGCGCTGCCGGCCGGCGGTCCAGCAGGTGGGTGATCTTCAGCAGCTCGGCCGCGTCACCCACCCGTTGCCTGATCTCCGCATCGGGCGTGCCGCGCAGCCGCAGGCCGAAGGCCATGTTCTCGTACAGGGTCTTGTGCGGGTACAGCGCGTAGTCCTGGAACACCATCGCGATGTCGCGCTGGCGCGGCGGCAGGCCCTGCACCGGGCGGTCGCCGATGCGGATCTCGCCCGCGTCCACCGTCTCCAGCCCGGCGATCATGCGCAGCAGCGTGCTCTTGCCGCAGCCCGACGGCCCGACGAACACGGCGAACTCGCCATGCTGCACGTCCAGGTCGATGCCGTGGATCACCGGCGTCTTCCCGTCGTAGGACTTGCGCACCTGGCGCAGCTGCACGTCTGCCATGTCGAGCCTCAGCCGTGGACAGCGCTCATGGCACCTCGCGCCCTTCGGCCAGGCTGTACAGCTCGAACCAGGTCTCCCGGTCCAGCTGCACCTTCAGCGCGTCGGGCAGCCGGGCGATGCGGACCATGTTGTTCGTGCCCACCACCGGCAGCATGCCCACCGGATGCATCAGCAGCCAGGCGATGGCCACCGCGTCGGCCTGCACGCCCTGCGCGGCGGCGATGCGCTGCAGCGCGGGCAGCACGCGGGCGGCAGCGTCACCGCGGCTGGTCATCAGGTTGCCGCCACCCAGTGGCGACCAGGCCATCGGCCGCACGCGGTGCTGCTGCAGGAAGGCCAGCTGCCCGTCGGTCCAGGCACTGCGTGCCAGCAGGCTCAGCTCCAGCTGGTTGGTCACCAGCGGGTGGCGCATGCGCGATTGCAGCAGCTGCCAGTCGTGCGGCATGAAGTTGGAGACGCCGATCGCCGCCACCTTGCCGCTGTCGACCAGCGCGTCCAGGACCGCGCCGGTGGCGTCGGCGTCCATCAGCGGGTCGGGGCGGTGGATCAGCAGCACATCGAGCTGCTCGACGCCGATGCGCTGCAGCGAGCGGTCGACGCTGGCGTGGATGTGCGCCGGCGTGGTGTCGTAGTGCTTGACCCGCCGCTGCGGGAACTGGCTGGACAGCAGCAGGATGTCGCACTTGGTGACGATCTGGATGTCGCGCTTCAGGCCCGGATCGGCGCGCAGCGCGTCGCCGAACAGCGTTTCGCAGCGGTGGTCGCCGTAGATGTCGGCATGGTCGAAGGTGGTGATGCCCTGGTCCAGGCAGGCGCGGATCTTGGCCGCCACGGTGGCCGGGCTGGCGTCGCCGCCATCGGCCAGGCGCCAGACGCCGTAGACCAGGCGGCTGAAGGGCCGCAGCGAGGGGTGCAGGGTGACGGTGGGGCAGGTCATGCGGTGGGCTCGGTCCTGGAAAATGAACGAACGCGCCGTGTTGCGCGCTTCTCGTGGGGGCCGGCGGTCAGCGTCAGCGCCGCTCGCCCACGCCCAGTGGCGTGGCGGGCGTGGTGGCCGGCACGCGGCCGTAGACCTGGTTGAGCTGGCAGGTCTTCAGCTTGGGCAGCACCTTGGTGCCGAAGTGATCGCACTCGGCCTTGTGCGGATAGCCCGACAGCACGAAGGCGCGGATGCCCATGCGCTGGTAGCGCGCCAGCTTGGTCATCACCTGGTCGACGCTGCCCACCAGGGCCGCGCCGCAGCCCGATCGGGCGCGGCCGATGCCGGTCCACAGCCCCGGCTCGACATAGCCTTCGGCGTCAGCCAGCTCGCGCACCCGCGCCTGCAGCGACACGCCCAGGCTGCCGGCGTCCAGCGCCCGCTCGCGGATGCGGCGGCCCACCTCGTCGTCCAGCTGCGACACCAGCTCCTGCGCGTAGTCGCGGGCTTCCGCCTCGGTGTCGCGCACGATCACGTGCACCCGCAAGCCGTAGTCCAGCAGCCGGCCGTGGGCCGCGGCACGGGCATGCACCGCGCGCATCTGCTCGGCCAGCGTGGCCTCGGGTGCGGGCCACATCAGGTAGGTGTCGCAGTGCGCGCCGCACAGCTCCAGCGCATCGGGTGAATAACCGCCAAAGTACAGCAGCGGCCCCCCGTTGGTCTGGTAGGGCCGCACCGGGTCGGTGGACAGCTTGCCCAGCTGGTAGACCTCGCCCTGGTAGCGGATCTCGTCCTGCGTCCAGGCCTGCTTCAGGATCTGCACCACCTCGTGGCTGCGGCGGTAGCGCAGGGCGCTGTCCTCGGCCTGGCCCGGAAAGTCCGAGGAGATGATGTTGATCGTCAGCCGCCCCTGCAGCATGTGGTCCAGCGTGGCCACGGTGCGCGCCAGCATCGCCGGGTGCAGCTCGCCGCAGCGCACGGCGGTCAGCAGGTTGATGCGCGTGGTCATCGGCGCCATCGCGGCGGCGAAGGTCAGCGTGTCCTGTCCCACCTGGTAGGAACTGGGGCACAGGATGTTGCCGAAGCCGAGTTCGTCGGCACGCAGCACGATGTCGCGGGTGTTGGCGAAGCTGCTGCGCAAATCGCCCTCGGGCACGCCCAGGTGGCGGTAGTCGTCCGAACACAGCGGCGCGAACCAGGCCACCTCGACGGCGTCCAGCCCGTCGGCGCGGATGGGGACCACTTGCTCTGGCATGACGGGCTCCGTGGGTGGATGGGGGGAGGGCGGCTTGCCGGATTTCCAGCATCGGCCTGCGCTGGATCAAGGCAAAATCAGTGTATCAATGGTGAATGAATCCGCCCTCGGTGCCGACCCGCGGCTGCCGCCAGCATCTGCCGCCGCATCGGCGGGCCAGCCGCAGCGCCTGCCGCTGTACATGCAGCTGAGCGAGCTGCTCACGCGCGAGATCGCCGCCGGCCGTTGGCAGCCGGGTGAACGCCTGCCCACCGAGGCGGCGCTGGCGCAGCGCCTGGGCGTGGCCATCGGCACGCTGCGCAAGGCCCTGGCCGAGCTGGAATCGCATGGTGTGCTGCTGCGCCGCCAGGGCTCGGGTACCTACCTGCGCCAGCCGCAGGCACAGGGCCGTCGCAGCGTCTACGGCTTCTTCCGGCTGGAGCTGGCCGCTGGCGGCGGCGGCCTGCCCACCGCCGATGTGCTGGCGCTCGACTGCATCGCCCGCCCCGCCGGCCTGCCCGCGCTGGGCGGCGCTGCCGACGATGAACCGCAGCCCATCTGGCGCGTGCGCCGCCTGCGCCTGCTCGACCAGCAGCCGGTGGCGCTGGAAGACATCTGCTTCGATGCCCGCGGCCGCGGATCGCTGACCCTGGCCGACCTGCACGAGTCGCTGTACCGCTTCTACGAACAGCGGCTGGGCCTCTGGATTACCCGGGTCGACGACCGCATCGGCCTGGATGCCGTGCCGCACTGGCCCGACGCCGCGCCGCACGCCTTGGCCCTGCCGCCCGGCGCGCCGGCCGTGCAGGTGCTGCGCCGCGCCTGGTCCCAGCACGGCGTGTTGGAGGAAGTCTCCAGCACCTGGTTCGACAGCCGCGTTGCACGTTATGGCGCCCGCTGGCGCTGACCCTCTCCCCGTCTTCGAGTGACGACCACCATGAGCGACACCCCGCGCCACACCGTCCGCTACGGCTTCATCGGCTGCGGCATGATGGGCCGGGAGCACCTGCGCAACCTGGCGCTGATCCCCGGTGCGCACACCGCGGCGATCTTCGAGCCCGACGACGCGATGGCCGCCGCCGCGTTGGCCCTGGCCCCCGGCGCGGTGCGCGTGCCCAGCCTGGACGCGCTGCTGGCCCACCCGGGGCTGGACGCGCTGGTGATCACCAGCCCCAACCACTGCCATGCCGACCAGCTGCAGCAGATCGCCGACGCCCGCCCGCTGCCGGTGCTGTGCGAGAAGCCGGTCTGCGTGAACCTCGGCCAGGTGGCGCAGTTGCGCGCGCTGGCGGCCAGGCACCCGGCGCCGCTGTGGGTCGCGATGGAGTACCGCTACATGCCGCCGATCGCCGCGCTGGTGGCCGCCACCCACTGCGAGGCCGACACCGGCGGCAGCACGATGCTCAGCATCCGTGAGCACCGCTACCCGTTCCTCACCAAGGTGGGCGACTGGAACCGCTTCTCGGCCAACACCGGCGGCACCCTGGTGGAGAAGTGCTGCCACTTCTTCGACCTGATGCGCCTGCTGATGCGCGCCGACCCGATCCGCTTGTACGCCAGCGGCGCGATGAACCACAACCATGTGGACGAGCGCTACGCCGGCCGCCAGCCCGACATCCTCGACAACGCGATGGTGGTGCTCGACTTTCCCGGCCAGCGCCGCGCCCTGCTGGAACTGTGCATGTTCGCTGAAGGATCGCGTTACCAGGAGGAGATCAGCGTCGTCGGCCCGCGCGGCAAGCTGGAATGCAGGGTGCCCGGCCCGGGCCGCTTCTGGCCCACC
The DNA here is from genome assembly GCA_937864045.1 of uncultured Aquabacterium sp. Taxonomy (GTDB): domain Bacteria; phylum Pseudomonadota; class Gammaproteobacteria; order Burkholderiales; family Burkholderiaceae_C; genus Pseudaquabacterium. The sequence goes on along the minus strand of CALMIF010000224.1, from coordinate 6,351 downwards.
GCCACGCTGGGCCCGGCGCCGGTGGCGCAGCTCATCGTCAGCCCGCGTTCACCCCAGGGCCCGCGTGAAGTCGAGATTCCCGTGCCGGCCGATCTGCTGGAAGCCGGCGACCACAACGGCTCCACCTTCTTCCAGCACCGCCGCTTCTTCGACCTGGTGCGCGGCGTGCCCGGCCAGCCGGTGGAGGTGACGCTGGACGACGGCCTGAAGGCGGTGTTGATCGGCCTGGCGGCCGAGGCCTCGGCCCGCAGCGGCCAGGCCGTCGACCTGACGTCCGGCGCGTACCGGCTGTAGCGCAGGACCGGTCCTGCGGGAAGCCCGGTGGCGCGGCGGCCGGGCTTGCCGGCAGACTGTGCGGCTTGCCCAACCCGGAGACACCGCATGACTGCCACCACCAACCGCCAGATCCAGCTGGCCAGCCTGCCCACCGCCAAGCTTGGCCCTGAGCATTTCCAGCTGGGCCAGGCGCCCGTGCCCCAGCCCGCCGATGGTGAGGTGCTGCTGAAGGTGAAGCTGATCAGCCTGGACGCCGCCAACCGCGCCTGGATGCAGGGCGCCACCTACCGCGCCGCGCTGGCCGCCGGCCAGGTGATGGCCGGCGGCAGCATCTCCGAAGTGGTCGAGTCCAAGGCCCCCGGCTTCGCCCCCGGCGACCTGGTGTTTGCCGACACCGGCTGGCAGGACTACGCCGCGTTGCCCGCCAAGGCGCTGACCAAGCAGCCACGGCTGGAGCCGATGAGCCATCTGCTCAGCGTGTACGGCATCGCCGGGCTGACGGCCTACTTCGGCCTGCTGCAGGTGGGCAAGCCCAAGGCGGGTGAAACGGTGGTGGTCTCGGCCGCTGCCGGCTCGGTGGGCAGCCTGGTCGGCCAGATCGCCAAGATCCACGGCTGCCGCGTCGTCGGCATCGCCGGCGGCGCCGCCAAGTGCGCCTGGCTGCAGACCGACCTGGGCTTCGACGCGGTGGTCGACTACAAGGCCGGCAACCTCAACGGCCAATTGAAGGCCGCCGCGCCCGGCGGCATCGACGTCTATTTCGACAATGTCGGCGGCGACATCCTCGAAGCCTGCCTGTTCCGCATGAACCAGGGCGGCCGCATCGCCTGCTGCGGCGCCGTGTCGCAATACGACGGCGCCCCTCCGGCCCACGGTCCCCGGGGCATTCCGGGCCTGATCGTCACCAAGCGCCTGACGCTGCAGGGTTTCGTGCTGTTCGACTTCGCCACCCAGTTCCCCCAGGCGCTGGCGGACCTGCAGGGCTGGGTGGGCAGCGGTCGCCTGAAGGTGCCCGAGGACATCATCGAAGGCCTGGAGAACACCCCGGCCGCGCTGATCGGGCTGCTGGCGGGGGAGAACGTGGGCAAGCGGATGGTGCGGGTGTGAGGGCGGCAGCGCGTGCTGCCGTCGCCGGGGCGATGGCCGCCGTCGCGGCGCTGCCTGCCGCCGGTTTCGACTTCACCGGCACCAGGTCCCTGATCGCCGTCACCGCCGATGGCGCGAAGACGACCATCGGCGCGGTTCAATTCACGCCGGCCGAAGGCGGCGCCGCCTCGTTCAAGCTCACGCTGAAGACCGGGGTCTTCACCGACTTCTTCCTGTCGATGCGCGAGTTCAAGTGCCTGCCGGCGGCCAAGGAAGTCAGCTGCCATGTGCCGTATCCGTACCCCAACCCGGGCACGGTGAGTGCCGGCAACCTGGCGTGGCTGGAGCACAGCCTGCTGTTCCTGCACAAGAGCCCGGCCGAGTTCGGCGCCAAGCTGTGGAACGGCAGCTACTACGCGTTCCAGGTGCGGGGCGACGCGCTGGTGGGGACGCCAGAGGCGGTCGACCTCAACGCCATTGCCGCCCCGCCGCGCGATGCGTCGGTGCCGCCTTTCGGCAAGGCGCAACGCCATGAGGTGCCACCCGGCACACGCTGGCTGGCCGCGTTGCGGATCGAGTAGCGGCGGCGCCAACGACAGCGGGGCCCGACGGGCCCCGCAGCTTGCAGACCACGGCGCCGGGCGGCAGCCCGGCGCCGCCAACGCTCAGCGCGCGCGGCGGCGGGTCAGCGCGCGCGGCGGCGGGTCAGCGCCAGGCCGGCCAGGGCGATGCCCACCAGGGCCAGGGCGCCGGGCTCGGGCACGTTGCCGGTGGGCGTGCGGGCCTCGCCGGTGACCACCACGTTGTCGATGGCCCACGACTCGTCGTCGCCGGCCTGCCAGCCGGCGCCGGCGGCGGTGAAGGTGATGCTGGCGCTGGCGCCGGTCAGGGCGCGGCTCACGGCCACGTCGCGGGTCAGTTCGGCCCAGCCCGAATTGAAGACGTTGGCAAAGGCCGAGGCGTTGGTGCCCGGGCCGTTGTCGCAGAAGGCGCCGCTGGCGTTGTTGCAGGTCAGTTGCAGCACGCCGTCACCGTCGATGCTGAGGTTGAAGTAGTCGGGCGCCGGCGAGCCGGTGGTGCCGTCCCAGCTGTCGACGAAGGCCAGGCGGAAGGCGACGTTGATGTTGCTGTAGCCCGACAGGCCGCCCAGGGTCAGCGTGCTGGCCTGGCGCATGGACTTGTTCCACAGGAAGTTGCCGCTGAAGCCGACCATCGCGCCACCGCTGCCGGTGGTGGTGATGCCCGACCAGGCGGCGGTCACGCCGGCGGCGGTGGTCTGGGCGCCGTCGAAGTTGTCGCTGAACAGCGTGATGGGGGCGGCTTGTGCGGCAGCGGCGCCAGCCATCAGGGCCAGGGCGATCAGAGTCTTGGTCATCGGGTTCTCCATCGAGGGGGTGCTGGATGCGACCGCCTTGGTCGGTCGCGCTGGGCATCTCAATGCAAACCGTGTGCCAATCAACGGCAAAAACGAGAACATCTATCCGGTGCGGGGGCTTGCGCCGATGCGCGTGAGGACGTCGCGTTTCGCCGGGCAGGGTCAGGGAGGGGGCCGTCAGGTTTTCCGACACCGCCGCTTGACGATGGCCTGTCTGCCGGCCTGCCAGGCGGCCGGCGTTACGGTCTACAGCGACAGCCGCAGCACGCCCCAGACGATCAGCACCAGTTGCGCCGCATTGGCCGCCAGCGCCAGGCCGTGCACGCGGCGGAAGCCGCGGATGGCCGCGGCGTCGGCTGCCTGGATGCGCTCGCCCAGGCGGGCCATGGACGCCAGCAGCTGGCGGCGCAGCAGCAGGGCCAGGGCCACCAGGGCCAGTGCGCCGATGGCGAAGGTGAAGCGGCCCCACAGCGCGTAGCTCAGCGCCGCGCCGCTGGCCGTGACCATCGCGGCCCGGTAGTAGACATTGAAGAAGCCGCGCACGAAGCGGGCGTCCAGCCCGGTGTCGTGGTCCAGCACCAGCAGCGGCAGCCCGCCCATCAGGAAGTAGGCGGTGGTCACCAGCAGGGCCACGGTGAAGAACAACGACGGGTAGATCGCGAAGGCCATGCGGCCATCATCCGGCGCAGCGCAGGCCCGGCAAAGCCGGGGAGGACCCCTGGTCTTGTCAGTCGGGCTCGCCGCGCAGCAGGGCCAGCATCTGGGCGGCGTCCATCACCGCGCTGCTGCCGGCGCTGTCTTCGTCGCCGTCCTGCGCGGTCAGCACGCCCTCGGCCAGTGCCCGCTTGCGCTGGTGCAACTGCACGATGCGGTCCTCGATCGAGCCCTGCGTCACCAGCCGGTAGACCGTCACCGGCCGCTGCTGGCCGATGCGGTGGGCGCGGCCGCTGGCCTGGTCTTCGGCCGCCGGGTTCCACCAGGGGTCGGCAATGATCACGTAGTCGGCCATCGTCAGGTTCAGGCCGAAGCCGCCGGCCTTCAGGCTGATCAGGAAGAAATCGCCCTCGCCGGCCTGGAAGGCGGCCACGCGCTGCGTGCGCTGCGCCTGCGGCGTGCTGCCGTCCAGGTACTGGTGTTTCAGGCCGGCGGCATCGAGCCGCTGGCGCAGCAGGCCCAGGAAGTCGGTGAACTGGCTGAACACCAGGGCCTTGTGGCGGCCGGCCACCAGCTCCTGCGCCAGGCGCTCGAATTCCTGCACCTTGGCGCCGACCATGCCCAGCTCGGGCGCCACCAGGCGCGGGTCGCAGGCGGCGCGGCGCAGCTTCGTCAACGCGGCCAGGATGTGCATCTGTGCCTGGCCTGTCGTGGCCCCGGCGCCGGACTGCAGGGCCTGGGCGACGCTGGCCTCGGCCTGCTGGCGCAGGGCCTCCAGCAGCGCCCGTTCCTTCGGGCCGGGCACCACGGTGTGGACGATCTCGGTGCGCGGTGGCAGGTCGGACAGCACCTCGGCCTTGGTGCGGCGCAGCAGGAAAGGTGACACCAGCCGGCGCAGCCGGCGGCCGGCCTGGGCGTCGCCGTCGCGCTCGATGGGCCCGGCAAAGCGGGTGTTGAACTGCTCGGCGCTGCCCAGCAGCCCCGGGTTGGCAAAGGCCATGATGGCCCACAGCTCGCCCAGGCGGTTTTCCACCGGCGTGCCGCTGAGTGCCAGCTTGAAGTCGGCCGCCAGGCCGTGCGCCGCCTTGGCGCGGCGGGTGGCGGCGTTCTTGATCGCCTGCGCTTCATCCAGCACGGCGGTGTGCCAGGGCCGGCTGGTCAAGATGTCGCCGTCGAGCTGCAGCAAGCCGTAGCTGCAGACCAGCACCTGGCCGGCACCCAGGCCCTGCACCTGGCGGCGGCGAGCGGCACGGCGGGTGGTGTCGGGCTCGGTGTCGCCGTCGTCGGCCTCGTCGTCGGCGGACACCTCGGCCAGGCCCGCGGTGTCGCCGTACATCTCCACCTGCAGCCCGGGCGCAAAGCGGGCCGCCTCGGCCAGCCAGTTGCCGCACACCGACGTGGGCGCCACCACCAGGGCCGGGCCGCCGGCACTGCGCGCCAGCAGCAGGGCCAGGGTCTGCAGCGTCTTGCCCAGGCCCATGTCGTCGGCCAGCACCGCGCCGAAGCCGCTGGCCGCCAGCCGCATCAGCCAGGTCCAGCCGGCCAGCTGGTAGTCGCGGAGCTCGGCAGCCAGTCCGGCGGGCACGCTGAAGCTGCGGGCCTGCGCAGCGGCCCAGGCGTCGCTGCGGCGCTGCCAGGCGTCGTCGCCGTCCAGCGGCGGCGCGCCAGTCTGTGCGGCCCAGGCGATGGCGGCCAGGGCCGGCAGGCGCTGCTGGGCGCCATGCGCCGTGCTGATCGCCTTCAGGTCGGCCAGCTGCTGGCGCAGCGTGTCGGTCAGCGCCAGGAAGTCGCCGTTGCCCAGCGCCACGTAGCGGCGCCTGCCCTGCTGAACGAGTTCGAGCAACTGCTGCAGGCGCAGCACCTCGCCGCTGTCGACGTCCAGCGTCAGCTCGCCATCCAGCGCCAGCCAGTCGCCCTCGCTCTTCACGCGCAGCGCCAGCTGCGGCGCAGCGGCGGTGCGCACCCGCATCGGCTGGCCTTTGGGCCATTCGCTGACGATGCTGTCGCCGAAGCCCGCCAGCACCTCGACCACCGCCAGCGCCTGCTCGGGCTCATCCAGCGTCCAGGCATGGGCGCCGTCGTCCAGCCACTCGCTGGCGTCGACCAGGGCGCGGTGGCGCGCCCGTTCGGCCGCCAGGTCGCGCCGGGTCGACAAGGTGACGCCCTGGTGCACCGTGGTCACGCGCTCGCGGCCCAGGCCGGGCGCCAGGCGCGGGCCGAAGTCGCCGAAGGGGGCGGCCACCAGGCGCAGCGCGATGCCGTCGCCCTGCGGCGTCAATTCGGCGCGCAGCACGGCGCTGGCGGGCACCTCGTGGCCGGCCTCGGCGTCACTCGCCAGCTGGAAATGCGTGGCCAGCACCCGCAGCGCGGCATCCAGCTCGGCACGGGCGGCCACCGGCACCTGCCAGCCCTGGCTGACCAGCTCGGCCACGCGCAGCTGGGCCGGCGTCACCCGCACCAGGCGCGCCTGGCCGGGCGCGTCGCGCAACAGCAGCACGGGTGGCTTGCCAGCGTCGGCGCTGCGGCGGCTGCGCGTCCAGGTGTCCTCGTCGTCGAGCTCGTCCTCGTCGTCGTCCGCCGCCGCATCGTCGGGGCGGATCGGGTCCAGCACCTTGAACTGCAGGTGCTCGCCGCGGGTCAGCACCTCCAGCTGCGGCAGGCTCTCGCTCACCTCCACCGGCTCCAGCGGCGCATCGGCCCAGGCCACGTGGGGGTGGCGCACCAGGGCCTGCACCGCCTGCGTCTTGTCCAGCGTCAGCCGACCGCCGTAGGGCAGCTTCTTCACCGCACGCAACACGGCGGCGTCGTGGGCTGGCAGGTCGGTGCGTTTGGCCAAGGCCGCCAGCGACGCCGGCTTGGGCTTGCCCAGGCCGCGCGCGCCGGCCTTCTGCTCCAGTGGCTCGACGCGGCGCACGCGGCCCTGCGCATCGGCCAGCACGGTCCAGATCAGCCGGTCGGCC
>CALMIF010000223.1 GCA_937864045.1 uncultured Aquabacterium sp. | reverse complement strand
GCGCCCGAGCACGGCATGATCCGCCCCGGCATGGTGGTGATCTGCGGCGACAGCCACACCACCACCTACGGCGCGCTGGGTGCGCTGGGCTTCGGCATCGGCACCACCGAGGTCGAGCACGTGCTGGCCACGCAGACCCTGGCCTACCGCCCAGCCGGCGACATGCGCATCCATGTCGATGGCGTGCTGGGCGCGGGTGTCACCGCCAAGGACCTGGTGCTGGCCATCATCGGCCGCATCGGCGCCCAGGGGGCACGCGGCCATGTGGTCGAGTTCTGCGGGCCGGCCATCGACGCGCTGTCGATCGAGGCCCGCTTCACGCTGTGCAACATGACGGTGGAAGCCGGCTCGCGCGGCGCCCTGATCGCACCGGACCAGACTGCCATCGACTACGTGATGGCGCGCGCACCGGACCTGGCGACCACGCACCGCGAGGCCGCGCTGGCGGCCTGGCGCGACCTGCATTCGGACGCCGGCGCCCGCTTCGACATCGAACACCGCTTCGACGCCGCCAGCATCGCGCCCCAGGTCACCTGGGGCACCAGCCCCGACCAGGTGCTGGCCATCGACGGCCGGGTGCCGGCGCTGGCCGATCTGCCCGACGGCCCGGTGCGCAGCAGCGCGCAGCGGGCGCTGCAGTACACCCGGCTGAGCGAGGGCGCGGCGATCGCCGGCACGCCGGTCCAGCATGTCTTCATCGGCTCCTGCACCAACGGCCGCATCGAGGACCTGCGTGCCGCCGCGGGCATCGTGCGCGGCCGCCGCGTCGCACACGGCGTGCGGGCGATGGTGGTGCCCGGCTCGGGTGCGGTGAAGGCCGCCGCCGAGGCCGAGGGCCTGGACCAGGTGTTCACCGCGGCCGGCTTCGAGTGGCGCCGCCCGGGCTGCTCGATGTGCCTGGCGATGAACGACGACGTGCTGGCCGATGGCGTGCGCTGCGCGTCCACCACGAACCGCAACTTCGAGGGCCGCCAGGGCCGGGGCGCGATCACGCACCTGATGAGCCCGGCGATGGCCGCCGCCGCCGCGGTGACCGGCCGCATCACCGACGCCCGCCAACTGGAGACGCTGCCATGACCACGCCCGTGCTGATCGAGGGCCGCGCCGCGGCGCTGCGCATCGAGAACCTGGACACCGACCAGATCATGCCCAAGCAGTTCCTGCGCGGCATCGACAAGTCGGGCCTGAGGGACGGCCTGCTGCACGACCTGCGCTTCGACGCCCAGGGCCGGCCCCGGCCGGACTTCGTGCTCAACCGCAGCAGCCATGCCGATGCGGCCATCCTGGTCGGCGGCTCGAACTTCGGCTGCGGCTCCAGCCGCGAGCATGCGGTCTGGGGGCTGCAGCAGGCCGGCATCCGCGCCATCGTGGCACCCAGCTTCGCGGAGATCTTTCATTCCAACGCGATGAACAACCGGCTGCTGCTGGTGACGCTGCCGCCGGAGGCCATCGCCCGCCTGATGGACGACGCCGACGATCCATCAGCGAACGCGGTCGCCATCGACATCGCGGCACAGACGCTGCGCAGCCGCAGCGTGCAGGCCGGCTTCGACCTGCTGCCGCGGCACCGGCGGATGTTCCTCGACGGGCTGGACAGCATCGGGCTGTCATTGACCCACCAGGCGCAGATCGACGCCTTCGCCCAGGCGCACTGGGCACGTGCGCCCTGGCTGAAGGACGTGGCCGCGACGGCGCGAACGCGGCTGGGCCGGACCTGAGCACGACCGCGGAGGCCGGCAAGACAGCGCGCTACGGCAGCCGGTAGCTCACCACCAGCACCAGGGTCGCCAGGCACATCGCCGAGTTGCACAGGTTCACCGCGATGGCGCGGTTGAGGAGGCGGCCGTTGTGCTCGTACAGCCAGGCCGCCATCGTGGCGTTGGCGCCCACCCAGGTCAGCCAGGTCAGGATCGAGTGCTGGCTGCTGTCGCCACTGGCGTACACGGTCCACAGCGTCGGCAGGTAGGCGAAGACCCGCACCGAGTTGAACAGCGTGAACAGCCAGGTGAGGACCAGCAGGTAGGTGCTGGAAGACGGTGCGGCCGGCACCGGGCTGGGCAGTGTGGTTTGCACGTGGCTCATGGCTGAGGCTCCGGATGGGCATGCGATCGGCGAGGGGGCACCATCGCGCTACGGCACCTGGATGCCGCGCGCCCGGATCAGCGCGCCCCACTTGCCGTGCTCGCTGCGGATCGCCTCGGCGAAGGCCTCGGGCGTCAGCCAGCCCGGCTCGCCGCCCAGGCCGGTGAACCAGCGGCGCGCTTCGTCGCTGTCGGCGATGCGCCGCACGTCGGTGGCCAGGCGCTGGACGATGGCCTCGGGCGTGCCGGCCGGCGCAGCCAGGCCGGTCCAGCCGAGGTAGTCGAAGCCCGGCGCGCCGGCCTCGGCCACCGTGGGCACCTCGGGCAGCGCAGCATTGCGCTGCGCACTGGTGACCGCCAGCGCACGCAACCGGCCGGCACGCACATGCGGCACGGCGGCCACCAGCCCTTCCAGGCCCCACTGCACCTGGCCGCCTGCCAGCAGGGCCGCCAGCAGCGGGCCGTTGCCGTTGTATGGAATGTGCTGGCCGGTGGCACCCAGCGCCTGCAGCAGCAGCTCGGCCGACAGGTGCGGCGGCGTGCCGACGCCGGGCGAGCCAAACTGCACTTCGCCGGGCCGCGCGCGCACCGCGCCAGCCAGGTCGCCCAGGGACTGCCAGGGCGACGAGTTCGGCACCAGCACCAGCAGCGGGCCGATGCCGAAGCGCGTGATCGGTCGCAGGTCCTTCAGCGGGTCGTAGCCGAGCTTGGGATACAGGTGCGGATTGATCGTGGCCTGGCCCTGGGTGAGCATCAGCAGCGTGTGGCCGTCGGGCGCGGCGCGGGCCACCTGCTGGGCGGCCACGCTGCCGCCCGCGGCTGGCAGATTTTCGACCACCACCGTCTGGCCCAGCGCCGGCCCCAGGCGTTCGGCCAGCCAGCGGGCGCGCAGGTCGGGCACCGAGCCCGCGCCGCCGGCCAGCAGGCGCAGCGGGCGGCCGGGCCAGGTGGCCGTGCCCGGGTCGGTGGCTGCCCGGGCGGGGGCCAAGCTGCCCAGGCCCGGGCAGGCGCCGGCCAGGGCCAGCAGCAGTGTGCGGCGTCGTGTTGTCATGCAGGCATCCCTGAGCCGTTGAATGGCCGCCAGTCTGCGTGCCGGGCCTCGATCTGCCAACGCACCGGGGGTTGAGCACGCCCTTCACCTTTGGATGAATGGCTGACGATGCGATCGCATCGGTGGAAGGCGCAGATGGACAAGCTCAGGGCGCTGGAATACTGCCTGGCCGCGGCCGATGGCGGCAGCCTGTCCGCCGCGGCACGCCGGCTGGACGTGACCGTGGCGGCGGTCTCCAAGCAGATCGCCGCCTTCGAGCAGGCGCTGGGCTTTCGCATCTTCGAGCGGCATGCCAGCGGCCTGACCGTCACCGGCGTCGGCGCCGCCTTCCTGGAGAACGGCCGCGAGACGCTGGACCGCTTCGCCGAGGCCGAGGACCTGGCACGCACCGCGGCCTCGGGCTTGAGCGGTACCGTCGTCGTCGGCGCGCAGCCGGCCGTCGCGCAGGAGGTGCTGTGCGCCGCGCTGCCGCAGTTCCACGCCATGCATCCCGACATCCAGCTCGACCTGCGCTACTTCCTGCAGCCCACCGACGGCCAGCTGGCGGGGGTCGACGTGCTGCTGGCCATCGGCTGGCCGCAGGGTGTGGGCGACCTGGTCAGCAAGGTGATCGGCGCGACGGCCTTCGTGATCTGCGCAGCGCCCGACTACTGGGCCCGGCACGGGCGGCCGACGCATCCGTCCGAACTGGCGGCGCACGACTGCCTGTGCATCCGCTCGCGCACCGGGACGGTGATGGACCTGTGGCGCTTCCAGCGTGGGGCCGAGCAGGTGTCGGTGCCGGTGAAGGGCTGGCTGGTGAGCGACAACAGCCACCGCGACACCGTGCTGCGCACCGCGGTGGCCGGCGGCGGGGTGATGCGGCTGATCGACTGGAACGCGCTGCCCGGCAAGGAACTGAGCAATGGCCGCCTGGTGCCGGTCCTGGAGGACTGGCAGTCGCTGGACGTGCCGGGCGTCAACATCCACTACCCGCCCAACGTGCGCCGCATTCCGCGGGTGCGCGCCTTCATCGACTTCGCGACCCGGTTGTTCGAGGACATCGAGCAGCTGCGTGCGAACCGCCAGCCCGCCACGGCCAGCCCCGACTGGCTGCGGGGCCGGCGCACGCGGGCCTCGCGCAGCGGTTGAGCGTGCTCAGGCCGGCGCAGCCCCGCCGGCGGTGGCGTCGGCCTGCACCTCGAAGCGCCACACCGGGCCCGCCGCCACCACACGCCCGGCCGTGGGGTGGGCGAAGTGCGTGCCCAGCACCAGGCTGCGGTCGGCGGCGCAGCAGGCCAGGAAGCGGCGGCGCGTGTCGCGGGCCATCTGCGCATCGCTGTCGAACTTGACCAGCCGGTCGGGCTCGCTGCACTGGATGGGGTGGTGCATCAGGTCGCCGGTGATCACCGCCTGCTGGGCGCCTGAGCTGATGCGCACGCTGACGTGCCCCGGCGTGTGGCCCGGCGTCGGCTCCAGCCAGACCTCGTCGGTCAGCCGGTGGTCCATCGCCACCAGGTCGGCCAGGCCGGCGTCGAGGATGGGCTGCACCGAATCGCCGAAGACGTCGTCCTCGGGGCCGGCATCCGGGCTGGCCGCCCGGCGTGCTTCGGCCTCGGCCGCCCAGTGCGCCCATTCGGTGCGGGCGAACAGGTAGCGGGCCCGGGGGAAGGTCGGCACCCAGCGGCTGCCATCCCAGCGCGTGTTCCAGCCCACGTGGTCGACATGCAGATGCGTGCACAGCACGGTGTCGATGCGCTCGGGCGCAAAGCCGGCTGCGCTCAGGTCGGCCAGGAAGTTCGTCTGCAGCCGGTTCCAGCCCGGGTTCTGGCGCGGCTTGTCGTTGCCCACGCAGGTGTCGACGACGATGGTGCGGCCGGCCGATTCGATGACGAAGGCATGCACCGACATCAGCAGCTTGCCGTCGGCACTGGCGAAGTGCGGCAGCAGCCAGCCATGCTGCTGCACCAGGTCGGCCGGCGGGTCCTTGAACAGGAACTTGGTGGACGTGGGCGACGGCCCCGCCTCCACCACCTGCGTGATCCTCACCTGCCCGATCTGCCAGACGTTCATGCCTGCTCCTCGTGTGAAAGCAATTGCACCGGCGGCGTCAGCCCCAGCCGCCCGGCGCGCTTGGCCAGGCGCTGGTCGAAGGTGGCGAAGCCGGACGCCCGGGCGCTGCGCGCAAGGTGCAGCGCATCGGCAAAGTCGAGACCTTGATCGAAAGCATCGAGCGCTGCCAGCACGGCATCACGGTCTTCCAGCGTGACGTGGGCGATGCCTGCCAGCGCCCTCAGAACCCGGGACACGTCCGCGACCGACAAGCCGTAAAAGCCGCGCATGACCCACTCGAACTCCAGCACGACGGTCACAGCCACGAAGCAGCGATCGCCCAGCGCGGCCACCGCCGCCGGCCGCTGCCGCGCCGCCTGCGCGTCGTCGGCATCGTCGATGAAGAACCGTGCGAGGACGTTGGTGTCCAGGGCCTTCATGGCCGGCCTGGCCGGCGCCGGGCCAGCAGCGCCGCGGGGTCGAAGTCGTCCAGATTGCGCGGCACACCGCGGGCAGGCGCCTTGACCATGCCCGCCAGGCCGGAGAGGTCGGCCGTGACGACCGGACGCACGACGCGCAGCTTCAGGCCGTCCGCCTCTTCAACCACCTCGACCCTGGCGCCGGCGCCCATGCCGAGCCGGCGCCGGATGTCAGCGGGCAGGACGATCTGACCCTTGGATGAGACGAGCAGCGTCGACATGGTGGCCTCCCCGGCTGTGGCCCGCCATCATGCCGCGGCTTACCTGGTAAGTCAAAGCTCACCGCCCCAGCACCGCCCCGAACGGCTCCCAGCGCGTGCCGTTGAAGCGCTGCGGACGCATGCGCTCGACCGGTGCGACGTCGTCGGCCGAGGTCTTCAGGTTCACGCCCGGGTACTGCATCGGCAGGGCCGTGTCCAGCGACGCGGCCTGGCGCATCACGTTCTCGCGGGTCAGGTTGTCGCCAGCCTTCTTCAGCACTTCCACCATCGCCTGGGCGATGACCTGGCCGCTGACGTCGAGCATGTCGGTCGGGTCCTGGCCGGGGTTGTACTTCTTCATCCAGGCGGTGAAGGCGGCCACGTCGGGCGTGCTGGCCTGCTCGGGGTCGGCCGGGTCGCGCAGGTAGGTGCAGGTGATGATGCCCACCGAGTTCTCCAGCCCCGCGGGCTTGAGGGTGGACGACACCGCGCCCGACACGCTGGCCAGGTCGTGCACCGGCTTCCAGCCGATCTCGGGCAGCTTGCGGATGGCCTGCGCCGCGAACTTGGGCGTGGTGATGTTGAAGAAGGTGTCGGCGCCGCTGGCCTTGAGCGTGACGCGCTGGCTGTCGACCGTGGAGTCGGACACCTCGTCGCTCTGCTGGTTGACGACCATGGCCTTGGCCTTGTCGCCCAGGCCGTCGAGGAAGCCCTTGAGGTAGTCCTTGCCGAAGTCGTCGTTCTGGTAGAGCACGGCGATCTTGGCGCCGGGCTTGTTCTTCAGGATGTGCTCGGCGTAGAGCATGCCTTCCGTGTGGTACGAGGGCACGATGCCCATGGTGTACGGGAAGTTCTTCGGGTCGCTCCAGCGCGACGCGCCGGTGCTGACGAACAGCTGCGGGATCTTCTTGCCGTTGAGGTACTTCTGCGTCGCCGCGTTCTGCGGCGTGCCCAGCGCGCCGCCGATTGTCGCTGGCACCGGGGTCGTATTGCTTCTGCGCGATGGCGGCGCCGGGCAGGGCGGCGGCGACCACGGTGGCGAGGGACGCCAGGGCGATGGAACGGCGGCGCAGGCCGGCGGGCTGGTGGTGCAGGGGGTCTCCTTGTCGTGTGCCGGACCATGGTCGCCGTCGCGCCTGCTGCGGCCCAGTCTCTCGGATGACAGCGGGCCACTGCGGCAGCGCCGTGATACTCGGCGCGATGACGGGCCTGGCCGCATGGCGCAATGTGCAACGGTGGATGCTGCTGCTGGCCGGCCTGCTGGCAGGGCTGGGGCCGGCCGCTGCCGGTACGCTGACGCGGGCCGGCGTGCAGGCGCTGTTTCCGCCGCCGCTGGTGGTGGGCGAGCGCTCTGCCGACCTGCCGGCCTGGCCCATCTTCCAGCGCACCGGCGCCGGGCTGCAGCTGCAGGCCCATGCCTTCGAGACCATCGACCTGGAGCCCGTGGCCGGCTACGGCGGCCGGCCGGTCAACCTGCTGGTGGTGCTGGATGCGGCCGGGCGCTTCCAGCAGGTGCGGCTGATCGGCCATGCCGAGCCGCTGTTCACATCCCCCGCCGGCACGGCCACGCTGGCGACCTTTGCGCAGCAGTACGAGGGCCTGACGCTGGACCACCAGGTGGTCCTGCTGAGCCCGCGTGCGGAGCGGCGCGTCAGCGACACCACGGCCGGCCTGCACGGCGTGCTGACCGGCACCGTGTCGGCCCTGGCCATCGACAAGGCGGTGCTCGAATCGGCCGCCCGGGTGGCGCGGGCGCGGGCCGGTGGTGCATCCGCCAGTGCCGGCAGCGACGGCCCCGACGACCGCTACAGCCGCAGCGGCTGGACCGCGCTGGCCGCCGCCGGCCTGGTGCAGCCCTGGCGCCTGACGAACCGGCAGGTGCAGGCACTGTTCCAGGGCGGCCCGGCCGCTGCGCGCGACCCCGCCGCCCTGGCCTGGGCCGACGGCCCGGCGGTCGACCTGTGGCTGGCGGCGCCCGGCCTGCCCCAGGCCGGCCGCAACCTGCTGGACGTGCCCGCCTGGCGCCAGGTGCGCGCCGCGCGCGAGGCCGGCCGCACGCTGCTGCTGGTGATCGACGGCGGGCGCTACCCGGTGATGGCCGGCGCAGCGCCCGGCGAGGCCCGCGCCGCCGTGCTGCAGCTGCGCCAGCAGGGCCGCAGCTTCAGCCTGCAACCGCTGCCGCTGTCCGGCGGCCTGGCGCTGCGCGGCGCCCGCTCGGGCGTGGCGGGCGATGCGGTGCCGCGGCTGTTCGAGGTGCTGCCCGCGGCTGACGGCACGACGCCGGACATCACCCGGCCCTTCGCGCTGGATCTGGCCATCCAGCGCGGCGCCATGGCCGATGCCCCGCCGGTGCGCCACGCGGTGCAGCGCCCGTTCAGCATCCCGGATGTGCAGCGCTGGCAGCCGCAGGCCGAACCGCCCGCCTGGCTGGCCACGCTGCGCAGCGGCATCGCCCAGCGCGGCGCCGACCTGGCGGTGCTGGCGCTGGCCCTGGCGGTGCTGACGGTCGCGCTGCTGAACCAGCGGCGGCTGACGGCGCGGCCCGGCTGGCTGACGCGCTTTCGCACCGGCTGGCTGGTGTTCACGCTGGGCTTCATCGGCTGGTGGGCACAGGGGCAGCTCAGCGTGGTGTCGATCACCGCGGCCGTCGAGGCCGGCGTGGCGGGGCGCTCGCTCAGCTTCCTGCTGGCCGACCCGGTGGCGCTGCTGCTGTGGGCCTTCACCGGCGCCACGCTGCTGGTGTGGGGGCGCGGCACCTTCTGCGGCTGGCTGTGCCCGTTCGGCGCGCTGCAGGAACTGAGCGGCCGCGTCGCCATGGTGTTGGGCTGGCGCCAGCGTCGCTTGCACCGGCGCACCGACCAGCGACTGAAGGGGCTGAAGTACGCGGTGCTGGCGCTGCTGTGCGGCGGTGCCGCCGCCGGTGCCGGCTGGACCGATGCCGCCGTCGAGGTCGAGCCCTTCAAGACCGCGATCAGCCAGCACTTCCAGCGGGACTGGCACTGGGTGCTGTGGGCGCTGGCCTGCGTGGCGGCCGGCGTGGCGGTGCACCGCGGCTACTGCCGCTACCTGTGCCCGCTGGGCGCGGCGCTGGCGATTGCGGGCCGGCTGCGGCGGTGGCGCTGGATTCCGCGCCGCGCCGAATGCGGCACGCCCTGCCAGACCTGCCGCCACCGCTGCGGCTACCAGGCGATCACGCCGGCCGGCGCGGTGCAGTACGACGAGTGTTTCCAGTGCCTGGACTGCGTGGCCATCCACCAGGATCCGCGCCAGTGCCTGCCGCTGCTGCAAGCCCGGCCGGCGGGGCAGCGCGTGGTGCCGATCATGCCGGCCGGGGAGCTTGGCCGGTGATGGACCGCCGCACGTGGCTGCGCTGCGCGCTGGGCCTGGCCGCAGCCACGCCAGCCGCCTCTGCGTCGCCCGCCCTGGCCTGGCGCGAGCGTGCGCTGCTGGGCTTCGGCACCACGCTGTGGCTGCGTGCCGGCCATGCCGATGGCGCGGTGGCGGACCGCGCACTCGACGCCGCCGTGGCCCTGCTGCGCCACATCGAGCGGCAGATGAGCCTGTTCGACCCCGACAGCGCCTTGCAGCGGCTGAACCGCGACGGCGTGCTGCAGGCGCCCGACCCGCACCTGGTCGCGGTGTTGCGGCAGGCACAGGTGGTGGCTGCGCGCAGCGATGGCGCGTTCGACGTGACGGTGCAGCCGCTGTGGGCCACCTGGCGACAGGCGCAGGCAACCGGGCGCCGGCCCACTGCCGACGAACTGGCCCGGGCACAGGCGCTGGTGGGCTGGCGCGGGCTGCAGGTGTCCGACCGCGCCATCCGCCTGGCCCGGCCGGGCATGGCCCTCACGCTCAACGGCATCGCCCAGGGCTACGCGGCCGAGCAGGCGCGGGCGCTGCTGCGCCGCCATGGCATCACCGCCGCGCTGCTGGACTGTGGCGAATGGGCGCCAATGGGCCATGCGCCCGATGGGCAGCCCTGGCGCCTGGGCCTGGCCAGCCCGCGCGACAGCGCCCGCCTGCTGCGCACCCTGGCCGCCGACGGCCGCGGCATCGCGGTGTCGACCGACGCCACGCTGCGCTTCCGCGCCGACGATCTGGATCACCACATCCTGGACCCGCACACCGGCCGCTCACCGCCGCACCTGAGCGCCGTGGTCGTCGCCGCAGCCGACACCACCCTGGCCGACGCGCTGACCAAGGTGCTGTTCATGGGCACGGCCGACCAGGCGCTGGCGCAGGCACGGCAGTGGGGCGTGGACGCGGTGGTGGTCGACAAGGCCGGGCAGCTGCGCGCCACGCCGGGCTGGGGCTGAGCCGCCGGGCCGGGCACCCGTCTGCTGGGCGCCCACGTCACCCGGACGAGGCCCGCCGATGACCACGCCGCTGCAGATCCGCCCCCTGCGCCCCGACGACCAGGCGCAGTGGCGCCCGCTCTGGGACGGCGACAACGCCTTCTACGGCCGCAGCGGCGCCACCGCCCTGCCCGAAGCCATCACCGCCAGCACCTGGCAGCGCTTCTTCGATGCCGGCGAGCCGGTGTGCTGCCTGGTGGCCGAGCAAGACGGAAGGCTGCGTGGCCTGACGCACGACCTGTTTCACCGCAGCATGACCCGCATCGAGCCGGTGTGCGACCTGAGCGACCTGTTCACCGACCCGGCCCACCGCGGCGGCGGCGGCGGCCGGGCGCTGATCGAGGGTGTCGATGCCGCCGCACGCGCGGCCGGCAGCACACGCGTGGACTGGCAGACCCACACCACCAATGCCGCCGGCCGCCTGCTGTACGGCAAGGTGGCGGCGCACCAGGGCTTCATCGTCGACAGCAAGGACCCGGCGTGACCACGCTGGCCACCGCCCTGCCGGGCTGCCAGCTGCGCCCCTGGGCCGTGGGCGACCAGGCCGCGCTGCTGTGCATCGCCGACAACCGCCGCGTCTGGCGCAACCTGACCGACGCCTTCCCGCATCCGTACACCGCGGCAGATGCCGAGGGCTGGATCGTGATCGCCAACGCCCCCGGTCGCAGCCTGCACCGGGCCATCGTGGTCGACGGCGTGCTGGCCGGTGGCGTGGGCGCCATCGCCGGCCAGGGCGAGAGCCGCGCCACCGCCGCCTTCGGCGACTGGCTGGGCGAGCCGTTCTGGGGCCGCGGCATCGCCACCGCGGCGGCCACGGCATTGGCCGATCACCTGCTGCGCCAGGGCTGCTTTGCCCGGCTGGAAGCGCGGGTCTACGCCTGGAACCCGGCCTCGGCGCGGGTGCTGGAGAAGGCCGGCTTCGCGCGCGAGGCGCTGCTGCGCCACAGCATCACCAAGGATGGGCAGCTGATCGACAGCTGGCTGTACGGGCGCACGGCGGACCCCCCATCGCCGCAAGCGTTGGCACGCACGCCGCAGGCTGCTGCGGACGCGCACCATCGGCGTTAAAGTCCCGGCGGGACGGCCGGCGGCCGGTGCAGGACGCTGCCGCAGGTCAAGCGTTGTTGTTGTTTTCAGCACATCGGAGACCCAAGCATGCAACTGGACGACACGCGACCGAAGGAAGACGCGCTGGAGAGCCACGACTACCGGGAAGACGAGATGGAGCAGTCGGGGACGCTGCCCGACGACCGGCAGGTGCCGAAGATCTCGATCAAGCTGGCCAAGCACCATGTGATCTCGTGGAAGATCCTGCGCGAGGCCTGGAACAAGGCCGACCGGCTCGGCAAGAACTTCATCTGCGTCGGCATCTACAAGGTGCTGAACAACACCGAGATCATTCCCGCCGACGAGGAGACGGTGCGCAAGAACGTCTGCTGGAGCCGCAGCAACCTGATCATCGGCCCGGAAGGCAACATCCGCCTGTTCGACCCGGGCGAGCTGCTGGACTTCGAGGCCCCGTCGAGCATCCTGCCCAACGCCCGCGAGCGGGTCGACTTGCTGCTGGCCCTGGGCGCACTGCTGATGCAGTACCGCGACGACAAGGGCAGCGACACCCCCACCTGGACGCTGCAGTTCAACAATGCGGTGCAGGCGCTGTCCGCGCGCTACATGGACATCTGCAGTTTCGACCGCAGTGCGTGGAAGCTGTTCACCAAGGCCCAGGTCGTCTGGGGCATTTCCGGCGCCAGCAACGCACCGGAGGTCAAGCAGTCGATCCAGGGCTTCTGGTACCGCGGCTGCGTCTCGGCCCAATGCGTGGCCAGGCTGTTCCCCGAGGGCATGCCCACCAAGAAGCACAAGATCGGGATCAGCAAGGACGGCGTCAAGGGCGACCGCCTCAAGGACCTGAAGCAGGACTTGCAGCAGAACCGGGACGCGAGGCTCAAGGCCGAGGACCTGCTGCGCAACGTGATGCGCAAGCGGGCCGCCAGGCTTGACCAGGAGAAGCTGGCCAAGGAAGCGCTGGACAACAACGACCAGCCGGCGATGGTGCTGGCGACGGACGAACTGCGGAAGTAGCGCCGGGCGCGGCGGTCAGCCCATCCGCTCGGCCACCGCATCGCCCCAGGGCGACGCCGTCTCGGTGCAGCCACGGTTCAGCCCGGCGGTGCGCTCCACGCCCGCCGGGCAGGCGAAGGCGAACGGATGCGGCTGGCGCCGCGCGGTGGTGACATTGAACTCCGCGCGCAGCGCGTCCAGCGTGGCCGCCGGCAAGCTCTGGTCGGCGATCAGCTGGCGCTGGTTGCCGCTGACGTCGATGCGCGGTGCGTGGAAGGCGGTCTCCAGGTCCATGCCGTGGGCGATCAGGCCGTCGGCCAGCTGCAGCACCGCGCCCAGGATCTTGCGGCCGCCCGACGCACCCAGCGCGAACTGCCGCCCGTCGGCCGTGTGGCCCACCACCGGGCAGTAGTTGGCCAGGCAGCGCTTGCCCGGGCCGAGTGAATTCGGCCGGCCGGGCTCGGGGTCGAACCACATGATTCCGTTGTTCAGCAGCAGGCCGGTGGACGGCGACACCACGCGCGAGCCGAAGATCGACAGCAGGGTCTGCGTCACCGAGCAGAAATTGCCGTGCCGATCGACGATGCTGAAGTGCGTGGTGCAGCCGGGCTGCCTGGGCGATTTATGGTCGCCCATGCCGCGCAGCCGGGCATCGAAGGCGGCGTGCAGCGCGCGGGCCATCGCCAGGGTGCTGGCCGCACCGGGGCCGCCGGCCGCCGGTGCCGCCGCCTTGGCCAGCTCGGCCACGGCGGCCGCCATCGTCGGCCCGCCGGTCAGCCCGGGCGGGGCGTAGAGGCGGCCGCCTCGGTGGTCCAGCACCAGCGGCTCGGCCCAGGCCGCCTCGTAGCCGGCCAGGTCGTCCAGCGCCAGGCAGCCGCCCTTGGCCTGCACGTCGCGCACCAGGGCCTGGGCGATGTCGCCGCGGTAGAAGGCCGTCGCACCTTCCTCGGCGATCTGCGCCAGCGTGCGCGCCATCGCGGTCTGGTCGAGGTGGCGGGTCTGGGTGTCGGTCCAGCCGCCGACGATGGCGAACACGCCGTCGTCGAGGAACATGCGCGCCGCGTCGGCATCGCGGCTCAGCGCCTTGGCGGTGGACGCCGTCAGCAGGCCCGAGTACCAGTCGGCGATCAGGCCCTGCTCGGCCAGCGCCGCGGCGGGGCGCACCAGGTCGCGCCAGGGCAGGCGGCCATGGCGGCGGTGCGCCAGGTCCATGCCCGCCACCACGCCGGGCACGGCCACCGCGCCGGCGCCGGTGATGTTGCGGTCGTCGACCACCGCCGGCCAGGGGAACAGGTCGGCCACGCGGCCATCGTTGGTCAGCGGGTAGTCGGCCGGGTTCAAGGCCAGCGGCGAGCGCATGCCGTAGTCCACCACCTCGGCGCGGCCGGTGTCGGCGCGCCACAGCGTCATGCAGCCGCCGGCGGCCGGCCCGCTCATCCAGGGCTCGACCACGCCGATGGCGAACGAGGTGGCCACGGCGGCGT